>NZ_JBFAXL010000001.1:0-475680 GCF_040680795.1 Streptomyces sp. NPDC051976
CGCGACCGATCTCCGGTCGCGGCACGGGCGGTGCGCGCTTAGCCTCCGAAAAGGAGCCACGCGGTGGAGCCGTGGCGGGGCGAAAGGCGCGGTGCGGATGCGACGGGTCGCGGGGATCGTTGCGGCGCTCGGCGCCCTGTGGCTGGTGCCCGGGGTGGTCGGCGCGGCGCGGGCCGACGATCCGGTGACGCTGTCGCGCACGGGTGCCGTCACCGACCGGGTCGCGGCGCTGGGCGGCCGCACCGCACAGGTGACGGCCGCACTCGACCAGCTCTACGACGACCGCGGCATCCAGCTCTTCGTGGTCTACGTGAACGGCTTCTCCGGCCGCACCCCGCAGGACTGGGCGAACGCCACCGCCACCAGCAACGGCCTCGGCCGGCGGGACATCCTGCTCGCCGTGGCCACCCACGACCGGCGCTACGCCATCTCCGCCGACCAGGACTCGGGGCTGACCCCGGCCCAGCTCAGCGAGGTGAGCGGCGCCGCGGTGGAGCCGGCGCTGCGGCAGAGCGACTGGGCGGGCGCCGCGACGGGGGCCGCGTACGGCTACGACGCGGTGCTGGGCGGGCGGCCGGTGACCGCGCCCGCGATCACCCCGGGCGCCGTGGACCCGGGTGGCAGCGCGGCCTCGTCCAACGGCGCCGGTGACCTGTGGGTGCCGGTGGTGGCCGTCGGGGTGCTCGGCACGCTGATGGTGTTCGCGGTCCGCAGGCGGCGCGGCAGGGACGGCCCGGAGATCATCCCCTCGACCCGCCCCGGCGGGCGGCGGCCGCGGCCGGGCGAGCGCGGCTGGGGCGCGCCGCGGCCGACCCCGCTGCCGGAGCTGGACGACCAGGCCAGGCAGGTGCTGGTGGCGACCGACGACGCGGTGCGCACCAGCGACGAGGACGTGGGCCTGGCGGCGGCGCAGGTCGGCGACGAGGCGGTGAAGCCGTTCGTCGAGGCCGTCGACTACGCCAGGAGCGAGCTGGCGGCCGCCTTCCGGCTGCGGCAGCGGCTCGACGACGGCTATCCGGCCGACGACGACGCCACGCGGCGCCAGATGCTCGACGAGATCCTGTCCCGCTGCACTCAGGCCGACCGGCGGCTGGACGCGGAGTCGGAGGCGTTCGACCGGCTGCGGGCCCTGGAGGCGCAGGCGCCGGAGACGCTGGAGCGGGCCGAGGCGCGGGCGACGGCGCTGCCGGGCCGGATCGCCGCCGCGGAGGCGGCGCTGGCCCCGGCGGCGCAGGCGTACGCCGACTCCGCGCTGGCACCGGTCGCCGGGCATCCGGCGCGGGCCAGGGACCTGCTGGAGTTCGCGCACACCGGGCTCGACCAGGCGCGGCCCGCGCTCGGCATCGACCGCAGCCGGGCGGCGGCCTTCCTCCGGGCCGCCGAGGGCGCGCTGGCCCAGGCCGCGGTGCTCGCCGACGCCGTCATCCGCCGGGCGCGGGACCTGCGGGAGGCGGACAACGCGCTTCGGGACGCCCTCGCCTCCGCCTCCGCCTCCGACGAGCCGGCGGCGCACGCCGTACGGGAGGAGCTGGCGGCCGGGCGGCACGATCCGATCGCCGCGCTGCGGCGGGTGACGGAGGCGACCGCGGTGCGCGACGAGACGGGGAAGCCGGGGCCCGGCGAGACGCGGGACGCGACACGGAAGCCCGCGCCCGGCGAGACGCGGGACGAGGCGGAGGACGAGGCGGGTCGCGAGGCGCCGGGGCGGGCGCGTGGTGTGCTGGACAGCGCGCTGCTGACGGCCCGCGCGGAGGTCGGCGCGGCCCGGGACCTGGTCACCACCCACCGCGGCGCGATCGGCAGTCAGGCCCGTACCCGGCTCACCGAGGCCGAACGGCGGCTCCGGCTGGCCGACACCCTGGCGACCGACGACCCCGCCGACGCGCTCCCCCACGCCCAGGCGGCCGACCGGCTCGCCCGCGAGGCACAGTCCCAGGCCCGCAGGGACATCGACGCCTTCCCCCAGCCTGCCGACGCCCGCACGCCCGCCCTCCTCGGCGGCATCCTGCTGGGCAAGCCCCCCAACAGCACCACCCCGGCCACCTTCGGCGGCGAAGCCACCCGCACCCGCCTGGCGGCAACGGGCTTCTGAGGCGAGCCGTCAGAACATGCTGAGCAGGTCCTCCACCGAGGGGCCCGCCGCCGGGGAGCCCTCGCCGGGGAGGGCGAGTTCGAACCAGACGGTCTTGCCGCGGTGGGTGCGGCGGCTGCCCCAGCTCTCGCTGAGCATCGTGACGAGCTGAAGGCCGCGGCCGCCCTCGTCGGTGTCGCGGGCGCGGCGGCGGCGGGGCTGGACGAGGGCGCTGTCCCAGACCTCGCAGACCAGGGTGCGGTCGAGCAGCAGGCGGAGCCGGATGTCGCCGTAGCCGTGCCGCAGGGCGTTGGTGACCAGTTCGCTGACGAGCAGTTCCGTGGTGTCGGCGAGCTCGTCCAGGCCCCAGGTCTGGAGCTGTCCGCGGGCCAGCTCGCGGGCGCGGGCGACCGAGGTGGGGCGCGGCTCCAGCGTCCAGTCGCCGACCTGCTCGGCGGGCAGTCCGCGGATGCGGGCCATCAGCAGGGCGATGTCGTCCTCGCCGTGCGCGGTGTCCAGCGTCGCCAGGACGTGGTCGCAGATGTCCTCGAGGGGCCGCGGCGGTCCGGCGAGCGAGGCGCGGAAGGCGTCCAGGCCCTCGTCCAGCGGGTGGTTGCGGGACTCCACCAGGCCGTCGGTGTAGAGGGTGAGCAGCGTGCCCTCGGGCAGCTCGACCTCGATCTCCTCGAAGGGCTCGCCGCCGACCCCCAGCGGCACGCCCTTGGGCACTTCGAGCAGCAGCGGCGATTCGCCCGGCTCGACCACCGCGGGCGGCAGATGACCCGCGTTGGCGATCGAACACCTCCGGGTGACCGCGTCGTAGACCACGTAGACGCAGGTGGCCAGGTACACCTCGGACAGGTCGGCGCCGCCGCGGTCCTTGGCGCGCCGGGTGCGGCCCTGCGCGGGGGCGCCGAGGCCGCGGGCGACCTCGTCCAACGCGGTGAGCACATCGGCCGGTTCGAGGTCGAGCATGGCCAGGGTGCGTACGGCGGTGCGCAGTTCGCCCATCGCGACGGCGGCCCGCAGCCCGCGGCCCATCACGTCGCCGACGACCAGCGCGGTGCGGTGGCCCGGCAGTTCGATGACGTCGAACCAGTCGCCGCCGACCTCGGTCTCCATGCTGCCCGGCAGATAGCGGCAGGCGATGTCGAGTCCGGCGGCCTCGGGGTCGTCCGGGGGCAGCAGGCTGCGCTGCAGGATCAGCGCGCGTTCGTGCTCGCGCCGGTAGAGCCGGGCGTTGTCGATGAACACCGCGGCGCGGCCCGCGAGTTCCTCGGCGAGCATCCGGTCGCGCTCCACGAACGGCTCGCTGCCCTTGGCCCGGGAGAACTGCACCAGGCCGAGTACGGTGTCGCGGGCGACCATCGGGACCACCAGCGTGGACTGCACCAGGGTGCCGCCCAGGTCCGGGCCGCCGTCGCCGTCGATCACCTGCGGCTGGGCGGTGCGCAGCGCGCGGGCGCTGGCGGAGCTGAACCGGTAGCGGTGCACCGCGCCGACCGAGACCGGACCTTCCTCGGACATGTCGTCGTCGTCCCCGGCCATCGCGACCGGCGCGTCCGACACGGCGCTGGCGAACGCCACCCGCCGTACCTCGCCGCTGCCGTCGGTGGTGCCCGCCAGGTCCTCGGCGCCGGACAGCAGCGCCTGGTAGAGGTCGACGGACGCGAGGTCGCAGAAGTGCGGGACGGCCACGTCCAGGAGTTCGCGTGCGGTGGTCTCCAGGTCGAGCGAGGTGCCGATCCTGGCGCCCGCCTCGTTGAGCAGCGCGAGGTTGCGGCGGGCGTGCGCGGCTTCGCGCTCGGCGCGCTGTCGTCCGGTGACGTCCATCGCCAGTCCGGCGACGCCGATCGGCCGTCCGGAGCCGCTGTGCAGCCGGTAGAGCGACATCGACCAGCGCCGCCTGGCGGGGTCGCCGGGCACGGTGCCGACCAGCGGCATGTCCAGCACCGGCTCGCCGGTCTCCAGCACCTGCCGCAGCGCGGCGGAGAGCCGGTCGGCCTCCACCCGGGACAGGAAGTCGTGCGGGCCGCGCCCGCGGTGCTCGTCGGCGGGGCGGCCGAAGACGGTGGCGAAGCGGTCGTTGACCCGGATCAGCCGCAGATGGGTGTCGAACAGCACGAAGCCCATCGGGGACTGGCCGAACACCGCCTGGGAGGCGGCGACATCGGTCTCGATCTGACGGAGTGTGGCCACGTCCACCGCGATGCACAGCGCGCCGCGGTCGGCGGGCATCACATAGACCTCGGCCAGCCCGCGCGCGCCGGACGCGTCCTCGTACGGCACCAGGCCGGTCCACTCGCGGCCGTCCAGGATCTCCGAGAGGCGTTCGCGCGCGCGGGGTTGGACGTCGCGCGGCGCGAAGGCGGCGACCGGGTCGCGGCCGAGTGCCTGCTCGGCGGGGACCCCGAAGAACTCGGCGGCGCGCTCGCTCCACTGGTCGATCTTGCCGTCGCGGTCCAGCGAGAAGGACGCCACGCGTATGTAGTCGTAGATCGAACCGGGCGGGCTCGACTGCCAGACCGCGGTGACCGCGTCCGTGTCGTCTCGGGGCGGAACCGCCCTCGCTGGCATGTCGCTCACTCGCCCGACCCCTCCAGCTCAGCACACATGGACCGGTTGGAGCCGAGTATTCAGCATGACGACCGTCCAGCACACGGTCTTGTCGATCACAGCATCATCTCGGCTCGTGGCGGACGGGGTCGGTCCCCGTGACACCACGAATGCGTTCCTCGCTCCCGCGTCTTCGGCATACCCGGAACCACACTCGTGAACCATCGCCGCAGTCACGGCAGGGCCAGCTCGAACCAGACCGTCTTGCCCAGCGGCCCGTGCCGCGTCCCCCACCGCCGTGAGGCCCGGGCCACCAGCTGAAGGCCTCGGCCGCCCTCGTCCTCGGCGGTGGCCTCCCGCTCCATCGGTGGGTCGGGGAGCGGGTCGGAGACCTCCACCAGCAGTGAGGAGCCGCGTACCATCCGTACCCCGATCGGGCCGTGCGCGTACCGCAGCGAGTTGGTCACCAGCTCGCTGACCAGGAGTACGGTGACGTCGGCGAGCGTCGGCAGGCCCCATTCCACCAGGGTGTCCCGGACCCGGCGGCGGGCCAGCCGGACGGCGCTGGGCTCCGCGGGGAAGGTCCAGGAGGCCGTGGAACCGGCGGGCAGCCCGCCGAGCCTGGCCATCAGCAGCGCGACGTCGTCCGGCTCGCGGCCGGGTTCCATGGTGTTCAGCACGTCGTCACAGACCTCCTCCAGCGAGTCCATCGGGCGGCAGAGCGTCTTGCGCAGCCGGTCCAGGCCGTCGCCGATGTCATGGCGGCGGGACTCGACCAGTCCGTCGGTGTAGAGCACGAGCACGGTGCCGTCCGGCACCTCCAGCTCGGTGGTCTCGAAGCGCACCCCGCCCACGCCCAGCGGCACCCCGGCGGGCAGGTCGATCAGCCGGGCCTCCCAGCGCTCGCCGCCGTCCCCCGGCAGCGGGTCCGGGCAGCCGTCGCCGTCCTCGCCGTCCCCTCCGTCCGCGCCCTGCTCCGGCTGCACCAGGATCGGCGGCAGATGGCCCGCCTGGGCGATGGCGCAGCGCCGGGTGGACGGGTCGTACACCGCGTAGACGGCGGTGGCCATCCAGCCCTCGGCCTGGCCGCGGGCGAGGTCGTCGCCGAGGTCGTTGACCCGGCGCAGCAGCTCGTCGGGCGGCATGTCGAGCCCGGCCAGCGTCCGTACCGCGGTACGCAGCCGCCCCATGGTCGCGGCGGCGCCCAGGCCGTGTCCCATCACGTCGCCGACGACGAAGGCGACCCGGCCGCCCGCCAGCGGGATGACGTCGAACCAGTCGCCGCCGACCTCCGCGCCGCTGCTGCCCGGCACGTACCGGAAGGCGACGCCGACGCCCGGCGGCTCGGGCACCGACTGCGGCAGCAGGGTGCGCTGGAGCATCAGGGCGCCCTCGCGCTCGCGGACGTAGAGCCGGGCGTTGTCCAGGGCCGCGCCCGCCCGGTTGGCCAGGTCCATGGCCAGCGCCAGGTCGTCGTGGTCGAACGGCTCCCGGCCGCGGGCGCGGCTGACCACCAGCAGCCCGAGCACCACCCCGCGGGCCCGCAGCGGCAGCACCAGCAGCGAGTGGATGCCGAGCGCCATCGCGGCCTGCACCTTGGGGTCGCCGGGGAAGGTGGTCGCCAGCAGCTCCCGCTCGGAGCTGACCAGCCGGGGCTGCCCGCTGGTCAGCACGGTGCCGAAGATCGACTTGCGGGTGAAGGAGATCGGCTGCCCCTGCCGGATCATCTCGTGCACCTCGGGCCCCCAGCGCACCGCGTGCGCGCCGAGCTGCCGCATCGGGGTGCTGTCGCTGTACGGCACGCTGGGCAGGTCGCCGCCGTCGGCCACCTCGGCGTGCAGGATCACCCCCGAGTAGTCGCTGAAGGTCGGCACCAGCGCGCGGGCCAGTTCCTCGGCGCTGCGGCGTACGTCCAGCTCGCCCGCGATCCGCGAGCTGACGTCGTTGAGCAGCGCGAGCCGCCGTCTGGCCCGCTCCACCTTGGCGGCGGCCTCCACCCGCTCGGTCACGTCGATCACGGTGGCGCTGATCCCCAGCACCCGCCCGGCGCGGTCGGTCAGCCGGTGGTACGACAGCGACCGGTGGCCGCGGCCGCGCGGGGCCAGCGACACCAGGTCGATCACCGGACGGCCGGTGGCCAGCACGTCGCGTTGCAGCGCGGTGAGGTCGGCGGCGGTCTGCTCGTCGAGGATCTCGGCGACCGTGCGGCCGATGTGGTCGGCGACCGGCAGGCCGTTCATGGCGGCCAGCGCCTCGTTGACCCGTATGTAGCGCAGCTCGCGGTCGAAGATGGCCACGCCCAGCGGGGAGGCGTCGAAGAGCGAGTCGAGGGCGCCCAGGTCGTGTTCCAGGGTGCGCAGCCTGGACGTCTCGACCATCGACGCCAGGACGAAGGGGCGGCCGTCGCCGTCCACCAGCAGCGAGGCTCTGGTCTCCACCTGGACGGCGTGGCCGTCGCGGTGGCGCAGCGAGAGGATGCCGCTCCAGCGGCCGTCGCGCAGGACCTCGCTGAGGACCTGTTCCGCGTGCTCCGGGTCGCCCTGGTCGGGGGCGTCGTCGGAGGCACCGAAGAGACCGCCCACCCGGCGGCCCACGATGTGCTCCCCCGCCCAGCCGAGGACTTCCTCGGCGAGCGGACTCCAGAGCAGCACCCGGCCGCTGGTGTCGAGCATGACGACGGCGACCCGCAGGGTGTCGAGGAGCGTGCCGGTGCTCTCGCCCTGCCCCTCGCGCTCCTCGCGCTCCAGGCGCTCCTGGTGTTCCCGGCGGGCCAACTCGGCGGGGTCGGGTCCTGGCTGCAGACCGCCCGGCCGCCGGACGCGTCTCGGCGACGCCTCCGGATCGTCGCCGCTGGCGCTCATGCCTCGCACCCCCGACCGGGTCGGGCCGGTGTCGCACCCGGCCTCCTACAGGGATTTACCCCCTCTTACCCGATATTCCCCCAAAGACCACGAATGCGCAGGGCTCGGGGAGCCGGAAAGACCGTCGGTGCGACGCGGTCAGCGGGCCAGCGTCCGGGCAGCCCACTCCACCGCCGGGCGGTCCTGGTCGAGCCAGTCCACCTCGCCGGTCTCGGAGGGCAGCAGCCAGCGCAGGACGTCGTGGTCCTGGAGCGGGCGGGGCGTGCCCTCCACCAGACGCGCGGTCCACACGTGCAGGGTCAGCCCGCCGGACAGCGGCCAGGCGCCGGGGACACGCTCCAGCGGCGCGACGGTGACGCCGAGTTCCTCGCGCAGCTCGCGCACGAGGGCGTCCTGCGGCGTCTCGCCCGGCTCCACCTTGCCGCCCGGCAGCTCCCAGCGTCCGGCGAGCGCCGCCGGCGCGGTCCTGCGGGCGGCCAGCAGCCGCCCGGCGTCGAGCAACGCTCCGCCCACCACCACCCGATCGGTCATGGACCGCACCTTACGGGGACGTCGCACCCGTCCCCGCCCGCACCCATGGCACCTACGGCGCTCCCGGCGCCGCTACGACGACTGCGCCGCCCGGGGGGCGACCCGTTCTATGACGTAGTGCCGTCCCCGTTCCCGTTCCCTTTCCAGCTGCGGTCCGGCGAGGGCGTCCGCCACCCGTTCGGCCTCGGCGCGGGTCGCGTACCGTCCCACGCGGTAGCGGTTGCCGCTGTCGTCCTGACGTATGAGGACCCACACGAGGTCTAACGTCATCGGCTTTCATTCCCCCTCAAGGTCCAGCTCGGCGAGGTGCGCCACGTTCTCCCGGTCGTCGGAGGCGTCGCTGGCCACGGCGTCGAACCAGGCGTCGAGGATCTCCCCGAGCACCGCGCCGGAGACCACGCGCAGGCTGAGCGCCAGCGCGTTCGCGTCGTTCCAGGTGCGCGCGCCGCGCGCCGTGTACGCGTCGGCGCACAGCGCCGCCCGTACTCCCGGGATCTTGTTGGCGGCGATGGACGCGCCCGTGCCCGTCCAACAGCAGACGACAGCCTGGTCAGCGGCTCCGTCTGCGACCGCGCGCGCCGCGGCCTCCGCACTCCACGCCCAGTCCTTGCGGTCACCGGGGCGCAGTGCGCCATAGGCCAGCACGGTGTGGCCGCGATGCCGCAGCTCTTCGACCACCTGCCGGGCCACCGGTTCATCCATGTCCGAGGAAACGGCGATGCGCATATGCCCGAGCCTACGCCCGAGGTTCACGGGGCGGGTACGCATTGACACGAAGAGGTACCGATCCGGCCAGGCGTTCGACCAGAAGTTGACGTCCGGTCACCTGCCGGACGCGTGGGACCGGCCGGGGCGAGCGGCGGCCCCGCGGAGGGTTCACGCGGGGCGGCGCCCGGCCGTCACCTCACCGGAAGGTGGTACACCGCCCGGTACTTCTCCGCGGGGATCACGACGTCCGCGGTCTCCACCGGCTGCCCGGACACGAAGTACGTGCGCCGGATCTCGATCACGATGTGCCCGGGCACACCACCGAGCGCGGCGGTCTCCTCCGCGAGCCCCGGGCGCGCGCCCACCTCTTCGGCCATATGGTCGACGACCAGGTCGATCGCGGCCATCCGCTGCACCACACCCTGCCCGCCGACCGGCCCCTCCTCGGGCAGCAGCACCGGGGTGCGGCCGGTCAGCGAAAGCGGCTCCCAGGAGGTGGAGAGCATCGAGGGCTCGCCCTCGGTACGGAAGAGGTAGTGGGTGCGCATCACCCGGTCGCCGGGCTCGATGCTCAGCCGCTCGGCGATGGCCACCGACGCCACGTCCTGGATGCTGCGCGACTCCCAGGTGCCCTTGCAGCCCTCGTCGCCCTGCTCCTGCCGGAACGGGCTCGCGGTGCCCGCCGGCCGGAAGCCGCTGCGGACGATCTTCCGCGGCCGGGGCCGCTCCCGTACATAGGTGCCGGAGCCCGACCGGCCCTCCACGAAGCCCTCGGCCATCAGGACCTTCCGCGCCTCCAGCGCGACCGTGTCGGAGACGCCGTACTCGGTACGGATCCGGGCCTGGGAGGGCAGCCGCGCGTGCGGTGGGAGCGTGCCGTCGAGGATCTTGCGCCGCAGGTCGTCCGCGACGCGAAGGTAGGCGGGTTGCTCACCGAATGACACGTGGCCCTCCCAAGGGGTTGACTGTGTGCGACAGCTTGGCAACCGTCGGTACCCGTCCGCAAGCCTTCCCCTGAGCTTCACACTCCGACGCCGGACCCCTTGGCGCCGTCCTTGACGGAACCGGACACCTTGCCCGTGGTGCCGCCGAAGAAGCAGGTCACCGAGTGGTCGCCGCGCGACCAGCCGTCCGGCGGAGGCATGTAGTAGTAGATGTCCATGCTGCCGGGAAGCGGGGTGTCGCCGGTGTAGTCACTGGCATATGCGGCGCACTTCGTCTCCGCTATGGCCGATATCGAGTCCACCCCGGGGTAGTCGCCACCGCTCGCGGCGTCCAGCGCGAAGACCGCGAACGCCTCCGCGTCATGGCGCTTCTCGCAGCCGACCACGTCCACGGTGGTGGACCGGGCGCCGTCGCCGCCGCCGTAGTCGGACAGCGTCTTGCCCACGGTGTTGAAGCACTGGCCGGGCCTGAGGTTCTCCACCCGGGTGTTGCCCTCGTCGAAGACGCCCATCACTCCGAGGGTGACGATGAGGGCGAACAGCGCGGTGCCGATGCCCGACAGGGTCATCCCGGCGATCGCCAGGCCCTTGCCCTTCTGCGGGTTCCGCTTGATCTGCCGCAGCGAGAAGAAGCCGAGGATCGCGCCGAGCAGCGGCACACAGCTGAAGGCGGTCACCAGCGAGGCGATGGCCATCCCGTTGGTGGTGAGCTGCGGCGCGTACCAGCCGCCCTGCGGGTAACCGCCGTACGGCTGCGGCCCGTAGGGAGCCGGTCCGGCGTACGGCGGCGGATACTGCCCCGGCGCCCCGGGTCCCTGCGCCCCGGCCCCGTAGGGCGACTGCCCGGCGTACGGCGGCTGCTGGCCGTACGGTCCCTGCTGGGCGTAGGGCGCCTGCGGATACGGCGGCAGGCCGTCGTACGGCGGAGGGGCGGGGGCGGGCGGCGGCATGCCGGGGTACGACCCGGGCGGCGGGACGTCCTCGGGCGACGGCGGGGGCGGGGGCGGTATCTCCACGCGGGGATCCTACGGTCCGCGCGAACGCTCGCCGCGCGCGGACGGAAGTAGGGGTGCGGCCGGCGATGAAGGACCGGCCCGGCGAGGAGGAGCTCATGACACACGACGGCGCCGCCGACGACGCGGCGCTGACCCGCGCGGCCGACGATCCCGCGGCCTTCGAGGCACTGGTCGCCCGGCACTCCGGCGTCCTGCACGCCTATCTGGACCGGCGGGCCCCGCACGCGGCGGACGACCTGCTGGCGGAGGTGTGGCTGCGGGCGTTCGCGGGCCGGGCAAGCTTCGACGCGGCGCGCGGCACCGCCAGGGCGTGGCTCTACGGGGTCGCCCGGCATGTGCTGGCGGAGCACTGGCGCACGCTCGGAGCGCCGGTCCCAGCCGTCGGGGAGACCGCCCCGGTCGACCCCTGGCACGCGGTCGACCAGCGGCTCGACGCACAGGCGGTGGCTCCGCTGATCCGCCGCATCATGCGTGAACTCCCTGCTGTGGAACGCGAGTTGCTGCTGCTGGTGATCTGGGAGGAGCTGACGCCCGCAGAGGCGGCGGCCGTCGTCGGCATACCGCAGGGCACCGCCCGCTCCCGGCTGCACCGCGCCCGCTCCCGGCTGCGGGACGCGCTCACCCCGCCCGGGGGCGCCTACGCCCCGGCCCACCGGATGACAGGAGACCTGACATGACCCGCAGCAGCGGCGGCCGCGAGGCCGCCACCGAACAGGACGCCACCCTCACCCCCGCCGATCTCGCGCTCCCCGGCATGGACCGGCTCGTCGCCGCCCGCACGGTGACCCCGCCCACCCCGGAGGTCGTGGCCCGCGCGCAGGCCGTCGTACGCGCCGCGATGGAGCGCGAGGCGCGGCACACGGCGGGTCTGGAGGACGCCCCGGGCGCCGCCGTCCCGGTGCGCCGCCGCCTCTTCCGCCGCCGCTGGATCGCGTCGGCCGCGGTGGTGGCCGCGGCGGCCACCGGCATCGCGGTGCTGCCCACGGTGGGCATCGGCGGCAGCAAGCCCCCGGCGAGCGCGAGCGCGGCGACATTCCTCAACGGCATGGCGGACGAGACGGACGCGGCGGTCCGGCACGGGCACGGCGACGCGACGGCGATCGGGCGGTTCCACGGCGCGCCGTACTGGAAGGTGAGCTACGACGATGCCACCACCACCGCGAGCACGAAGGGTGCCGAGTGGCTGTCGAGGGCCGACAACGTGCACTTCGTGAAGATCGGCTCCGTCCTCGGCCAGGGAATGGGGCTGGGGCCGTCCAGGCCGGAGCCGCTCTACTGGCTCGTCGGCAGGACGAAGGTCCGGGTCAGCGGACTGGACAAGCTGCCGACCGACACGGCGGCTCTGCGGGCCGTGCTGTTCACGGACAAGCTGGCCGGAGACGAGTGGTTCGACATCCAGCAGTTGCTGGGCACCGCACCGATCAGCTCGAAGCTGCGGGCCGCGCTCTTCCGGGTCCTCGCCCAGGTCCCCGGAGTCCGGCTGAACGGCACGAGCAAGGACCGTCTGGGGCGCTCCGGCACACAGATCAGCATCGACCGGGGCTTCGGGCTGTCGTCGTACATGCTGATCGAACCCCGCACCGCCACCCTCCTCGAGGAGGGCAACAGCCTCCCCGGCAACCCGCCTTTCGGCAGCCGCCTCTCGTCGCGGACGTTCACCGGCGCCGGACCCTCCTGGAAGGTGGGGCACTGACGGCGTGACAGCAGCGGCGGAGCCGGTTGTCCGGAACCGGTTCCGCCGTTCCCCTTGACCCCCATTGGTCCAGACCAATACCTTCGCGCCATGCGTCGAAGAAGAGTTCTCGGCCGTATGGCCGCCACCGCTGCCACCCTGTCCCTGGTCGCCGTCCTGCCCGCCGTCACCGGCGCCGGCACCGCGCAGGCCCACGACGGGCACGACAGCCACTCGTCCTCGTACAAGAGTGTCGGCTACTTCACCCAGTGGGGTATCTACGGCCGCAACTACCAGGTGAAGAACGTCCAGACGTCCGGCACCGCCGCCAAACTCACCCATCTCAACTACGCGTTCGCCAACATCGGCGCCGACGGCAAGTGCTTCGAGGCCAACGCGCCCGGCCAGGGCGACGCGTGGGCCGACTACCAGCACCCGGTCGACGCGGCGGGTTCCGTCGACGGCACCGCCGACACCGCCGAGCAGCCGCTGGCGGGCAACTTCAACCAGCTGCGCGAACTGAAGGCCGCCAACCCCAAGTTGAAGGTGCTGATCTCGATCGGCGGCTGGGGCTGGTCGACCAACTTCTCCGACGCGGCCCTGACCCCCGCGTCCCGCCAGGCGCTCGTGGCGTCCTGCCTCGACATCTTCATCAAGGGCAACCTGCCGCTGCTGGACGGCAAGGGCGGCCCCGGTTCGGCCGCCGGGCTCTTCGACGGCGTCGACATCGACTGGGAGTGGCCCGGCTCCGCGGCCAACACCGGCACCGTCTACCGGCCGCAGGACAAGCAGGACTTCACCGCGCTGGCCGCCGAGTTCCGCAAGCAGCTCGACGCCTACGGCCGCACCACGCACAAGCACTACGACCTGAGCGCGTTCCTGCCCGCCGCCCCGGCCAAGATGGACGCGGGCTTCGAGGCCAGGAAGATCTTCAAGTACCTCGACTTCGGCACCGTCCAGGGCTACGACTTCCACGGCCCGTACGAGTCGACCACCAACCAGCAGTCGGCGCTGCGCGCCCCGCGCGACACCCCGGTGGCCAACGACTTCAGCGACACCCAGGCCATCGGCGACTGGCTCAAGCGCGGCGCCCCGGCCCGCCAGCTCGTGCTCGGCCTGCCGTTCTACGGCCAGGGCTGGACGGGCGTCCCCGACGGCGGCAAGGCCGGTCTCTTCCAGACCTCCACCGGCCCCGCTCCCGCCACGTGGGGACCGGGCAACGAGGACTACCACGCCCTCAAGGCCCTGGCGCAGTCCGGCACCTACACCGTCCACCGCGACACCAGGAACGGCTTCGCCTGGCTCTACGACGGCACCAACTTCTGGACCTACGACGACCCGCAGGTCCTCACCGCCAAGACCGCGTTCATCCGCAACGCCCACCTGGGCGGCGCGATGATGTGGTCGCTGGACGGCGACACCTCGAACGGTGAGCTGATCAGCGCCGTCCACAACGGTCTGGCCTCGCACCACTGACCCGAGCCCGGTCCGCGAGCACACCGGCGGCGCCCGGTCCTCCCCCACCCTGCCGGGGGAGGACCGGGCGCCGCTGTCGTGCCGGTGCGCTACGCGTCGAAGGCGGTGGCCCGGGCGCGGGACTCCCACGGGGTGATCTGCGCCCGCACCTGGTCGAGGTGGCCGAGCACCGCGGTGACGCCGTCGTCGCCCAGCGGCAGGTGCAGCGGGGTGTCCTCGGCCGCCAGCGCCTCGATGATCAGGGCGGCGGCCTTCGCCGGGTCGCCCGGCTGCGCGCCGTCGGCGTCCGCGGCCATCTTGCGGGTGCCGCCCACCGTCGCCTCGTAGTCGGGGAGTTCGGCGCTCACGCCGCGGTTGGCCATCAACGAGGTGCGGAAGGCGCCGGGTTCGACGATCAGCGCCTTGATGCCGAGCGGGCGGACCTCGTCGAGCAGCGCCTCGGTCATCCCCTCCAGGGCGAACTTCGTACCGCTGTAGGCGGAGAAGCCCGCGAAGGACATCTGGCCGCCCATGCTGCTCATCTGCACGATCGCGCCCGAGCGGCGGGCCCGCATGCCCGGCAGCACCGCCCGTACCAGCGCCGCCGGACCGAAGACATGAACGTCGAAGAGGCTGCGCAGCTCCTCGTCGGTGGTCTCCTCGAAGGCACCGATGTGGGTGCGGCCCGCGTTGTTGACCAGGACGTCGATCCGGCCGTGCCGCTCGACCACGTCGCGGACGGCGGCGCCGATCGCGGCCGTGTCGGTCACGTCGAGCCGGAGTGCCTCCACCTGGTCGGGGTGGGCGGCGACCAGGTCGTCCAGAGCCTCGGTGCGGCGGGCCGCGCCCACCACCACGTCCCCGGCGGCGACGGCCGCCTCGGTGATCGCCCGGCCGAAGCCGCTGTTCGCGCCGGTGACCAGCCAGACCTTGTTCATCGTCTCTCCCGTTGACTGTCGTTCTCGATCGGCGGGATCTTCCCGCGATCTCCCCTGTGACAAGCCTGCGGTCGTGGCCCGTTGCCCGTCCAAGATCTGTCGTGATAGCTGATGGTTATGGCTATGGACGTACACGGCCGGGACCTGCGGTACTTCGTCGCGGTGGCCGAGGAGCTGCACTTCACGCGGGCCGCCGAGCGACTGTTCGTCTCGCAGCCCGCGCTGAGCAAGCAGATCCGGGCGCTGGAGCGGCAGCTCGGCGCCCCGCTGTTCACCCGCGACCGGCAGGGCGTGGCCCTCACCGCGGCGGGCGAGGCGCTGCTGCCGTACGCCCGCCGGACGCTGGCCGCCTGGGACGAGGCGTGGTCGGCGGTCGAGGAGGCCAAGGCCGCCCAGCGCGCCACCCTGGTGGTGGGCATGAGTACGAGTCCGGGCCGCGGCGGTCTGCTCCCCGCCGTCCGCTCCCGTTTCACGGCCGCGCACCCGCAGGCCACCGTGCGGCTGCGGCAGGTCAGTTGGGAGGATCCGACCGCAGGACTCGCCGACGGCGACAGCGACGTGGCCTTCGTCTGGCTGCCGCTGCCCGACCAGGAGCGCTACGCCTTCACGGTGGTCGCCGAGGAGCCGCGGCTGGTCGCGCTCCCCGACACCCACCCGCTGGCCTCCCGTGCCGCCGTCGACTTCGCCGACCTCCTGGACGAGCCGTTCCTCGCCCTGCCCGCGTCGGCCGGGCCACTGCGCGACTACTGGCTCGCCACCGACTCCCGCGGCGGCCGCCCGGCCCGCGTCGGCGCCGAGATCGCCAGCACGGAGGAGACGTACGAGGCGCTGGTCGGGGGCCTGGGCGTGGTCCTGATCGCGGCGGGGAACGCACCTCTCATCACCCTCGGCGGCGTCACCACCCGCCCCGTCCACGGCATCACCCCCAGCCGCTTCGCCCTGGCCTGGCGCAAGGACGACACCCGCCCCCTGGTCCGGGCCTACGCGCACGCCTGCGAACGCGCGGCGGGCCCCAGCGGGGGCTGAGCAGGGGTCCGCCGCCGTCACCCGGCGCGGTGCGGCGCCTTCGGCCGGATGGACCACCACGGGTGCGGGTCGCGGCGGACCGGCCGAGGCTGGTGGCTGCCCGGCCTCGGCCGGCCCGCTCCCGTCCCCGTACCGGAGGTACGACCGTGGCGTCATCCCCGCGTCCGCGCGCCCGTGCGCGATCCGTACGACTGGCCGCCGCGGCCCTCGCGGCGGCCGCCGCACTCGCCGCGCTGGTGGCCGTACCCGCCCGGGCGGAGGTCCGGGACCCCGGGCCCGGCGGGCTGCAGGCCCAACTCCAGGCGCTGGTCGACGCGGCGGGCGGACCGCCCGGCGCCATCGCGGTGATGCGGCGCGGCGACCGTACCCAGGTCTACCGGGCTGGGGTCTCCGAGCTGGGCACCGGCAGGGCGCCGCGGACCACCGACCACATGCGGATCGCCAGCACGGCCAAGGCGTTCAGCGGCGCCGTCGCACTCTCCCTGGTCGACCGCGGCAAGCTCTGCCTCGACGACACGATCGGCAGGCGGCTGCCCTCACTCCCGCGGGCCTGGGCCCAGGTGACGCTGCGGCAGTTGCTGCAGCACACCAGCGGCCTGCCGGACTACAGCGCGGCCCCGGCCTTCCTCGCGATCCTGACCGCGGACCCGCGCCACCACTTCGACTCGCGCAAGCTGCTGGACTACGTCAGGAACGAGCCGCTGCTGTTCCGTCCCGGCTCGCGGTACCAGTACTCCAACTCCGACAACATCGCCGTCGCGCTGATGGCCGAGGCCGCGACCGGCCGCCCCTACGAGGAGCTGCTGCGGACCCTGGTCTACCGCCCGCTCGGCCTGACGCAGACCAGCCTCCCGCAGGGCTACACCCTCCCTGAACCGTATCTGCACGGCTACGCCTTCGACCCGCCGAACCCGCCCGAGGACGTCAGCACCGTGCTGAGCGCCTCGGGGGTCTGGGCCTCGGGCGGCATCGTGTCCACCCCGAAGGACCTCACCGCCTTCATCCGCGGCTACGCGGGCCCGGCCCTGATCAGCGCGCCGACCCGGCGGCAGCAGTACACCTTCGTCCCCGGTGCCTCGGAGCCCGCCGGCCCCGGCACCAACGCGGTGGGTCTCGCGCTCTTCCGCTACACCACCCGCTGCGGGACGGTCTACGGCCACACCGGCAACTTCCCCGGCTACACCCAGCTGATGGCGGCCACCGCCGACGGCACCAGGTCGCTCACCTTCTCGATCACCACCCAGGTCAACAAGACCCTCACCCCGGCCCTCCTGGCCCAACTCCGGGCCACCCAGGAGGACTTCGTCTGCCAGCTGCTGCGGTAGCCGAATCCCCTCTCCCGTGCCCGATCTCCCGTACCCGACTCCTTTCGCGTACCCGTCCGGTCTACCTCTCGACGGCCCGCCTCCCGCGGGCCGCCCGACCACAACGAGAGGCAGAACATGACCGACGCGATGAACCCCCGGCTCGTCTGGTTCCCCATCGGACGAGGCCGGATCTGAGCCGGGACGGGAGGCCGCACACCATGGCGAGCACACAGTCGGGCGCCGTCGCCAACCTGTACCGGCAGTGGCGGGCCGACCCCGCCCCTGACGACCCGATCTTCGACAACCGGCAGTGGGACGTACTGACCGCGGAGCCGGGCGCGGTGGACTACCTGGAGACCGACGCCGACGGGTCCACCGTCCTGTGGGCCGTCCCGCACGGCTGCGCCGCCGACCGGGTGCTGCTGTGCGTCCACGGCGGCGGCTTCATCGGCGGGTCGGTACACACCCACCGCAAGATGTTCGGCCACCTCGCGAAAGCGGCGGGTACCCGGGCACTGCTCGTGAGCTATCCCCTGCTCCCGCAGGGCGTGCACCCGGCGCCGGTGGACCAGGTGGCCGCCTCCTACCGCTGGCTGCTCGGCCAGGGCGTCGAGGCCGGTCATGTCGCCTTCGTCGGCGACTCGGCCGGCGGCGGCCTGGCCGTCACCGCGCAGCTGCGGGCCCGCGAGTGGGGGCTGCCGCTGCCCGCGGCGGCGCTGCTGATCTCGGCGTGGGTGGACATGGAGGTGACCGGCGCGACGATGCGGTCGAACAGCTCGGCCGAGGCGCTGTTCACCCAGCAGGGGGTGCGCGAGCTGGCGCAGGGCTTCCTGGGCGGCGCCGACCCGCGCGACCCGCTGGCCAGCCCGCTCCACGCCGACCTCACCGGCTTCGGCCCGCTCCATCTCCAGGTCGGCGGGGCCGAAGTGCTGCTCGACGACAGCCGCCGGCTGGCGGAACACGCCGAGAAGGCGGGGGTCGAGGTCCTGCTGGACGTCTTCCCCGAGCAGCAGCACACCTTCCAGATGATGGCGGGCCGCGCCCCCGAGGCGGACGACGCCATCGGCCGGTTCGCCGCGTGGGTACGGCCGCTGCTGGGGCTGTAGGCGCGGCCGGTCCGGGCCGCCCGCGAACGCCCGGCCGCCGCGGCGACAAGTAGGGAATGAACCGGGTCGCGGACCCGGGACGAGGTGAGGGGGAGGACATGCCGCAGCAGACGGTGGCGAGGCCGGGCGGCGCGGGCGGTGGCGGTTACGCGGGGCTCGGCCCGTACGGACCCGCCGGTCCCGGGTTCGCGGCGCTGACCGGGCCGTACCGGCGGGAGCTGCTCGCGCACTGCTACCGTCTGCTCGGCTCGGTCGACGACGCCCAGGACCTGGTCCAGGAGACATATCTGCGGGCGTGGCGCTCGTACGACGGATTCCAGGGCCGGCCGTCGATCCGTGGTTGGCTCTACCGGATCGCGACCCGCGCCTGCCTTGACGCCCTCCGGCACGGCTCCCGGCGGCGGCTCCCCTCGGGTCGCGCGGGTTCCGCGGGCGGAGTGCCGCAGCCGATCCCCGACATCCTGGTGGTCACCGCGTCCGGCGATCCCGAGGCGATGGCCGTGCCCGCGCGGAGCCTGCGGCTGGCGCTGGTCACCGGCCTGCAGCGGCTGCCCGGCCGGCAGCGGGCGGTGCTGCTGCTGCGCGACGTGCTCGACTTCCCGGCCACCGAGGCCGCCGCGATCCTCGGCATCAGCGTCCCGGCGGCGAAGAGCGCCCTGCAACGCGCCCGCGCCAACCTCCACGCGGCGGCGCCCGGATGGGAGAACGAGCCGCCCCCGCGACCGCGGGGCCGCGCCCTTCTCGACCAGTTCGTCGCGGCCGTCGAGACCCGCGACGCGGACGCCCTCCAGCGCCTGCTGCCGCCGTCCTCCCCCTGGTTCACCGGCCTCCCCGAGCCGGGCGAGGGTGACTGGCGGCTGCTCCCCACCTCCGCCAACGGCCAACACGCCGCGGCCGCCTACCTCCGCGCCCCCGACACCACCCACCACGGCATCGGCATCCTGGTCCTCACCACCACCGCCACCGCGATCACCCGCCTCACCCCCTTCCCCGACCCCGCCCTCCTCCCGGCCTTCGACCTCCCCCTGCGCCTGCCGTGAGCCCGTCGTACCAGTAGGCGAACCGGCGCAGCGGGTCGCCTTCCTCGCTCCAGGGCCACGCGGTGGCGACGCCACCGATGGCCCGTAGCGCCGTACCGGCCTCGTCCATCCTGACCGCCTTGATCAGGGCGTACGCGAGGACGTTGAGGTCGGCCAGGGCCGCCGCGTGGGTGAGGAAGCCCGGGGTCGGCCACTGCGCGACGGCCCGGTCCAGGGCCCGGGCAGCGTCCGGCCGGGACCAGTGCTTGTGGGCGCTGACGGACACCAGGCCACCGGCGGCGGCGTCGCGCTGGTAGGCCCGTACGAAGGCGGTCAGTTCCAGCGCGGCCGTCGGGGCGCCGCGCGGCATGACCGCGCACGCCCCGTCGACCAGTTCCCTCACCTGCGTGGCGGAGCCGCACTCGTCGGGTGACAGATAGGCGAGAACCTCCAGGTGCGCCTCGCGGTGCCACGCGTCCCGGCTCTTGATCTCCCGCCACACCGCGCCGACTTCGCGCAGGGGGCGACGTTCGCGCCGCTGGGCGGCGAGGAGCAGTGTCCACGGGGTGGGGTCCTCGGGCAGCAGGTCGGCGGCGCGCAGGCAGAGCCGCTGGGTCTCGCGGAGGTCGGGCGCCGCGCTCTGCTGTGAGGCTCTGGCGATGTCGGCCCACGCCTGGAGCAGCAGGGCGTCCTGTCGCTGCGGCCGGTGCCTGCGCCAGAAGTCGGGCAGGGCGTCCCCGGCGGTGTGGGCCAGCACCTTCAGCCGATGGCCCTTGCGGTCCCAGTCCTGCCCCGCGTCCCGGATCAGCGACTCGACGAGGGAGACGGCGATGTCCTGCTGACCGAGGGCCCACAGCGAGTCCAACTGGCGGCGGACCCGCGCCAGAGCGGTGTCGTCGAGTTCGGGGACCAGGCGTGGGAGGGTGGCTCTTCCGCGGCCGAAGACGGGCATGTGTCGCTGCCTTCCGGAGCCTAGTGAGGGGTCGTTTCGTCGTGCGGTACGGCGCCGACGTCCTCTTCGCGGCCGAGAGTGCGCAGGTTCCAACGCCGTATGACGAAGCGGAACACCACGTAGTAGACGACCGCGTAGCCGAGCCCTATGGGAAGGAGAAGGAGCGGCTCGGTCGCCTTGCCGTAGTTGACGACGTAGTCGATGAAGCTCGCGGAGAAGGTGAAGCCGTCATGGATACCGAGGGCGTTGACCAGTGCGAGTGACGTCCCCGTGAGGATCGCGTGGATGAGGTAGAGCGGCCAGGCGACGAACATGAAGGCGAACTCGAGCGGTTCGGTGATCCCGGTGACGAAACTGGTGAGCGCCGCCGAGAGCATCAGGCCGCCGACCGCCTTGCGCTTCTCGGGGCGTGCCTCGTGCCAGATCGCGAGCGCCGCCGCCGGAAGGGCGAACATCATGATCGGGAAGAAGCCGGTCATGAAGATCCCGGCCTGGGGGTCGCCGGCGAAGAAGCGGTTGATGTCGCCGTGGGTGCCCTTGTAGTCGCCGATGATGAACCACACCACGGAGTTGAGGATGTGGTGCAGGCCGAGCGGTATCAGCAGTCGGTTGGCGGCGCCGTAGATCCCGCCGCCCACGACGCTGTTGTCGGCCACCGCGCTGCCCACCGCGGTCAGGCCGCGGTTGAAGAGCGGGTACGCGAAGCTCATGGCGACGCCGACGAGCAGCGCGGTGACCGCGCTGATGATCGGCACGAGCCGACGGCCGCTGAAGAAGCCCAGGTAGGGCGGGAGTTTCGTGCGGTGGAACCGCTGCCACAGCGCGGCGGTGAGCAGCCCGATGACGATTCCGCCGAACACCCCGAAGTTGACCACCGCCTGGGCTCCGGTGGTGTCCGTCCTCCCTCGCAGGACGATCGGTGACATCGCGGTGAAGACCCCGTCGAGGACCAGGTAGCCGACGACGGCCGCCAGTGCGGTCGAGCCGTCGGACTTCTTGGCGAAGCCGATCGCGATGCCCACGGCGAAGATCAGCGGGAGATGGGTGAACAGGGCGCCGCCCGCGGCGGAGATCACCCCGGCGCTCTCCCTGAGCGGACCGAAGCGGCCGAGTACGTCGTTCTGGCCGACCCGCAGGAGCAGTCCCGCGGCGGGGAGCACCGCGATCGGCAGCATCAGACTGCGGCCGAGTCTCTGCAGACCGGCCAGTCCGGGACGGCCCCCCGAGGGGGCGGGTGCGCTTGTCGTCATGGCGACCTCTGAGGGGTGTGCAGCTGGTGTGGCCACACCCTAGCGCACCGGTACTGTCTGGTCATTACCAGTTGCCCTATCAATAGTCCCGCCGCACCCGGACGGGACCGGCGCCGCCGACGATCCGCTGGTATCCGCTGGTCATGACCGCTGAGGCACAATGGAGGGGTCACCGCCGTCCCGGTCGCGCCGGGCCCGACCACCGCAGGGGAACGCCCATGAGCACCGCGCAGCCGATCGTCGCCGGGCAGGTGCCCAAGCACGAGCAGCTCCACGACATCCTCGTACGCCTGTGCACCCAGCAGCTCTCCCCGGGCGACGCGCTGCCGAGCGAGCGGCAGCTCTGCGTGGAGCACGGCGTCAGCCGGGTGACGGTACGCGAGGCCATCGGCCAGCTGGTGTCCGAGGGGCTGGTGGTACGGGTGCGGGGGCGGGGCACCTTCGTCGCCGAGCGGACCTACCAGTCGGAGCTGCGGCTGGCGTCGTTCCACGAGGACATGCGCAGGCTGGGCCTCGAACCGGGCACCGTGGTGCTCTCGGTCAAGCGGACCAAGCCCCCGGCCGACACGGCCGAGGTGCTGGAGCTGGGCGCCGGGCAGGACGCCTGGCACGTCCGGCGCCTCCGGCTCGCCGACGGCTCCCCGATCTCCGTCGACGACGCCTGGTACAGCGCGGACCTCTTCCCCGGCCTGGACTCCACCGACCTCACGGCGTCGATCTACGACACCCTGGCCACCCGGTACGGGCATCCGGTGGACCGCGCCGAGCAGACCGTGGGCGCCGGGGAGGCCACCAGCGAGGTGTCCACGCTCCTGGGCATGCCCAAGAAGGGCTCGGTGCTGACCTTCGACCGCCGGTCGTACAGCGGGAAGCGGCCGGTGGAGCACACGTACACCTGGTTCCGCGCCGACCGCTACCGGCTGCACATGACCCTGACGGGCAGGGCCTGATCCGGGTCAGTTCCCGGACACCACCGCGGCCACCCGGCCGGGGTGGAGGTCGGGGACGGTCCAGCGGGCGCCCCGGGCGGTGAGTTCGCCGGGGGGCGCGGTGGTGGCCACCCCGACGATGTTCCGCACCCCGGCGCCCACCAGGGCGCGCACGCCCGATGACGAGTCCTCGAAGGCCAGGCAGTCCACCGGCCGCACCCCGAGCGCGGCGCACGCCGTCAGGTAGCCCTCGGGGGACGGTTTGCCGAGCGCGACGTCGCCCGCGCTGACCACGACGTCGACCAGCTCCCGTATGCCGAGCGTGTCCGCGAGAACACGCTCGGCCCAGTCGCGCCCGGCACTGGTGACCACCGCCGTCCGCACCCCGAGGTCGCCGAAGAGCCGGACGAGGTCGACCGCGCCGGGCACGATGCCGACCTCGGCGACGAGCCCCAGCGCGACCCCGGTCATGACCCGGACCGCCGCCTGGGCATCGGATCCGGCCCACGGCCCGGCGACCTCGCGGATGACGTCCGCGGGCCTGCGGCCCATGTAGCCGCGCCGGTACTCCCGTTCGTCGACGGTGACGCCCCAGTGGTCGAAGAAGTGCTGCCAGCAGCGGCGATGCACACCCTCGCTCAGCACCAGCGTGCCGTCGAGATCGAGCAGCACCGCCCGCACCCCCCTCCCCACCCCGTCGGCACCGGCGTTCACGGGCCGACCGCCGCGGCGCGCCCAGGACCGGTTGACATCGCGCTGATCGCGCCGCATCCTGCTGGAGAACTGGTCATGACCAGACAGTACCAGTTGACCTCGGGGTGTCGGCGTGGAAGTCACCGCCGCCCGCCCCGTCCCCTGGAAGCGCAGTGAACGATCTGAGGAAGTACCCGTGCGCACATTGCGAGTTGGACTCATCGGTGCCGGCGCCCTGGGCGCCCTGCACGCGGAGAACCTCGCGGCGGTGCCGGACTGCCGGTTCTCGGCCGTCGCCGCCGACCACTTCTCCGACGGCGCCCTGGCGGCCATGCGGTCGGCGCGGGCCGCCGCGCTGGACGTGGCGGACATCTTCGACCCCGAGTGTCTCGACGCCGTCATCATCGCCACGCCGACCGACACCCACGCCGACTACGCGGTCCGCGCGATCGACGCGGGACTGGCGGTGTTCTGCGAGAAGCCCCTCGCGCGGACGTCCGCCGAGGCCCGGGCGATCCGTGACCGGGCGGCCGCCCGCGAGGCCAAGGTGGCCGTCGGCCACGTCGTGCGCTATTTCCCCGAGTACGCCGCCGCTCACGACCTGGTGCGCGACGGCGGTGTGGGAAGGCCGTCGATGGCCCGCC
Organism: Streptomyces sp. NPDC051976; assembly: GCF_040680795.1. Lineage (NCBI taxonomy): Bacteria > Bacillati > Actinomycetota > Actinomycetes > Kitasatosporales > Streptomycetaceae > Streptomyces > Streptomyces sp. NPDC051976. Next base: position 23,679 of record NZ_JBFAXL010000001.1, read on the forward strand.
TGGCACGGCTGAACTCCGCGCCGGGCGGGGCGGGTTCCTGGTACGGCGACACCGCGCGCAGCGGCGGCGTGCTACTGGACATGGCGATCCACGACGTCGACTGGTCCCTGTGGACCTTCGGCCCGGTCCGCCGTGTGTACGCGGTGGCTTCCGAAGACGACGAGGGCCAGGTGGTCGCCCTGACACTCCGCCATGAGTCGGGCTCCGTCACGTACATCGACGCCAGTTGGCGCGACGACGCCTTCAGCACCCGGCTGGAGATAGCCGGCACCGAGGGCCTCTACCGCGCGGGCGCCTCGGGCAGCGCGGGCTTCGCGTCCGTCACCCGCGCCGCCGCCTCGTACCTGCCGCCGAGGGCCGACGCGCCGACCCACGACGACCCCTACGTCCTGGAGTTGAGCGCGGCGATCGACTGGTTCCGCGGCGGACCCCCGCCACGGGCGACCGTCGCCGACGCCTGCGACGCGCTCGCGGTGATCGAGGCGGCGCAGCGCAGCATCGACAGCGGCCGCCCGGTCGCCTGCACGGAGGTCGCGTCATGATCAGGGTCGGATTCCTCGGCTGCGCCCATGTCCACGCGGCCGTATACCGCGACGAGTTGCGCGTCTCCCCGCGCGGCCGGGCCACGGCGGTCTTCGACCACGACCGTGCCCGCGCCACCGCCTTCGCCGCCGCGGACGAACTGTCGGTCGCGCAGAGCGCGGAACACCTCTGCTCGCTGGTCGACGCCGTCATCGTCACCAGTGAGCACACCGCCTATGCCGGGCTGGTGACCACGGCGGCCGCCGCCGGGGTCCCGGTGCTCTGCGAGAAGCCGCTCGGGGTGTCCGCCGAGGCCGCCGCCACGATCCAGGACTCCGGCGCCTGGCTGTCGGTCGCCTTCCCCGTGCGGTACGCCCATCCCGTACGGCAGGCCAAGGCCGAGATCGAGCGCGGCGGACTCGGACGGCTGCTGGCCATGAGCGGCACCAACCACGGGTCCTTCCCCGGCGGTTTCTTCGGCAGCCGGGCAGCGGCGGGCGGCGGGGCCCTCATCGACCACGTCGTCCATGTCGCCGACGCGCTGCGCTGGCTCACCGGCTGCGAGTACCGGGCGGTGTACGCCGAGGCCGGACGGTTCGCCGGGGTCGGCGACGTGGAGGACGCCGGGCAGGTCACGGTCACCACCACCGGCGGCGCCTGGGCGACCATCGACCCCAGCTGGTCGCGCCCGGCGGGCATGCCCGGGGCTAACGACCTGCTCATGACCCTCTGGTTCGAGCACGGTCAGCTGTCCGTCGACGCCTTCGCCCGGCACGCGTCTCTCGCGCGAGCCGACGGCTCCGTCGCCGAACTCCCTTACGGGCGGGGCATGGACGCCGAGCTCCTCGACGACTGGCTACGCGCGATCGAGTGCGGCGCACCGCCGCCGGTACCGGGCGCGGACGGCTGGAAGGCGACCCAGGTGGCGCTCGCCGCGCTGCGGTCGGCGGACGAGGGCCGGGTCATCCCCCTCAACCCCGCGAAGGCGGACCTCACATGAACCTCGACATCCTGCGCGGCGGCGTCCTGCGACGCTTCGGCCTCTGGCTGGTCTTCGCCCTCGTCACCGCGGTGCTGCTCGTCATCTCCCCGACGTTCCGCACGCCGGTGAACCTGGAGAACGTCCTCGAACAGAACGCGATCCTCGGCATCGTCGCCTGCGGCATGGCCGTGATGATGATCTCCGGCGGCTTCGACCTGTCCGTCGGCGCGATCGGCGCCACTGCCTCGGTCCTCGGCGCGCAGGTGTCGGGGCACCACGGCGCGCTGCTCACCATCGCCGTCGGCCTGGCCGGCGGGCTGGCGATCGGCGTGGCCAACGGGTTCCTGATCGCCAAGGTGCGGATCAACGCGTTCGTCGCCACCTTCGCCATGGCGAGCATCATCTCCGGGCTGCTGTTCGTCTCGACCGGCGCCGAGTCCAAGGAGGGCGTCACACCCTTCCTGGAACGCGCCGCCACCGCCCGCGTCGGCAGCCTCCCGGTCATCTTCCTGGTCTTCGTCGGCTGCCTGCTCGCCGTGTGGTTCCTGCTGACCCGTACCCGGTACGGCCACTACGTCTACAGCGTGGGCGGCAACCCGGAGGCCAGCCATCTGTCCGGCGTCCCCGTACAGCGCGTGCAGATCTTCGCCTTCGCCGTCGGCGGGCTGCTCGCGGCCGGCGCGGGACTGCTGCTGCTCGGCCAGACCGACGTCGGCCAGCCGTCCGCCGCGGCGGACTGGCCGTTGAAGGCGATCGCGATCTGCGTGGTCGGCGGTGTCGCCCTGACCGGCGGCGTCGGCCGTATCGAGGACGTGCTCGCCGCCAACCTGCTGCTCGGTGTGATCTCCAACGGCCTCAACCAGCTCGATGTCTCGCCGTACTGGCAGCCGACCGTCACCGGCCTGGTCATCCTCGTCGCCGTCGTACTCGACCAGTACAACCGCGGCCACCACAGCGGCCGGCGGGGCAGCCGGGCGCCCTCCCCCGCCCCGGCCCCGCCGGTTCCCCTCGCCACACCCACCCACACCCCGTAACAGCCCGAAACCTTGCGCAACATCACGAACGGAGCCGTCATGTCCGCACACACCTCGTCCCGCAAGTCCCGCAGGTCCCGTAGCAGAGCAGGCAGGGCCGTCCTCGCGGCCACGGCCGCCACCGCGCTCACCGCACTCGCCGCGGGCTGCGCGGGAAGCGCCCACTCGTCGGCCGACGGCGGGAAGTCCAAAACCTTCACCCTCGGTGTCACCACCGCGGACACCACCATCCCCTTCCTCGCCTCGATGGACTCCGCCCTCCAGGCGGAGGCGACCCGGCTGGGCATGAAGACGACCATCCTCAACGGCAACCTCGACAACGCCACCCAGGCGGCGAACGTGCAGAACCTGATCGCCAAGCGGGTCAGCCTGATCATCGTGTGCTCGTCGAGCCCGGCCGCCGTGCTTCCCGCGATCCGGCAGGCAAACGCGGCCGGGATCCCGGTCATCGCGCTCAACGCCCAGCTCGGCGCCGGGCCGAAGCTGGTCACCTACGTCGGTGACTCGGACTTCGCGTACGGCAAGGGCGAGGGCAGTCTGATCCTCAAGGCGCTGCCGCACGGCGGGAAGATCGCCATCGAGCTGGGCCCGCTCGGCGACACCCCGCAGGTGGAGCGGCTCAAGGGCATCAAGGACGCGCTCAACGGCCACCCGGAGATCAAGATCGTGGCCACGCCGGTGGACGACTTCAAGAACAGCGAGAACCTGAAGGTGACGCAGGACCTGCTGAGCAAGTACCCCAAGGGCTCACTGGACGTCGTCGTGGCCGAGGGCCCGGAGATGTACGTCGGCGCGCAGTACGCGCAGAAGGCCGGCCGCACCGACATCAAGTTCATCGCCGGTGACTACTCCCAGCAGGTCGAGGCAGCCATCAAGTCCGGCGCCCTGTTCGGCACCGTCAACCAGAGCCCGGCGCTGGAGGGCAGGCTGGCCGCGCAGTACGCCCACGACTGGCTGACGGGCAACAAGAAGGCGGTGCCGCAGCCGAACGCGTACATCCCGCTGCCGCTGATCACCAAGGACAACGTGGACGCGAACCCCGCGGAGTGGAGCGGCTGAGCCCGGCCGTCCGCGCCCGCCAGGCTCCGCGGCCCGGACCTGGCGGGCGGGCCGCGTACCGCCGCACCGCCCTCTTCAGGAGACACAGGAATGAGCACCCATGCCCAGTGACATCAGCCTTCAACTGACCGGCGTGACCAAGCAGTTCGGCCTGACCGTGGTACTCGACCACGTCGACCTCCAAGTGCGCGCGGGCGAGGTCCACGGACTGATCGGCCAGAACGGCGCCGGCAAGTCCACCCTCGTCAAGACGCTGGCCGGGCTCTACCCGGACCACGGCGGCCTGATCGAGGTGGACGGCGCCCGCGCGACCCTGCGCACCCCGCGTGCGTCGCGCGCGGAGGGGATCGCCGTCATCCACCAGGAGTTCAGCCTGGTCTCGGAGATGACTGTCGCGGAGAATCTGCTTCTCGGCCGCGAGCCCGGGTCCTGGCGCCACAGCCGTACGGCGCTCCGCCGCCGGGCCGCCGCTCTGGTCGACGAGGTCGGCATCGAGATCGGCGAGAGCGTCGACGCGCCGGTCGGCGGCCTGAGCCCGGCGATCCGGCAGCGTATCGAGATCGTGAAGGCACTGGCCGAGGACGTCAGGGTGCTGGTCATGGACGAGCCGACCGCCCGGCTGTCCGAGGCCGAGCGCCGATCGCTCTTCCGGGTCGTCCGCGAACTGTCCGACCGCGGCGTGGGGATGGTCTTCATCTCGCATTTCCTGGAGGAGGTCCGGGAGGTGACCGACCGGCTCACCGTGCTGCGCAACGGCCGAGCCGTCGCCTGCGAGCCCTCGAAGTCCCTGTCGGTGGGGCGGATGGCCGCGCTGATGCTCGGCGAGGAGCTGCGGCAGGTGCTCGACCACGAGCGGGCCGCCGGCCGCGCCGACGACGCACACCCCGTCGTGCTGGAGGCGGACGCGGTCAGTTCGGGGGAGCGGCTGCGCGAGGTCAGCATCGCCCTGCGGTCCGGGGAGATCATGGCCGTGGCCGGGCTGGTCGGCTCGGGCCGCACCCGGCTGTGCCGGGTCCTCGGCGGCGCCGACCCGGCGACCGGCGGATCCCTGCGGCTGCGCGGCAGGAAGCTGGCCCTGGCCGGCCCGCGCCACGCGATCTCCCAGGGCATCGCCCTCATCCCCGAGGACCGCAAGCACCAGGGCCTGAGCATGTCGAGTCCGCTGACCGAGAATCTCACCTTGATGGCACTCCAGCGGCGGCTGGGGCGCGGCGGTGTGGTGACGCGCAGGGCCGTACGGCGGCTGAGCACTCGGCTGGTCCGCGAACTGGAGGTCTCACCCCCCGACATCGACGCCCACGCGGGCACCTTGAGCGGCGGGAACCAGCAGAAGGTCGTCCTCGGCAAGGCGCTCGCCTCGGAACCCGACGTCCTGATCATCGACCAGCCCACGGCGGGCGTGGACGTCGGCACCAAGGCGCAGATCCACCGGCTGCTACGGGAACGCGCGGACTCCGGTGTGGCCCTCATGGTCGTCTCGGACGACATCGACGAGCTGTACGCGCTGGGCGACCGGTTCCATGTGATGCGTCAGGGCCGACTCATCTGGCAGGGGACCGCAGCCGACGTGACCCGTGAGCAGCTCGTGGAGCTGATCTCCGCGGGCACCGTGCCGGACGGCTCCTAGCACCCGCCGGCCACGGAAGCGACGCAAGCCCAGCACGTGGTGCCGCGAGCGTCCTCCAGGGCCCCGTACCAGGCGGACAGCGCCTCGACGATGCCGAGCCCGCGCCCGTGCTCCCCCGTGCCGGCCGAGCCGTCCGCCGCCGGCCGCCGGGAGGACTCCCGCCTCGGCCCCGCGTCGGTCACCTCGATGTCCAGGGTGCCGCGCCCGGCCGTCCACCACATCCGGAGTTCGGCCGGGGGCAACGCGTGCACGACGGCGTTGGTGACGAGTTCACAGACCACCAGGAGGGCGTCGTCGGCGGCCGCCGCGGGCACCCCCCACTCCGCCAGCACCCCGCGCACCCGCCGCCGCACCACCCCGACACCTTCCGGACCCTGCGGCAGCCCGCAGGCGAAGCGTGCGCCGACAGCGTCGGTACGACTACGGGGAGAAGTGAGCGCGGCATTCATGGCGACCTCGCTGGTCATAACTGGTTATAACCACTCTGCGCCTTTTGTCCCCCTCTGTCAACGCCTCTCCCGCTTCGCCGCCCGCTCGGCCGCCTTCTGCTCCGCGCGGCGCCGCTTGGCCGCTTCCTTCTCCTCGGCGCTGTCGTGCAGCAGCTCGCCGAGGGAGAAGCGGGCGCCGTAGCCGCGCAGGCCGGCGTGGCTGATCAGCAGGAAGCCGTCGTCGGTGCGGTAGAGCTGGGTCTTGACGGGGTTCAGCGGATGGCGGGCGGTGTAGGACCGTGCGCGGACCTCCAGCCGGGCCAGGGCCTCCTCGCGGGTGCCGGTGAACTCCTCCAGCACTTCCGCCGAGTAGCTGGCGTTGTACACCCCTTCCATCTCCTGGACGATCAGTCCCCAGCGCGTCGCCATGACTCCCCCGCTCTCAATGTCCCTTGGGCACATCCGTGTTGTCGGTACCGGTGGTGTGCCGTTGTGTGCTCTGACCGTAGCCGCCGAGGGGTTCGGGGAGGCCCGGGGTGTCGGCGGAAAGGCTGGGGCAGGTGTCCGCGGAGCCTTCGGCGCGGGAGCCGTCGGGGGCGGTGACGGTGACGTGGGTGGGGAGGGCGGTCTCGGGGATGGTGGCGGCGTGGGCCGCGGCGGCGGTGCAGATCAGCTGGTCGAGGGCGATCCTGGGGAGCGCGCGGGCGTCCGCCGGCAGCGTGATGGTCACGTCGGAGCCGGAGGTGCGGACGGTCGGGAGGGCCCCGGTGGGCTGCGGGAGGGCGGAGACGACGCCGAGGAAGCGGTCGCGGGGGCCCGGGCCCTTGTAGAGCAGCACCACGGCGGACTCGGCCCCGAGCGGGCCGGGGACCGGGCGCGCGACGGGGAACAGCACGCCGCCGCGGACGAAGTAGAGCAGGGTGGTGGGCTGGAGACCGGCCGCGGGCGCACCCGCCTCGACCACGCCGGTCGTCGGAATGCCGCAGCCCGCCAGCAGGAGCGCCGCCGCGGCCAGGCCCATGAGCGTCCTCGCCGTTCGCCGGGTCCGCCTCATCGCTCGTCCTTCCGCAGCGGCAGTACGACGGTGAACACCGCGCCGCCGTCAGGGCCGTTGGCGGCGGTGATGGTGCCGCCGTGCAGATGGACGTTCTCGGTGGTGATCGCCAGGCCGAGGCCGCTGCCCTCGCTTCTGCTCCTGGCGGTGTCGGACTTGTAGAAGCGGTCGAAGACATGGGGCAGCACGTGGTCGGGGATGCCGGGCCCGCTGTCGGTGACCTCGATGACGGCCTCGCCCAGGCCGTAGGGGGCGTCACGGCCGTCCGCGCGGTCGCGGGCGTACAGCTGCAGCCGTACGGGAGGGGCGCCGTGGCTCAGCGCGTTGCCGACCAGGTTGGCGACGATGACGTCGAGGCGGCGCGGGTCGACCCGGCCGCGGACCGTGTCGGGGGGCGGGAGTTCGGTGTCGACGGTGGCCAGCCAGGCGCGGGCGGCGAGGGTGCGCCGGGCGGATTCGGCGAGGTCGATCTCGTCCAGGTGCAGATCGGCCGCGCCCGCGTCGAAGCGGGACATCTCCATCAAGTCGTCGACCAGGCGGGTCAGTTTGACGGTCTCCTGGCTGATCAGCCGGACCGCGGTGGCGGTGTCGGGGTCGAGGTGCGCCGCCTCCTCGTCGAGGACGTCGGTGACGGCCGACATCGCGGCCAGCGGGGTCCGCAGTTCGTGCGATACATCGGCGGCGAAGCGCCGCGCGCGGGCCTCCATCCGGCGCAGTTCCGCCACCGACTCCTCCAGCGCCGCCGCGGTCTCGTTGAACGTGTGGGACAGGTCGGCGAGTTCGTCGGAGCCGTTGACGGCGAGCCGGGTGTCCAGGCGGCCCTCGGCGATCCTGCGGGTGGCGCGGCGCAGGGCGCGTACCGGCCGCAGCACACCGCGGGCGGCCAGCAGCGCGAGCAGTACGGCCACGGCCAGCGCGGGTATCGTGGCCCGCTCGACGGCGGCCACCAGCGCGTCCACGTAACCCTGTTCGTTGTGCTGAGGCACCGTCAGGAAGACGGCCAGCCCCGACGGCAGCCAGGCGCTGGCGTTGGGCGGGCCGAAGGTGACGGGCAGGCCGACGACGAGCGCCGGGCCGCGGTCGGTGCGGACCCGCTGGAAGACGGTGGCCGTCCGGGTGCGTACGGCGTCGCGCATGTCGGGCGTCAGCTCGTAGAAGGGGTCGCCCGGCTCGGAGGTGGCGCTCAGGCCGCGGTAGGTGGCCAGCACCCGCCAGTTCTGCGTGCGTTCGGCGTTGCCCAGGCCGGTGGCGAACGCCTCCAGGTCGCGCTGCGCGGGCGGATAGCTCACCGACGGCGCCAGGGTGTCGACATGCTCCCTGAACTGCTCGATCACCGAGTCCTGGCTCTGCTGCAGCACTCCGGTGCGCGCCTCGCGGAAGGTCAGCGCGCCCGTGGTCAGGGTGGCGACGGCGGCGACCAGCGTGAAGGCCACCACGAGCCGTACGCGCAGGCCGACGCGTGGCAGCCGCGGGGCTCTCATCGAACGCCTCTCATCGAGCGCCCCGTCGAGCACATCGTCGAGCACATCGTCGAACGCCTCTCATCGGGCGCTGACGTGCTTGAACTGGTAGCCGAAGCCGCGCACGGTCTGGATGTAGCGCGGGTGGCCGGGCGGCTCGCCCATCTTGGTGCGCAGCCGCTTGACGCAGGCGTCCACCAGCCGGGCGTCACCGTGGTAGTTGTGCTCCCAGACCGCCTCCAGCAGTTGCTGCCGGGTGAAGACCTGGCCGGGGGACGCGGACAGGAGCAGCAGCAGCCGCAGTTCGGAGGGGGCGAGCGGGACCGGTACGCCGTGCCGGGACACAGTCAGCCCGGCCCGGTCGATGGTCAGCTCACCGTGAAGCTCGGGCCGCGGGGCGCCGCCGCCGTCGCCGGCCGGGACGCCGACCCGGCGCAGCACGGCGCGGATCCTGGCCTCCAGCACCCGCGCCTGCACGGGCTTGACCACGTAGTCGTCGGCGCCCGTCTCCAGGCCGACCACGATGTCCACGTCGTCCCCACGCGCGGTCGCCATGATGATCGGCACCTGGTCGTCGACCCGGATCCGCCGGCACACCTCGAGTCCCGTCATGCCCGGCAGCATCAGGTCGAGCACCACCACGTCCGGCCGGAACGACCGCAGCAGCCGCAGCCCCTCCTCCCCCGTCTCCGCCGCCGCGACCTCATGGCCCTGGCGGCGCAGGGCGAGCTGGACGCCCTCGCGGACAGCGCGGTCGTCTTCGATCAGCAGGACACGTGGCATGCGTTCAGTATCCGTACGCCGGGCCGCGGGCCCGGATTTTGTTACGGGACGATCACATAGCGAGTGTTGCGGTTTCGGTACGGTCCGGGCCAGAGCTGATCACATGGCGGCGGCAGTGTGAGTGCTATGACCGCGCAACACGGCACACCGCAGCCCTCCCGATCCCGCCGCGCGCCCCGCGGCGCGTCCGGCCGCCGCTCCGGCGGCGGGCGAGGCCGTCGCAGACCCCTGCGGTGGTTCCTCACCGCGCTGGCCGTCGTCGTCCTGGCCGGGACGGCGGCCGTGGCCTGGCAGCGGTCCGGCTCGGCGGTGTCCACGGACTCGGCCGACCAGAAGAGCGACGCGTCCCTCGACGGCGCCCACCTGGACGGTGGCACGGGCAAGTCCGCGGACATCCCCAGGACCGGCCCCGGCACCTTCACCACCGCCCAGGGCCAGACCGGTTCCGTGGGCCACGGCCGCGTCCTGCGCTACGAGGTCGACGTCGAGAAGGGCCTGGCCGAGTCGCCCGCCGACGTCGCCGCCCAGGTGCAGCGCATCCTCGCCGACCCGCGCGGCTGGACGGCCAACGGCCACTCCGCCTTCCAGCGGATCTCCCACGGCACACCCGACTTCGTCGTCCGCCTCGCCACCCCCGGCACGGTGGACGCCATCTGCGGCCGCTACGGCCTGGACACCGGCGGCGAGGTCAACTGCAGTGTGGGCAAGGACGTGATGGTCAACCTCAAGCGCTGGCTGCTGGCGACACCGGTCTACGCCCACGACGTGGCCTCGTACCGCGCCCTGATCATCAACCACGAGGTCGGGCACTTCCTCGGCCACGGCCACGTCGGGTGCCCCGGCAAGGGCAAGCCGGCGCCGGTGATGATGCAGCAGATCAAGGGCATGCACGGCTGCGCGCCGAACGTCTGGCCGTACGACCGGGCGGGCCGCTACCTCACCGGCCCGCCCGTGTGATCCCGTGTGATCCCGACTCGCCGGCAGCGGGCCGCTACTTCTTCAGGAACGTCGACCAGTCGGGCGACTCCCCCGGGTCGAGGTTCCTGAGCTTGGCCAGCACCGCCGGGTCCTGCGCGTCCAGCCAGTCGCACAGTTCCTTGAACGACACGCAGCGCACGCCCTTCCGCCTGCACACGTCCTTCACCACGTCCTCGACGGCCTGCATGTAGATGCCGCCGTTCCAGGTCTCGAAGTGGTTGCCGACGAAGAGCGGTGCGCGGCTGCCGTTGTAGACGCGCTCGAAGCCGTTGAGATAGCCGTCGCGGGTCTGCTTCTCCCACGCGGGGTACTTGGCGGGGTCGCCCTGGGTGACGTCGCCGCCGGACTGGTTGTAGAGGAAGTTGAAGTCCATCGACAGCACCTGGAAGTTCTTGCCCGGGTACGGCATCAGCTCCAGCGGGAAGTTCCAGACACCGTCCTTCTTCGCGGGCCAGATCTGGAAGTCGCCGGGCGAACTCGCGTCGTAGCGCCAGCCGGACGCCTTGGCGGCGGGCAGCAGGTTCTTCTGCCCCTCCAGGCAGGGGGCGCGGCCGCCCGCCAACTCCCTGGCGTAGTCGAAGGGCAGCGGCGGGATGTCCTTGAAGCCGGTGTTCGTCTTCCAGTGCTGCACGAAGGCGTACGCCTGGGTGATCTCGCTCTCCCACTCCTTGGTGGTCCAGCCCGCGCCGGCCCCCGGATCGGGCTTGCAGAAGTGCCCGTTGAAGTGCGTACCGATCTCGTCGCCGTTCTCCCACGCCAACCGGAGCTGTTCCAGCGTCGACTTGATGTGCGCGTCGGTCGGGAAGTCGATCGCGGAGGCGCCGGGCGCGTGCCGCGGCGGGTGGTAGAGGGTGCGCTTGGCCTTCGGCAGCAGGTAGAGGCCGCTGAGGAAGAAGGTCATGTGGGCGTTGTTCTCCTTGGCCACCTCACGGAAGCGCGAGAACAGGTGGTCGTCGTTCTCCAGCGCCCCGTCCCAGGAGAAGACCACGAACTGCGGGGGCTTCTCGCCCGGCTTGAGCTTCTCCGGCTTCAACTGGTGCGGCTGCGGCCCGGTGTACGCGGTGGAGCCGTCGCCGATCACCTTGTCCTTGCCGTCCCACGACGGTGTGGCGGTGGCGGTCGGCGCGTGGCTCGCGGGCTGTTCGCCCGCTCTGGGCGCGGCGGTCGACACGGTCGTACGGGCTTTTCCCCCGTCCGTGCAGGCGGTCGCCGCGGCGAGTACGCCGAGGGCGAGCAGTCCGCACAGCACGGGGTCCGGGCGGCGCGGCAGGGTTCGGTTCCGTGGAGGGCGCATGGGCGCCCAGGCTGGGATCCCCAGGTGATGGCCGCTGGACCGAACGGTCACGAGACCGTAACCGGCGCACTCCGGCCCGTGTCCGCCCTCGCCGGTCAAGTCCCCCGGCCCCGGCTGTTACAGAGCTGTCGCACGTTCATCCCGGGCCCCTCCCAATCGCTTCCTACGGTGAGCCGTCCAGGGCGGGAGTCCTTGTCGAGTGCCTGCGGGGTGCGGTGGGATGGGGTGGCGTGCACGGTGGAGTCGACGGACGCGGCTTCTGCGGACTCCGCGACTTCCGCGACTTCCGCGGCCTCTGCGGCCTCTGCGGCCGCGCTATCCGCGGCCGGGGCGGCGCGGGTGGCGGCGCTGGGTGCCGTCGCTGCGGCAGTCGCTGCTGCTGTGCGTGTGGGTGGCGCTCACCCTCACCGCGCTGGTCGGCTACGCGTACGAGCACACCCGTATCCCGACCGACCTCAACGCCTTCGCCACGCAGCAGGACAACGTCTACTACTGGGCCGACGGCACCGAGATGGCCCGCGTCGGGCCGGTCGACCGGCAGGCGATGCCACTGGACCGGATCGCCCCGGGTGTGCGGTGGGCGGTGCTGGCGGCGGAGAACGCGTCGTTCTACAGCGACCACGGCGTCTCGCCGACGGGCCTCGGCCGGGCGCTGTACGCGATGGGCACCGGCGGTGACGTGCAGGGCGGCTCCACCATCACCCAGCAGTACGTCAAGAACGTCTATCTCAACCAGCGCCAGACGCTGACCCGCAAGGTCACCGAGATGTTCATCGCGATCAAGCTCGACAACAAGCTGAGCAAGGACCAGATCCTCGACGGCTACCTCAACACGAGCTGGTTCGGCCGTGGCGCGTACGGCGTCCAGCGCGCGGCGAAGGCGTACTACGGCAAGGACGCCTCACAACTGAACGCCAGCGAGGGCGCGTTCCTCGCCACCCTCCTCAAGGGTGCTGGTTTGTACGACCCTTCGGTCAGCGCGGCCAACCACAAGCGGGCGGTGGAGCGCTGGAAGTGGGTGCTGGACCGGATGGTCAAGACGGGCAAGCTGTCGGCCGCCCAACGCGCCACGTACACCGCCTTCCCCGAGCCCAAGGCGCCGCCCAAACCGGCGGGCCTGAGCGGGCAGACCGGCTATCTGGTCGACACCGCGCGGGCTTACGTCTCCGCCCACAGCGGTATCTCCGACGAGCGGTTCGACCTCGGCGGCTACCAGATCTACACGACCTTCGAGCGGCCGAAGGTCCAGGCGCTGGCCGCCGCGGTGAAGCAGCGGACCGCCGGCCTGCGCCCCGCCACCCGCCCCGCGGACCGCGACGTCCGCGTCGGCGCCGCGTCGGTCGCCACCAACGGCCGTATCGTCGCCCTCTACGGCGGCCCCGACTACGTCAAACAGGGCTTCGACGACGCCGACATCGCGATCGTCCCGGCCGGTACGGCGTACGTCCCCTTCGTCTACGCGGCGGCGCTCCGCGACGGCGTCCAGCTCTCGCGCGGCGCGTCCCGTACGCCCGTCACCCCCGGGACGCGCTACGACGGCGGCGACAAGGTGCCGTTACGGACGCCCGAGGGGCCGTACTGGAACCGCGACGGCAAGATCGTCAAGTCCGTCAACGCGGGCGGCCGTTCGTGGGGCCCGATCAGCCTGCACGAGGCGGTGGCGCACGCCGTCAACGGCCCCGTCGCCCAACTCGGCCTGGACGTCGGCCTCAACAGGGTCCGGCAGGCGTCGATCGACGCGGGCCTGCTGCCCGACGGCACCTTCGGCGAGCAGAACCCGGCCTTCTCCTTCGGTGTCGGCACCACCCCCAGCCCCATCCGGCTGGCCAGCGCGTACACCACCTTCGCCGCCTCCGGCACCCACACCGCCCCCTACTCCGTCCTCCGCGTCACCCACGGCGGCGCCTCCGTCGACCTCCAACCCCCCGCCGTCACCCACCCCTTCACCCCTGTCGTCGCCCATGCCGTGGACTCCGCCCTCCACGCGGCCGCCACCGAAGGCCCCGCCCGCCCCGGCACACCGGACGCCGCGGGCTACCCCGGCACCACGCCCGACGACACCGCCGCGTCCTACCTCGGCTACGCCCACTCCCTCGTCACCGACGTCTCCCTCTTCCGTATCGACCCCAAGACCCAGCAGCTCCTCCCCCTCACCCACACCACGGGCACCCAGCCCGCCGCGGCCCAGACGGGCAGCACCTTCCCGCTGGCGATCTGGACGGCCTACACCAAGGCCCTCACCCCCCACCCCGCGGCAACGCCACACCCGCGATGACGGACGTGCCGCGGCCCTGCCGCTCCCGCACCACCCACGCGCCCGCGACCCGGTCGACCAGCACCAGCCCCCGCCCACCCTCCGCGTCCACCCCCAGACACCCGACAGCGGGCTTCCGCCCCCCGCTCCCCGGATCGGAAACGGCCACCCAGCAGTACGAGTCGGCGCACCACAGCACGACCTCCACGACTTCCTCCTCCCGGGCCCTCGCCCCGTAACGGACGGCGTTCGTCACCAACTCCGAGGTCAGCAGCCCCAGATCGTCCCCAACCCCCCGCGCCACCCCGCGCGGCAGCGCCTCCGCGACGGCCCGCCGCGCCCTCCCCACGGACGCGGGATGCGCCGCGAAGCGCCAGAGCGAGGGGATCTGCGGGATTTCGGGCATGGCGAACTCCGTCTCCACGATGAGGGTTTGAGCCGCCGGTGGCCTGCCGCGGGCACGCTCGCGCGGTGCGTTTCCGGCGTTGCGGTGTGTAGCTTGCGCGTGACGTAACGCTATCCGAGCAATGGGCAAATGTCTGCCGATCGAAGGCAATTACCCCCTGATGAGGTGGACTGGCTATCTACCGAAGGGGCAGACTTGGCCTCCTGCCAGCCGAAGGGATCGCATGTCAACGCGACGCACACCCACCGAGCGCCAGAGGCGTCTGGGTGCCGAACTGCGCAAGCTCCGCATCGCCGCTGACCTCCCCACCGACTTCGCGGCCGGGCTGCTGGGCATGGACCGCACCCGCATCGCCAACATGGAGTCCGGCATCCGGACCATCAACGCGGAGCGCGTGCGGACGCTGGCCAGCAACTACGTCTGCGGCGACGACGCCTACGTAGAAGCCCTCGTGGAGATGGCCGAACCCGAGAGCGGCTGGTGGGAGCGGTACAGGGGCAGCCTGCCCCAAGGCATGCTCGACATCGCCGAGTTGGAGGCGTTCTCCACCCGCATGCGCGGCGCGAACACCGTCCACATCCCCGGAGTGCTCCAGACCGCGGAGCACGCGACGGCTGTCTTCCGGGTGGTCGTCCCCAGGCTCCCGCAGCACGAGGTGGCTCTTCGGCTGGCCCTTCGCTCCGAGCGCCAGCAGGTGATCACCGGCGACAGGGCCATCCCGTACGTCGCGATCATCCACGAGGCCGCACTCCGGATGCAGTTCGGTGGCCGCGACGCAGCTCGCGCGCAGCTGCACTACCTCCTGGATCTCTCCGAGCGGGACAACGTGACCGTACTGGCCCTCCCCTTCGATCAGGGAGCCTTCCCCGGCGCGGGACAGAACGCCCTCTACGCCGAGGGCCGTGTGGCACAACTCGATACGGTGCAGGTGGACAACCTGCACGGACCCGCCTTCCTGCACACCGAGGCCCAGCTCGCGAAATACCGGGCCCAGTTCGACTGGTTGGAAGAGTTGGCCCTGCCGCAGGAGAAGTCACGCGACTTCATCCGCGAGATCGCACGCCAACTGTGAGGAGAGACCCGATGGCCGACATCACGTGGGAAGCCCCCTTCTGCGGGGAAGGCAACTCCTGCTTCCGCCTCGGCACCGACCCCGAAGGCAACGGCTACATAGCCATCGCAGGCCAGGAGGACCGATACCTCACAGACTCCGTGGCCGCCCTCCGCACCCTCATCGCCGACATCAAGGCGGGGAAGGCAGACCACCTGCTGTAGCGCCCAACCCACAAGGAGAGTCCATGCCTGACATCACCTGGGAAGCCCCCTTCTGCGCCGAAGGCAACTCCTGCTTCCGCCTCGGCACCGACGCCGAAGGCAACGGCTACATAGCCGTCGCAGGCCAGGAGGACCGTTACCTCACGGACTCCGTGGCCGCCCTCCGCACCCTCATCGCCGACATCAAGGCCGGGAAGGCCGATCACCTGCTGTACCGCTGAGCGAGGTGAGGAGGTCGCGGCTTGCCGTGGTGAAGGGGTGGTCCTGGCCGAGGGCGGCGGTGCGGCGGGTGACGACGTCGGTCATGAGGGCGATGCGCTCGTCGGTGTGGCCGAGGGCGGCGCGGGTGCGAGCCTGGAGTTGGCGGGCGGCGAGGGCGATGGGGTAGTCGGGCCCGAACCGCTGTTGGTAGGTCTCGGTGACCTCGCGGATCTCGGTGTCGGCCGCCTCGAAGCGGCCCAACTGGTAGAGCGCCCACGCGTGGTTGTGGCGGGCTCCCACCGAGACGGTGTGGTCGGCGCCGAGGTGCTCGGCGCACTGCTGCGGCAGCGCGAGCAGGCGCGTGCGCTCGTCCTCCGCGGTGAGTTCCGCGGCGCTGAGCGCGGCGAGAAGGCTGGAGCGGGACCGCAGGGTCAGCGGATGCCAAGGGCCCAGGGCGGACTGGCGGCCGGCGACGACCGCGCGCAGGAGGGCGAGTGACTCCTCGGCGTGGCCGAGGTTCCGCAGGACGAGTTGGAGTCCATGGGCGGTGTCCAGGCTGTCCGGGTCGTCGGCGCCGAAGTGCTGCCGCTGTGCGGCGAGGGTGCGGCGTAAGGAGTCCTCGGCGTCGGCGTAGCGGCCCAGCCGGAAGAGCGCGCGCCCGGTGCGTGAGCGGGCGGCAAGTACGGCCCGGTGCTCCTCGCCCAGGCTCGGCGCCGCGACGTCCGCCGCGGTGCTGACGGCCTCCAGTGCCGACGGGTAGTCACCGGTACGGTGCAGCGCGGTGGCCAGCCGGGTGGCGACCTCCAGCACCCGCGCCACGGCGGCCGGATCGGTCGTCCGTCGCAGCAGCGCGAGCACGTGCGGCGCCAGCAACCGTAACCGCGGATTGTACGGCCCCGCGTCGGGGACGTCGGGCAACGCGGCGCCGAGCAGGCGCCCGGCGGTGGCGTCGAGCAGCGCGACCTGTGCCGTGGGGGTGGCGGCGACGACGCTGTCGAGCAGCACGCCGTGGCTGCGGACGCAGCGCGGGCCCGCGCCGTCGCCGACGTCGACCAGTTCGGTGAGCGAGTGGTCGAGCAGGGCCCGCAGCGCGGACTCGACCCGCCCGCGGGGCAGTACCGCGCTGATGCGGTCGTCGTTCAGGACGGCCAGCGGAAGCGGCTCGGGGGCCAGCCGCGCGATGAGCCGCAGCAGATCGACCGCTTCGGGCAGTCCGCGCGCCGCGAAGGCGTCGAGCGTCAACTGCCAGGTCTGCCCCACCAGATGGCGGGGGTCCGCGTCACTCAAGTCATCGGCTCCTCGGTCGATCAGCTGGACACGTTGTTCTTCCTCGAGATGGCGTCCGTACACGTCCATCGTCCAGGGGTCGATGACCTGGTGGGAGAGGAATCCGCCCGCCAGGGTGAGCGCGAGCGGCAGCCGCCCCAGCCGGTCGGCGATCTCGGCGGCCTGGGCGAGTGTGCCGGTGTGCGGAGCGAGGTCGTGCAGGACGCGCGCCGCGTCCTCACGTGGCAGCACCCCGATGTGCTGGAGTTCGGCACCGGGCCACCAGCGGGGTGCGGCACGGCGGGTCGTCACCAGGACGGTGCCCCGGGGACTGGTGCGCAGCCAGCTGCCGTCGGCGAGTATGGCGGGGTCGTCCGCGTTGTCGAGCACCAGCAGCCAGGGGTCGGCGGAGCGGTCGAGGTACTGCCACACGAGATCGGCCGCGGGGCGGTAACCGTGGCGGGCGGCGAGCAGTTCGCCGTCGTTCGCGCCCCGGTCCGCGGCCACCGCGAGCATCCCGGAGCGCAGGCTCGCGCGGTCGGCGGCGTTCACCCACAGGCCCACGCGTCCGCATTCCGCGGTGGCCGTCCGGAAGAAGGCGTGGGCGACGGCGGTCTTGCCGCAGCCGCCCATCCCGTACAGCACGTAGATCTCGTCCCCGTGGCCCGCGGCGACGGTCGTCCGTAATCGTTCCAGGACCTCGGTCCGGTCCCGCAGGACCACGGGCGTGCGGCCGACGGTGGGTCGGCGCACGGAGTCGGGTCCAGCGGGCGCCGCCGGGCTGCCGCCGTAGTGGTGGTGCTCGCTGATGTGCTGGTCGCCGGACGCCTGGTAGACACGGCCGTCGTCCTGGGCACGGCCGTCCATGCCTCCGCCGTGCGTACCGCCTGCGCTGCCTGTCCCGCCCGTGCCGCCCGTGCCGCTCACGACTCGGTGATGTGCTGGTCGCGTCCGGCCTGGTAGATGCGGGCGTGCCCGGAGGCGGTCGCGTGCTGGACGGTGGGCCGCGGCTGCGGGTCGTCCCCTGGCGGCTGGAGTTCGTCGAGCAGGGCGCGGAGTTCCGCGGCGGCCTCCGGGTGGGCGACGAGCAGTCGCCGGAAGAGTCCTGCCCACTGCGTCCGCAGCTCGCTCAACGTCTGCTGGTCCTCGGACACCCCGGCCGCGAGGGCGTCCTCGCGGGAGGCGTCGAGTTGAGCCGCCGCCGCTTCCGCCCGTCCGGGCTGGACGCGCCGCCACAGCTCAAGGACGCCGTCGCGGGCGGCCTGCCAGGCTTCGGTCGCCATCAGAGTGACCACTGTGGTGCCGGCGCTCTGAGTGAGGGACGCGAGTTCCGGATCCACAGCTTCCCCTGCCTTTCGATAATCAGATCATATTGACCATGGGTCCCGCATAAGGGCTTCGTCGCCCTCACCATGGTCAATAATGGATCGGGGGTTCGAGGTGCCACAAGCATGCGAAGTCACGGTATCCGAGCGGCATATGCCAGACGGCTGGTTCTCGGGTACTCTCCGTGTACGGCGATGCGGGTGCGGGTACGATCCGCACGCGATGCATCTGTGGCAGCTGATACTGGGGGACACTCGACATGGACAGGCCATGGGAAGCAGATCATAAAACCACATTCTTACGGCGGCTCGGTAAATCACCCCAAGAACTCGGGAACACGACCGACAGCCCGGACTGCCCCGACATCTGGGAGTTGGAGAACGGCGACATCGCCGTCATCGGCCGGGATCTGACGGCTTCTCTCGGGCAGAAGCTGCCCGCCGGGGTATCGGTCGGATCCGACGAGCGGCTCGTCGTCATTCCCAGGAACATGTTGATCGCGGCGAAGCCGGACATTCCCAGTGTTTGACTCCTTTCCCGACGGCGTCTTCACACGTCTGGCCCGCCCCGCCTATCACGAGGACTTCTACCGGATACTGAAAAGCGGCGTCGGGAGCCAGGACAAACTGGAGCGCGGCCAGCATTTCCGCGAGCGGGGATTCGCGAGCTGGGAGGCGTTCGCCGCCGGGAGGTGGGACGAGGCACTCGCGCTCATCGAGGAAAAGCGCCCGCTCTACGCCCGCCAATTCGCCGAAGCGCAGGGCCTGGGCGTCGTCCAGCGGCGACTGCGGGTGGTCGAATTCCCGGTGACACCGTATGTGCAGTGGGAATTGCATGTGCTGCGCCTTCGCGTGGAAGTGGGCGACCGGATCAGAATCCTGGACGCGCGCACGATCACGGACATCGAGCGGAAGCGCACCGTGCCCGAGGTCGTGATCCTCGGTGACGCGGTGATGTACGAGGTGCAGTACGACGCCGAGGGGAACGCGGACGGGGCCAGGCGGTATGTCGATCCCGCTCTGATCGCCGAGACCAGGGCCGGTTTCGAGGCGCTCTACGCGGACGGCGAGTCGTTCGTCGCGTTCTTCGAGCGCGAGATCGCCCCGCTCCCACCGCCTGCGAACGACGGCTGACAGCCGCCTTGTCGGGTCAACTCGTGGGCGGCCATGCTGAGTTCATGGGTGGTGACGAACGGGGTGCCGGCGCGCGGGGCGGAGCCGTGTGGCTGGGCAGGCTCGTGGTCGCGTGGGGTGTCACCGTCGGGAGTGGGCTGCTGCTGGCATGGCCCGCGTTCGCGCTGCGGACCAGCGGTCACAAGGCGTGGTGGTACGTCGTGGTGCTCATCGGTTCGCTCGTGCGGCTGGTGGTCGCGCTGGGGGCGGGCATCGTCGTCGGCGGGCGCGCGGGGGCCCGGGGGGCGACCGCGGTGGTCGCTCTGGTGCTGGGCCTGGGGAGCTTCGTCTGCTGGGGGATCGCGCTGGGGATACAGAGCGGGGAGGTCAACCAGCAGATCATGCACGATCGCGGTGTCGCGATGAGCGCCGTCGTCACCGGCCACTGGACGACCGACGCCCTGCCGGCCAGCAAGTCCGGCATCGACGTACGACTGGCCGACGGCACCCGCCTGTCCATCAAGGGCGCGCAACCCCCGGTCGGCACTCCCGTGACGGTGACCCGCGACCCGCGCGGCCAGGCCCCGCCCCACCTCGGCCCGCGACCGGGTGCGCCCGACCAGACCCCGGCCCCCCTCCTGTGGGCCTTCGCCGCCGCCGGCAGCGCCCTGGCCCTCCTCTGCGCCGGCCCCCTGACCGGCGGCCCCGCCCCCGCGCCCCAACAGCGGCCCGCGGTCGGCTGATCCGCCCCGCGCGGACCGCCCCGGCGGCTACCGGGCCTGCCACGCCCGTACGAGGTCCTCCGGGTCCGATGCGCCGAGGCGGGCCTGTTCCTCCTCGACGATGCGGCGGGCCAGGTCGGTGTCCGACACGTCGACCGCGTCGGGCGTGGCCTCGGCGACGGCACTGCGGCGGGCGTATGCGTCGAACAGCCGCGTCTTGTCCTCCAGCAGCTTCACCAGGCGCTCGTCGGCGCCCACGGTGGCGAGGAGGCGGTGCACGCGGACCTGTCTGACCTGGCCCATCCGGTGGAGGCGGGCCACCGCCTGGTGTTCGATGGTCGGCTTGACCTGGGGTTCGCAGATGACGGCGACCGACGCGGCCTGCATGTTGAGGCCGACGCCCGCCGCCTGGATCTGCGCCAGCAGCACCGCCGGGCCCGGGGCGGCGGCGAAGTCGTCCACGACCTGCTGCCGCCGCGCGGCCGGAACGCCGCCGGTGAGCGGGCCGAACACCGGGGCGTTCCCGGCGCCTCCGGCGTCCCCCTCGCCGCCCGGGGCGAGTTCCCGTTCCAGCACGGCCAGGACGTCCTTGAAGTGGGTGAAGACCACCGTCTTCAGCCCGTTCTCACCGGCCTCCCGGACGATCTCCCGCAGCCGGTCCAGCTTGGCCGACTTCTCCGGGCGCATGTACGCGGCCCTGCGCATCGCCATGAAGTTGCCCGCGAGTACGGCGTCCCGGTACGCCTCCTCGTCCGACGCGCTCAACTCCACCCATTCGTCGGTCTGCTGGAGGCTCGGGAGCTCGGTGAGCACGTCCTCCTGGTTGCGCCGCAGGTAGACCGGCGCGACGGCCTTGCGGAAGGCGACGGAGCCGGCCAGCGCGTCCCGCTCGCCCAGGGAGTCGGCGACCTCGCCGTCGAGCATCCGGACGAGGTCGCGGAACTCGGCGACCCTGTTCTCCATGGGGGTTCCGGTCATGAAGAGGGTGCGCGCGCAGCGCTCGGCCCACAGGGCGACCGCCTGGGACCGCTTGGCCTTCGGGTTCTTCACGAAGTGCGCCTCGTCGACGACGAGCAACCCGACCTCGCCGCCGCCCGGTGCGGGGAATCCGCGCAGCGCGTCGAAGGTGGTCACCCCGATGCCGCCGCGGCCCTTCCAGTCGGCGAACGCGTCGTGCCGGTCGGGACCGTGCAGCACCATGACGCGCAGGGCGCTGCGGGCCTCGATCTCCCGTGTCCAGTTGACCAGGACACTCGCCGGGCAGACGACCATGAAGTGGCTCTGCCCCTCGGCCGCCAGGTGTGCCAGTACGGCGATGGCCTGGATCGTCTTGCCCAGGCCCATCTCGTCGCCGAGTATCACCCGGCGCTGGGCGAGGACGAACTGCGCGCCGAACGCCTGGTAACCGCGCAGGGAGACCCGCCGGTGGGTGTCGTCGAGGTACTGGTTCCGTACCCGCTCGGCGATCTCGTCCGGCAGGAAGCCCTCGGCGACGGCCGTGTCGGGCAGCCGTCCGGAGACCTCGGCGAGCAGGCTGTAGTACTCGGCGGAGCGCAGCTCGAAGTCGACCCAGGCCGCCATGTCGGAGGCCGGCCCCCGCAGCAGGTCCACCGACACCTGGGCGAGCAGTTCGGGCAGCTCCGCCCGCTCCGCCTCCTCCACCAGCGACCTGATCGCGTCGACCGCCGCCCGCGCGCGGGCCTTCTTCTCCTGGCCCGCCAGAAGCATCCGGATCCGCCCGGTCGCGGGCCTGGCCTCGGTCAGCAGCGGGTCGAGCCGTACCGACAGCGCCGTGGCCCGGTCCACCGCGCGCCGCGCCTCGGGACCGGCCTCCACCAGTACGTGCAGGGCCGCGACGAGCGCGGTGGTGTCCGGGTCCGGCCGGTCCACGTCGATATGGACGGCGACGGTCTCGTGCACGGCCGCGGACAGCCGCCGCGCGGCGGCGAGCATCTGGTCGACGGTGCGCTGCCCGACCCCGGGAATCTGCCGCAGCCGGTACGGGCCCGCGTCCAGGACGCTGCCCAGCGTGCGCAGCCCGCTCTTCTCGACGCTGCCGAGCCGCAGCCGCCCCTCGGTGACGTCCTGGAGCCGCGCGACGGGGATGGCGTCGAGCTCCCGCCGTACCGCCGCGTCGTGGATCGGCCGCAGGGCCGTCCGTACCGCCTCCACCGCGGCCGCGTGGTCACCGACCACCGCCCGCGCCGCCTCGTACAGCCGCGCTCCCCCCGCGACCGCCTCCCGCTCACCCCGCCCCACGCTTCCCGCCCCTCTCCCGGCCTCCCCGCATCCTCCCACCGCCCGGGCGGGGTCCGGCCGACGATCGCGGTTGCCGGGGCGATTGTCAGAGGGCGCTGTTACGTTGCGCGCATGACCGCTTCGGATGATCTGCTTCGGCGCATCGCGCAGGACCCCTCGCTGGCCGCCGCGCTCGTGTGGCCGGCCGAGTTCGACATCGCACGACGCGATCCCGTGGAGGACGTCGTCCTTCCCACCGGGATGCCGCTGGAGCCGATAGCGGGCTGCGGTGCGGGCGGCACGTACTTCCTGTGCGGGGAGGCCGGTTCGGGGCCGCGTCCTGTGCTCTACGCCGACTCCGAGGGACAGGCCACGCTCATCGGCGCCGACCTCGTGGAGGCCGTCACGCTCCTGGTGGTGCTGCCCTTCTGGCAGGACCTGGCGGGCGGCGGCTCGATCGACGAGGCGGGAGCCGAATTCCGCGCCGAGGAGCCGGACTTCGCCACCGAGCGCGACCAGCTCCTCGACGCCCTCGGCCTCCCCCGCACCACGGAAGCCGACGCCGCCACGCGCCTCCTGGCCGCCGCCGCCCGCACCGCCCCGGACTACATCCCGCGCGTCCCGGACGACGAACACCTGCCGTACGGCCTGCTGTTGGCGTAGGGCCTGTCCCAACCCCACCCGCCCAGAAGTCGGCCCCGGCCGACACGCATGCCGACCGGGGCCGCTCACCACGGTGGTGTCACACGGTCATGCTGATCGCTTCCATCCGCAACGACTGCCCGGTGGTGCCGACGAACACGGACCCGCCGGAGGGCGAGCACGCCCAGCCCTGCCAACCGATGTTCTGCACATGCGCGTCAGCGCACACCGAGCCGGTCCCGACCCGCACCCCGAGAGCCTCCATCCGCAGGGACTGCCCGGTGGTGCCGACGTACACATCGACGCCGTCACCCCCGCACCGCCACCCCTGCCACCCGACGTTCTGCACATGCGCCTCCGCACAGACCCCGCTCACCCCGGACACCGCGATGTCCAGCGCCTCCATCCGCAGGCTCTGCCCGGTCGTCCCGGCGATCGCACCGTCGCACACCGCGTTCTGCCACCCGATGTTCTGCACATGCGCCGCGTAACAGATGTGCCGCCCACTGGCATTGGGGTGCGCGGCCTGCTGCTCCCGCAGCGCCTCCTTGAGCCCTGCGGTGACCGACGCGTCCGCGCCGACCCGCGCCGCCCCTGAGGCCGGCGCGGCCACGGCGGCCGGCGACCCCACAGCGGCCAGACCGGCCGTCGCCAGTACGGCGGTCCCGAACAGTGCGGCGAAGTTGCGGTGATTGCGCTTCATCCGATGTCCTCCTTGAGGCTGGATATGCGAGCAAACGCACCCTGCCCACCGGAAAACACCTTTGTCGAACGGTTGTACCGCCTTCCGGACATCTCCCCCCGCCGGGAATCTTCCGGACTCGCTGGATCAGCGATGCGGTGACTCGGCGCCGTCAGACGTTGAAGCGGAACTCCACCACGTCGCCGTCCTGCATCACGTATTCCTTGCCCTCCATGCGGGCCTTGCCCTTGGCGCGGGCCTCGGCTACGGAGCCGGTGGCGACGAGGTCGGTGAAGGAGATGACCTCGGCCTTGATGAAGCCCTTCTGGAAGTCGGTGTGGATGACACCGGCGGCCTCGGGGGCGGTGGCGCCGCGCTTGATGGTCCAGGCGCGGGATTCCTTGGGGCCGGCCGTGAGGTAGGTCTGCAGGCCGAGGGTCTCGAAGCCGACGCGGGCGAGGGTGGCGAGGCCGGGTTCCTGCTGGCCGACGGACTGGAGGAGTTCGAGGGCCTCCTCGTCGTCGAGTTCGGCGAGGTCGGACTCGAGCTTGGCGTTGAGGAAGATCGCCTCGGCGGGGGCGACCAGCGCGCGCTGCTCGTTCTTGAAGTCCTCGTCGGTCAGCTCGTCCTCGTCGACGTTGAAGACGTAGAGGAAGGGCTTGGTGGTGAGCAGGTGCAGCTCGTGCAGGAGGGTGCCCTGCTCGGTGCCCTTGGTGATGCCCGCGGAGAAGAGGGTGTCACCGGCTTCGAGGATCTTCTGGGCGGCCTCGGCGGCGGCCAGGACGGCGGCCTTCTCCTTCTGGAGGCGGGCCTCCTTGGTGAGCCGCGGGATGGCCTTCTCGACCGACTGGAGGTCGGCGAGGATCAGCTCGGTGTTGATCGTCTCGATGTCGTCCTTGGGCGAGACCTTGCCGTCGACGTGGACCACGTTCTCGTCCTTGAAGGCCCGGATGACCTGGCAGATCGCGTCGGATTCGCGGATGTTCGCCAGGAACTTGTTGCCCAGGCCCTCGCCCTCGCTCGCGCCGCGCACGATGCCCGCGATGTCGACGAAGTCCACCGTCGCCGGGAGGATCTTCTGCGAGCTGAAGATCTCCGCGAGGGTGGTGAGGCGGGCGTCGGGGACGCCCACGACGCCGACGTTGGGCTCGATGGTGGCGAACGGGTAGTTGGCCGCCAGCACGTCGTTCTTGGTCAGGGCGTTGAAGAGCGTCGACTTGCCGACATTCGGCAGACCGACGATTCCGATGGAGAGCGACACGTGGCGACTTCCCGTGATGAGGATGTGTGGAGACCTGGAGAGTTGGCTCTCCAGTCTACGGGCGCGGGCGGCAGCGCCGTCCCGCGCTCTCGAACAGAGTGCCATGAGGGGGAAAGGGCGTGTCCCGGACCCTTTTCACCCTGTTCGGGCACCTACGTTGGGTAGGTGGAGCAACACAGTGCGCACCCGGGCCCCGGCCCGACACCTGCCCCCGGGCCGGGCGGCGAGGCCGCCGCCGGGGTCTACCGCGCCCCGCGCCCGAGTCTGCTGGCCACCGCGGTCCGGCGGCTGCGCGCCGCCCAGCGGCCCAAACCGCGGCTGACCGGCCTCGGCACCGGTCTGCTGACCGTGTCCGTGACGGTCGCGGGCGGCGCCGTCGACTCGCTGCTGTTCGACGGCCCCGGCGCGTTCTTCGGCATCGTCTTCATCGGGGTCAGCGTCGCCGCGGCCCTCTACGTACGCCCGTACGACCTGGTGGCGGCCCCGGTGTCGGCGCCGATCGCCTTCGCCGTGGGCATCGCGCTGACCGCCGACAGCGGTGACGGCAGTCTGGTCGGGCATGTGCTCGGCATGTTCACCGGGCTGGCGCTGCTGACCGGCTGGCTGTTCACCGGGACCGTGCTGGCCGCGCTGATCGTGTCGGTCAGAGCTTTGCGGCTGCCATCGCGGCGCCGACGATCCCCGCGTTGTTCTGAAGCTCCGCGGGGACGATCTCGGCGCTGATCCCCGTGATGAGCGGCAGGAACTTGTCCGCCTTGCGGCTGACGCCGCCGCCGATCACGAACAGGTCGGGCGAGAAGAGCATCTCGACATGGGCGAGGTACTTCTTCAGCCGGTGCGCCCAGTGTTCCCAGCTCAGGTCCTCGTCCTCGCGGGCCTTCACCGAGGCGCGCTTCTCCGCGTCGTGGCCGTGCAGCTCCAGATGGCCCAGCTCGGTGTTGGGCACCAGGCGGCCGTCCACGAACAGGGCGCTGCCGATGCCGGTGCCGAGCGTCAGCATGATGATGGTGCCGCCGTGGCCGCGGCCGGCGCCGTACGTCACCTCGGCCATCCCGGCGGCGTCCGCGTCGTTCATGACCACGACCGGGACGCCGAGCTTGTCCCTCAGCAGGCCGCGGGCGTCGGTGCCGATCCAGCCCTTGTCGACGTTGGCGGCCGTGCGCGTGGTGCCGTCCACGACCACACCGGGGAAGGTGACGCCTACCGGGCCGGTCCAGCCGAAGTGGCCGATCACCTCGGCCACGCCGTCGACCACGGAGTCGGGGGTGGCCGGGTGCGGCGTCGCGATCTTGTGCCGCTCGTCCGAGAGCTTGCCCTCGTCGAGGTCGACCGGAGCGCCCTTGATGCCGGTACCGCCGATGTCCACACCGAACACGTTCATGGCCTCCACGTTAGAGGGGAGCGGGAAAACTCACCTCTTGGCGGATTCCCCGGCTGCGGCCTCCGCACGCAGATCACGGCGCAGTTCCTTGGGCAGCGAGAACTGGATGGACTCCTCGGCGGAGCGGACCACCTCGACATCGGCGTAGCCGCGGGCGGCCAGCCAGTCCAGGACGCCCTCGACGAGGATCTCCGGGACCGAGGCGCCCGAGGTGACGCCGACGGTGGTGACGCCGTCCAGCCAGCCGTCCTCGCACTCGTCGGCGAAGTCGACCAGGTACGAGGCGGAGGCACCGCTCTGCAGGGCGACCTCGACCAGCCGGATGGAGTTGGAGGAGTTGCGGGAGCCGACGACGATCACCAGGTCGGCGTCGGCGGCGATCTGCTTGACCGCGACCTGGCGGTTCTGGGTGGCGTAGCAGATGTCGTCGCTGGGCGGGCTGACGAGCTGCGGGAAGCGGTCCTTGAGGGCGTCGACCGTCTCCATCGTCTCGTCGACGGACAGGGTGGTCTGGGAGAGCCAGACGACCTTCGACTCGTCGCGGACGGTGACGTTCGCGGCGTCGGCCGGGCCGTCGACCAGGTGCATCCGCTCGGGGGCCTCGCCCATGGTGCCGACGACCTCCTCGTGGCCCTCGTGGCCGATGAGGAGGATGTCGTAGTCCTCGTTCGCGAAGCGGACGGCTTCCTTGTGGACCTTGGTGACCAGCGGGCAGGTGGCGTCGATCGAGGCCAGGCGGCGCTCGGCGGCCTCCTCGTGGACGACGGGCGCCACGCCGTGCGCGGAGAAGATGACGATGGCGTTCTCGGGCACCTCGTCGGTCTCGTCGACGAAGATCGCGCCCTTCTTCTCCAGGGTCTGGACCACGTATTTGTTGTGCACGATCTGCTTGCGCACGTAGACCGGGGCGCCGTACTGCTCCAGCGCCTTCTCGACGGTGATCACGGCTCGGTCCACACCCGCGCAGTACCCGCGGGGGGCGGCGAGGAGGACGCGGCGGGAGGCAGGGGTCGCGGCAGTCATGAGATCCATCGTACGGGGAGGGCGCGGGCGTTCGCGGGGGCGTGCCGGGGCGCCGGGGGCGCGGCGGTGTCGGTGGTGCGCACTACGCTGCGGGCATGGCTCTGAGCACCTCGGCGGAAGCGCCGATCCCCGTCAGTGAGGTGTCGCGGCTGATCGGCGGGTGGATCGACCGGCTCGGGGCGGTGTGGGTGGAGGGGCAGATCACCCAGCTCTCGCGGCGGCCGGGGGCGGGCGTGGTCTTCCTGACCCTGCGCGATCCGGCGCATGACGTGTCGATCACCGTGACCTGCTTCCGCGGGGTGTTCGAGCAGGTGGCGGACGTGGTCGGCGAGGGCGCGCGGGTGGTGATGCACGCGAAGCCGGAGTGGTACGGGCCGCGCGGGCAGCTCTCGCTGCGGGCGGTGGAGATCCGGCCGGTGGGCGTCGGCGAACTGCTGGCGCGGCTGGAGCAGTTGAAGCGGACGCTGGCGGCGGAAGGGCTCTTCGCGCTGGACCGCAAGCGGCCGATACCGTTTCTGCCGCAGCTCATCGGGCTGGTGACGGGCCGCGCCTCGGCGGCCGAGCGGGACGTACGGGAGAACGCCCGGCTGCGGTGGCCCGCGGTCCGCTTCGAGGTGCGCAATGTCCCCGTGCAGGGCGCGAGCGCGGTGCCGCGGGTGATCGAGGCGGTACGGGCGCTGGACGCGCACCCCGAGGTGGACGTGATCGTGGTGGCGCGCGGCGGCGGCAGTGTGGAGGACCTGCTGCCGTTCTCCGACGAGCGGCTGGTGCGGGCGGTCGCGGAGTGCCGTACGCCGGTGGTCTCGGCGATCGGGCACGAGCCGGACTCGCCCCTGCTGGACCTGGTGGCCGACCTGCGGGCGTCGACGCCGACGGACGCGGCGAAGCGGATCGTGCCGGACGTACGGGAGGAGCTGGCGCGGGTCGATCAGGTGCGGCAGCGGGCGCTGCGGGTGGTGCGCGGGCTGCTGGACCGGGAGGAGCGCGGCCTGGAGGCGGCACTGAGCCGCCCCTCGATGGCGGCGCCGCACCGGATGGTGACCGAGCGGGCGGCCGAGATCGACGACCGGGTGGACCGGGCCCGGCGCACCCTGCGCCATCTGCTCGACCGGGCCGACGCGGACCTCTCCCACACCCTGGCCCGGGTCGTCGCCCTCTCCCCCGCCGCGACGCTGCGCCGCGGGTACGCGGTCCTCCAGCGCGAGGACGGCTCCGTGGTCCGCACCCCCGACGGCCTCGCGCCCGACGAGCCGCTGCGCGCCCGCGTCGCGGACGGCGATTTCACGGTCCGCGTCACCGAGTGAGGCAGCGCGTCGCCCTCCGTGTCGCACCCCGCCCCTAGTCTGGTGCCCATGGCTGAAGCAGGCGCCCGCGCGGCGGCGAAGCAGGACACGGCACCCGAGCAGGACTCCGGCTCGACCCTCGGCTACGAGCAGGCCCGGGACGAGCTGGTCGACGTCGTCCGCCGCCTCGAAGCGGGCGGCGCCACCCTCGAGGAATCCCTCGCCCTCTGGGAGCGCGGAGAAGAGCTGGCCAAGGTCTGCCGCCACTGGCTGGAGGGCGCCCGCGCCCGCCTGGACGCCGCCCTGGCAGCAGAGGACGACGCCTCCGCGGCGGGCGACGCAGACGACGACAACCCCTCGGCCGACTGACACCCCCCGCACCCACCGCCGGACGGAGTCCGGCCAGCCGCACGAAGCCGGGGAGGCCCCAGGGCCGAGCCGCGCGAGCACGACAAAAAGAGGATTCCGCGCGGCGAAGAGCTGGCCAAGGTCTGCCGCCACTGGCTGGAGGGCGCCCGCGCCCGCCTGGACGCCGCACTGGCAGCAGAGGACGGCGCCTCCGCGGCGGGCGACGCAGACGACGACAACCCCTCGGCCGACTGACACCCCCCGCACCCACCGCCGGACGGAGTCCGGCCAGCCGGACGAAGCCGGAGAGGCCCCCAGGGCCGAGCCGCGCGAGCACGGCAGACAAAGGATCCGCCGCGGCACTGGCGGCAGAAGACGGCGCCTCCGCGGCGGAGGACGAGGACACCGCGGAGTAGACCCGCCTGCACGGCGTGAGGCGGGTCACCTCATGGGCGGGGAATGGTTGAACATTCACCTATGTTGGAAGGTGATGTTCCGCTTGTGCTGGTGACGGCACGCAGCACCACCCCCGTAGGAAATGAGTGTTCCGATGACCCTGGTACTCGACCCCACCGCCCAGGACCTGCTGTTCCGTGAGGCCCGGACCGCCAACACGTTCACCGACGAGCCGGTGACCGACGAGCAGGTCCAGGCGATCTACGACCTGGTGAAGTACGCGCCCACCGCGTTCAACCAGCAGCCGCTGCGTGTGGTGCTGGTCCGGTCGGACGAGGGCCGGGAGCGCCTGGTGCGGCACATGGCGGAGGGGAACCAGCCGAAGACCTCGGCCGCGCCGCTGGTGGCGATCCTGGCCGCCGACAACGAGTTCCACGAGGAGCTGCCCACGCAGTTCCCGCACTTCCCGCAGGCCAAGGACGTCTTCTTCGCCGAGCGCCCGGTGCGCGAGCGCTCCGCCGCGCTGAACGCCAGCCTCCAGGTCGGCTACTTCATCATCGGCGTCCGCGCGGCCGGCCTCGCCGCGGGCCCGATGACCGGCTTCGACGCCGAGGGGATCAACAAGGAGTTCTTCACCGACGGCGAGCACTCGGTGCTGGCCGTGGTGAACATCGGCAAGCCCGGCGACGACGCCTGGTTCCCGCGCAGCCCGCGGCTGGCGTACGACGAGGTCGTCACCACCGTCTGACCCCCGGCAGCACCCCCGAAAGCCCCGCCCCGCAGGGGTTCAGTGGCCGCCGCGCTCCCGCAGCGCGGCGGCCATCTGCGTGAGCTGGCCCTCCGTGCCGGTGCCGAGCACGATCGTGGTGACGCCCTTCTCCTTGCGGACGAGCGCGTTGTACTTGGAGCCCTTGTAGCTGTCCCAGACCAGGCCGCCCGCGGTGACCGTCCGGTTCCCGTCGCGGACCGCGCCGAAGGTGACGGAGGAGATGTACGGGTCGGCTGTGGCATTGCTCTGCTCGACCGCGATGTACTGCTTCTCGGGGTCGAGGAAGCCGATGTGCCAGGTCACATTGGTGGAGTCCGAGGCGTCGTACTGCACGGAGGTGGCACGCCAGCCCGCACTCAGGCCCTCGGGTCCCGCGACCGCGTACGGCGCGTCGCGGCGCGCCTGGCCCAGCTCGACGGAGAAGCTGACCGGGACGGTGGGATCGGCCTTGGAGTCGTGCGGGATGAAGATGTAGATGAGACCGACGACGGCGCCGATGATCACCAGGGACAGTACGAGGTCACGCACCGTCTTGTTGCCACGCTTGTCTGCTGCCACGCCCACCATCGTCCCCCATGCCGGGAGTCGGCCGGACAGGTGGGGGTATGGGCGCTCATGTGACGTGCACCCTGCTCATAGTGGCGTTGACCCGATAGGGTCACAAGCACCCTCTATCCGGCCGTCCTCGTACAGAAAGGTGCGCTGTGATGACCGAACAGCATTTGCCGCCCCAGCTCGAAGTGAGCCCGGAGGCTCCCGACCGCAACCTCGCCCTCGAACTCGTCCGGGTCACCGAGGCCGCCGCCATGGCCGCCGGCCGCTGGGTGGGCCGCGGCGACAAGAACGGTGCCGACGGGGCCGCGGTGAACGCGATGCGGACCCTCGTCCACACCGTCTCGATGAACGGCGTCGTCGTCATCGGCGAGGGTGAGAAGGACGAGGCGCCGATGCTCTACAACGGCGAGCGGATCGGCGACGGCACCGGTGCGGAGTGCGACGTCGCCGTGGACCCGGTGGACGGCACGACGCTGACCGCCAAGGGCATGCCGAACGCCGTCTCGGTGCTGGCGGTCGCCGACCGCGGCACCATGTTCGACCCGTCGGCCGTCTTCTACATGGACAAGCTCGTGGTGGGCCCCGAGGCCGCCGAGTACGTCGACATCAGCGCGCCGCCCGCGGTGAACGTCCGCCGGGTGGCCAAGGCCAAGGGCAGCGCGCCCGAGGACGTCACGGTCGTGGTGCTCGACCGGCCGCGGCACGACGGCATCGTCCGGGAGATCCGGGAGACCGGCGCGCGGATCAAGTTCATCGCCGACGGCGATGTCGCGGGCGCGATCATGGCGGTGCGCGAGGGCACCGGTGTCGACATGCTGCTGGGCATCGGCGGTACGCCGGAGGGCATCATCGCGGCCTGCGCGATCACCTGCCTGGGCGGCACGATCCAGGGGCGGCTGTGGCCCAAGGACGACGCCGAGCGGCAGCGGGCGCTGGACGCCGGTCACGACCTGGACCGGATCCTGCACACCAAGGACCTGGTCAGCGGTGACAACGTGTTCTTCGTCGCCACCGGCATCACGGACGGCGAACTGCTGCGCGGCGTGCGGTACCGCGCCGAGACGGCCACCACCCAGTCCCTGGTGATGCGCTCCAAGTCCGGCACGATCCGGCAGATCGACTCCACCCACCGGCTCTCCAAGCTGCGGGCGTACAGCGCGATCAACTTCGACCGGGCGCACTGAGGCACTCCGGTCCCGGCGTGGGCCTGTCACGACAGGCCCTCACCCCTCGCCGGTTCCGCCCCGCCGCCTGTCGCGGCGCGCTCGGGCCCCGTCTTCCCGGGCGCGGCGCGGCAGGCGGTGCGGTGGGCGGGTGTACGGCTTCCCGTGGATCCCGCGCGGCGGCCGTCAGCCCGCCGCGGCGATCTGGGCGGCAGGGCGCTGGAGTTCGACCTCGCGACGGCGGCGGCGGGCCAGCACCACCCGGCGCTCGGCGGCGGTCATCCCGCCCCAGACGCCGTACGGCTCGGGCTGGAGCAAGGCGTGTTCACGGCATTCGAGCATCACAGGGCAGCGGGCGCACACGCGCTTCGCCGCTTCCTCCCGGGACAGCCGTGCCGCGGTCGGTTCCTTCGAAGGCGCGAAGAAGAGTCCTGCCTCGTCGCTCCGGCAGGCGGCCTCCGAGTGCCATGGGCCCGCCAGGTCCCGGGGGTGACCGGGAGGGTACGCGGGGTCCGTGACGGGCTCGATCGGTTGAAGCACGGGATACTCCTGACGACGGCTCGGCGATTGCCACCCTTGCCCGTCGCCGACTGCTCCCCGTCGGGGGCAGACTTCAGCGGCGGGGGCACGGCGGCGTGTTCGAACCCCTACCCGCTGTACGCGACTTCATGCGCACCGTGTTCGTCACCCGGCAAACCCCGAAAACGCTCTGACCTGCGGATGGCGCAAACACGCACGATGCGTGGCGCACTCACGCACCATCAGCCCCAATACTGGCCCGCGTTCAGTCTTGCGGAGGTCAGTCCTCGAGCTGCTTCTTCGTCCAGTCCTTGACCTTTTTCCCGCGCTTGGCCTTGGCCTCGACACCGCCCCAGAAGGCCAGTCCGTCGACGCGGACGACGGGCGCGCCGGAGTCGGGCGCCTCGAACGCCTTGACGTCGGAGCCGCCCATGATCCCGACGACACCGCCGCCGCGCAGCGTCACGTTCTCCGGCAGCCGGATGCTGACGCCGCCCATGATGGCGGTGCAGTGGATGACCAACTCCGGTGCGGTGAAGGTGGCTTCGGTGAGGTCGATCTCGACGCCGCCCATGATGGCGACCGCGGTGATCCGGCTGCCGACGCGCCAGCGGCCCTTGCGCTCGGCGCCGCCGAGGATGCCGACCAGGTTGGGGTTCTCGCCGGTGAGGTCGGCGGCGTAGCCGCGCGGGGCCGGGGCGGGGACGGTGACACCGGGGGGCCGGCCGACCGGCAGATCCCGTACCAGCGGCTCCAGTTCACCGAGGGTCTTGGCCGCGTAGACCCGGTCGAGCCGCTCGGAGTGCTCGGCGGCGTCGA
Organism: Streptomyces sp. NPDC051976; assembly: GCF_040680795.1. Classification (NCBI taxonomy): domain Bacteria; kingdom Bacillati; phylum Actinomycetota; class Actinomycetes; order Kitasatosporales; family Streptomycetaceae; genus Streptomyces; species Streptomyces sp. NPDC051976. Next base: position 56,541 of record NZ_JBFAXL010000001.1, read on the forward strand.
GCCGCCCCTCGGCGAGTGCCTCGCGGAGGATGTCGGAGATACGGTCCCGGTCTGCGTCCGACGCCCGCAGGTCCGCCTCGGCGGTCGGTTTGCCCGAATCCACCGGCTGCTGCGCGCGCTTCTGGAGCTGCGATTCGTCCACCCGCCCACCGTACACAAACGCGATAGATCGCGACTACCCCGGAATCCGACCGGGTCGGCCCCTAGGGGACGGAGAACCGGCCACCCCGGCACGGAGAGGAGGCATGAGAGGAAGGGGTGGGGTGAGCCGGACCTCACACCATGGCGGGGCGCCGGACGTTCTACGCTTGATGCGCTTCAGCGACGACGCAGCCGAGTGAGGAATGCCACTTATGCCCGAGTTTGTCTATACGGATCTGCTTCCCCTCGGCGAGGACACCACCCCGTACCGCAAGATCACCTCGGAGGGCGTGAGCACCTTCGAGGCCGACGGCCGCACCTTCCTCAAGGTCGAGCCCGAGGCGCTGCGGCTGCTCGCCGCCGAGGCGATGCACGACATCTCGCACTACCTGCGCCCGGCCCACCTCGCGCAGCTGCGCCGGATCCTCGACGACCCGCAGGCCAGCCCCAACGACCGCTTCGTGGCGCTCGACCTGCTGAAGAACGCCAACATCGCCGCGGCCGGCGTGCTGCCGATGTGCCAGGACACCGGCACCGCGATCGTGATGGGCAAGCGCGGCCAGCAGGTGCTGACCTCCGGCGGCGACGAGGCGGCGCTCTCGCGCGGCATCTACGACGCCTACACCAAGCTCAACCTGCGCTACTCGCAGATGGCCCCGCTGACCATGTGGGACGAGAAGAACACCGGCTCCAACCTGCCCGCCCAGATCGAGCTGTACGCGACCGACGGCGGCGCGTACAAGTTCCTCTTCATGGCCAAGGGCGGCGGCAGCGCCAACAAGTCCTTCCTCTACCAGGAGACGAAGGCGGTGCTGAACGAGGCGTCGATGATGACGTTCCTGGAGCAGAAGATCCGCTCGCTCGGTACGGCCGCCTGCCCGCCGTACCACCTGGCCATCGTGGTCGGCGGCACCAGCGCCGAGTACGCGCTGAAGACCGCCAAGTACGCCTCCGCGCACTACCTGGACGAGCTGCCCGCCGAGGGCTCGGCCGCCGGGCACGGCTTCCGCGACAAGGACCTGGAGCAGAAGGTCTTCGAGCTGACCCAGCGGATCGGCATCGGCGCGCAGTTCGGCGGCAAGTACTTCTGCCACGACGTGCGGGTGGTCCGGCTGCCCCGGCACGGCGCGTCCTGCCCGGTGGCGATCGCGGTGTCCTGCTCGGCCGACCGGCAGGCGCTGGCGAAGATCACCCCCGAGGGCGTCTTCCTGGAGCAGCTGGAGACCGACCCGGCGCGCTTCCTGCCCGAGACCACCGACGAGCACCTCGCCGACGACGACGTGGTCAGGGTCGACCTGAACCGGCCGATGGACGAGATCCGCGCCGAGCTGTCGAAGTACCCGGTCAAGACCCGGCTGTCGCTGTCGGGGCCGCTGGTGGTGGCCCGCGACATCGCGCACGCCAAGATCAAGGAGCGGCTGGACGCGGGCGAGGGCATGCCGCAGTACCTGCGCGACCACGCCGTCTACTACGCGGGCCCGGCGAAGACCCCCGAGGGATACGCCTCCGGCTCCTTCGGCCCCACCACCGCGGGCCGGATGGACGCGTACGTGGAGCAGTTCCAGGCGGCGGGCGGCTCGTTCGTGATGCTCGCCAAGGGCAACCGCTCCCAGCAGGTCACCGACGCCTGCCGGGCGCACGGCGGCTTCTACCTCGGCTCGATCGGCGGCCCCGCGGCCCGGCTCGCGCAGGACTGCATCAAGAAGGTCGACGTCCTGGAGTACGCGGAGCTGGGCATGGAGGCGGTCTGGAAGATCGAGGTCGAGGACTTCCCGGCGTTCGTCGTCGTGGACGACAAGGGCAACGACTTCTTCACCGACCCGGCCCCGGCCCCCACCTTCACCAGCATCCCGCTGCGCCCGGGGGCCTGACCCGGTCGCGGCACCCGGCCTGCCGTGCCCCCGCAGTGCCCCGCCCGGAGGGAACAAACCTCCCGGGCGGGGCACTGTAGGAGGTATGGACGAGTACCGGATCGAGCACGACTCGATGGGCGAGGTGAAGGTGCCCGCCGACGCGAAGTGGCGGGCGCAGACGCAGCGGGCGGTGGAGAACTTCCCCATCTCCGGGCAGCGCATCGAGCGGGCGCACATCGCCGCCCTGGCGCGGATCAAGGCCGCCGCGGCGAAGGTCAATGCCGAGCTGGGCGTGGTGGACAAGGACATGGCCGAGGCGATCCAGGAGGCCGCCGCCGAGGTCGCCGACGGCCGCTGGGACGCGCACTTCCCCATCGACGTCTTCCAGACCGGCTCGGGCACCTCGTCCAACATGAACGCCAACGAGGTGATCGCCACCCTGGCCACCGAGCGGCTCGGCCGCGAGGTGCACCCCAACGACCATGTGAACGCCTCGCAGTCGTCCAACGACGTCTTCCCCTCTTCCATCCACATCGCGGCCACCGCGGCGGTCACCGGCGACCTGATCCCGGCGCTCACCCATCTGGCGGAGTCGCTGGAGCGCAAGGCCGCGGAGTTCTCGACCGTGGTGAAGGCCGGGCGCACCCATCTGATGGACGCCACACCGGTCACCCTGGGCCAGGAGTTCAGCGGGTACGCGGCGCAGGTGCGGTACGGCGTCGAGCGGCTGCGGGCGTCGCTGCCGCGGCTGGCGGAGCTGCCGCTGGGCGGCACCGCGGTCGGCACCGGCATCAACACCCCGCTCGGCTTCCCCGCCGCGGTGATCGCCGAAGTGGCCAGGACCACCGGGCTGCCGCTGACCGAGGCGCGCAACCACTTCGAGGCGCAGGGCGCCCGCGACGCCGTCGTGGAGACCTCGGGTCAGCTCCGTACGATCGCGGTCGGGCTGACGAAGATCGCCAACGACCTGCGCTGGATGTCGTCGGGCCCGCGCACCGGGCTCGCCGAGATCAGCCTGCCCGACCTGCAGCCCGGCTCGTCGATCATGCCGGGGAAGGTGAATCCGGTCATCCCCGAGGCGGTGCTGATGGTGGCCGCGCAGGTGACGGGGAACGACACCGCGGTCGCGGTGGCGGGCGCCGCGGGCAACTTCGAGCTGAACGTGATGCTGCCGGTGATCGGCCGCAACATCCTGGAGTCGGTCCGGCTGCTGGCCAACGTCACCCGGCTGCTCGCGGACCGTACCGTCGACGGGATCACCGCCCACGCCGAGCGGGCCCGCGAGTACGCCGAGTCGTCACCGTCCGTGGTCACCCCGCTGAACAAGTACCTCGGCTACGAGGAGGCCGCGAAGGTCGCCAAGCGCGCGCTGGCCGAGCGCAAGACCATCCGCCAGGTGGTCGTCGAGGGCGGTTACGTGGAGCGCGGGGTGCTGTCCGAAACGCAGCTCGACGCCGCGCTCGACGTGCTGCGGATGACACATCCGTAACACCCGGTCCGTAGGCTCCCTTCATGACAGCCGAAGCCGACCTCTCGATCCGTGACAGGCAGGACCGCTACTGGGCGCCGGGCGACCAGCTGCTGTGGCGGTACCGCGGCAACGGTACGGACGCGGTGCACATCTGCCGTCCGGTGACCGTGGTGCGGGACGACGCGGAGCTGCTCGCGGTGTGGATGGCGCCCGGCACGGAGTGTGTGCGGCCGGTGATGGCGGACGGCACGCCGATCCACCACACCCCGCTGACCAGCAGATACGTCAATCCGAGGGCCACCGAGGTGGTGCCCTGGCGGGGGACGGGCGTGCTGAAACTGGTACGGCCGGGAGAGCCGTGGTCGGTGTGGCTCTTCTGGGAGCAGGGCTGGCGGTTCAAGAGCTGGTATGTGAACCTGGAGGAGCCTCAGCGCCGCTGGTCGGGCGGGGTGGACTCGGAGGACCACTTCCTGGACATCACCGTCCATCCGGACCGCTCCTGGCGTTGGCTCGACGAGGACGAGTTCGCCCAGGCGCAGGCCGATGGACTGATGTCCCGGGACCTGGCCGCACGGGTCCGGCAGGCCGGTCAGCGCGCGGCGGGGGTGATCCGCACCTGGGGACCACCGTTCCGCGACCACTGGCAGGACTGGCGGCCCGATCCGGCCTGGCCGGTGCCCGCGCTCCCGGCGGACTGGGATCGCCCGGCTCGGTGACGGAGGAGTGATCCGCCGAGCCGCTTGTTGCGCCGCCGACCGTCAACCGTAGGATCGTGCTCCGCAGCACTGCACAATTGCCAATCGCGGCCTAGAGTTTGACGCCACGTCACAGCAGACGCCGGATCCCGTCGGCGTCCCGACCCGAAGCAGTCCAGGGAGGCCCGGAGCAGTGGGAACCGGCGGCTACGAGCACATAGAGCGCGATCGCACCGGTCAGGCCGAGGCGTTCGACGCGATCGGCGACCGGTACGACGAGGCGTTCCCGCACAAGGAAGGCCAGATCGCGGCGGGCGCGTGGCTCATCGAGTCGCTGCCTGCGGGTGCCAGGGTGCTCGACCTCGGCTGCGGTACGGGACTGCCGACCGCGTTGCAGCTCACCGACGCGGGACTCCAGGTGACCGGCGTCGACCTCTCCGCCGGCATGCTCGCCCAGGCCCGGGCCAACGTGCCGGGCGCCGCCTTCGTCCGCGCCGACATCGGCGACCTGATCGAGGGCGGTCCGCTGGCCACCGGGAGCTTCCAGGCCGTCGCCGCCTTCTTCTCACTCCTGATGCTGCCGCGGCCGGAGATCCCGTACGCTCTACGGGCCATCGGTGACCTGCTGGAGCCCGGCGGGTTGCTCACCCTGTCGATGGTGGAAGCCGACGTGGATGACATGTCGATTCCGTTCCTCGGTCACACGATCCGGGTATCCGGTTATCTACGGGACGAACTGCTCCAAGTCGTCAGGGACGCGGGCTTCGAGGTGATCAAGGAGGATTCGTACGCCTACGCCCCGGCGAGCATAGATGTGCCGCCGGAGGAGCAGATCTTCCTCTCCTGCCGACGCGCCTGACCAGGCCCGACCCGCCGCGGCCAGCGCGTGGCGCACAGACGGATGGAACGACTCGCGTGACCACGGACCCGCCCCGCCCACCCAGGACCCCCGCCGCGCCGCCACCGGACCCGCGCGGTGCCTTCGGCGTGCCCGACGGCCTGCCCGAGCGGCGCCAGGACGGCCCGGCCGCCGCCCAGGAGCTGCCCCGCTCGGCCCGCGACTTCGAGTCCGGCCGCGAGTCCGGCCGCGCCGGTCTGTCCGCGCGCAGCGGCGCCGCCGCCGCCGCGGGCACCCCGCCGCGCCCCGGTGGCGCCCGGCCGCACGACGAGAGCGAGAGCGAGCCGCCGGCGGAGGCACAGGTGCCGCCGCTGCCGCCGATTCCCTCGCACGGGTCCGGGTGGACACCGGCGGGCAGTGGTGAGGGTGAGTCGTTGACGTCGTTCGTGAGCACACCGCCGCGCGGGACTCCGCTGGAGGCCGCCGGGCACCCCGGTGACGAGGACTCGGTGGGGATGCGGATCCCGATGCCCGTACAGACCGGGCCCGAGGCCGACCGGCTGCGCTACGTCGGGGCCGCCACCCGGCGGATCGCCCGCGGCCTCGACCTGGACGAGATCCTGCTGGGCCTGTGCCGCTCGGCGGTGCCCGCCTTCGCCGACGCCATCCTGGTCTATCTGCGCGACCCGCTGCCGGTGGGCGACGAGCGCCCCTCGGGGCCGCTGCGGCTGCGGCTGCGCCGCTCGGACGGCAGCCTGGAGGGCCCGGCCGACCCGTCGGCCACCGACCCGGTCGGCTCGGGGCTGCTGCTGCCCGCCCTGGAGTCGGCGTACGGCGGCGCCGGAGACACCATCGGCGTCCTGCTGGACGGGCCGCTCGCCGAGGTGCTGCGCGGGGTGCGGCCGGTCTTCGCGGACTCGCCGCGGGCCGCCGACGCGCTGGCGGAGCTGCTGGGCCAGCCCGGCGGCCAGGACGAGCCGCTGCCCGGCCTGCCGACCGGACGGCGGGCGCTGCTGGCCCCGCTGCGCGGCCGCCGCCGGGTGATCGGCGCCGCGGTGCTGCTGCGGCGCGCCGACCGGCCGCCGTTCGAGCCGGACGACCTGCTGGTGGCCGCCCAGCTCGCCACCCACACCGCGCTCGGCGTCGACAAGGCCGTGCTGTACGGGCGCGAGGCGTACATCGCCGACGCGCTGCAGCGCGAGATGCTGCCCGACTCGCTGCCGCAGCCCACCGGTGTGCAGCTCGCCAGCCGCTATCTGCCCGCGGCGGAGTCCGCCCGGGTCGGCGGCGACTGGTACGACGCGATCCCGCTGCCGGGCAGCCGGGTGGCGCTGGTGGTCGGCGACGTCATGGGCCACTCGATGACCTCGGCGGCGATCATGGGCCAGCTCCGTACCACCGTCCAGACGCTGGCCGGACTCGACCTGGCGCCGCAGGAAGTGCTCTACCACCTGGACGAGCAGGCCCAGCGGCTCGGCCAGGACCGGATGGCGACCTGCGTCTACGCCGTCTACGACCCGATCGCGCACCGCCTGGTGGTGGCGAACGCGGGCCATCCGCCGCCCATCCTGCTGCACGCCGACGGCCTCGCCGAGGTGCTGCGGGTGCCGCCGGGCGCGCCGATCGGCGTCGGCGGGGTGCCGTTCGAGGCGGTGGAGCTGCCCGCTCCCGCCGGGGCGACGCTGCTGCTGTACACCGACGGCCTGGTGGAGTCCCGCAGCCGGGACGTGTGGGGCGGCATCGAGCTGCTGCGTGAGCGGCTGCACGACGCGGCGACCGTGGTGTCGCCGCCGCCGCTGGAACCGCTGTGCGACGAGGTGCTGGAGATACTCGGCCCCGGCGACCGGGACGACGACATCGCGCTGCTGGCCGCCCGCTTCGACGGGATCGCGCCGAGCGACGTCGCCTACTGGTTCCTGGAACCGCAGCCCCAGACCCCGGGCCGGGCCCGGCGGCTGGTCCGCCAGGCGCTGCGCCGCTGGGACCTGGAGGACCAGCTGGAGGCGGCCGAGCTGCTGGTCAGCGAGATCGTCACCAACGCGGTGCGGTACGCGGAACGGCCGATCACCCTGCGGCTGCTCCGTACCGACGTGCTGCGCTGCGAGGTCGGCGACGACGCCCCGCTGCTGCCCCGGATGCGCCACGCGGCCCCCGAGGAGGAGGGCGGGCGCGGCCTGTACCTCGTCAACCGGATGGCGCAGCGCTGGGGCGCGACCCGGCTGGGCGCGGGCAAGGTGGTCTGGTTCGAGCTGCCGATAGCGTGACCGTACGGTCGCTCGGCGTGCCGAGGGGCACGTTCGGTGCGACTGTGGGAACGCGGCGGAACGGACCCGCCGCGACCTGACGGAAGCGGCGGCGTACGCAGAGCGCAGCCCCGGAGCACGTGATCATCTCCCGTGCCCCGGGGCTGCATCGCGTTCCGCCGCGGATGCTGCTTCCGGTTCCGGTTCCGGTTCTGTCCACGATCGCGCGCGACACGGCCCTGTGCACCCGTCGGATTAATGTGCTATCACTTTGATAGACGCCCGCTCCTGCGGGACAGCACATCACGAACGGGGGAGCCGTCATGAGCGACAGCCACCACACATCCGCCCCGGAGCCCGGCCCGTTGGCCGACCTGCCCGAGATGCCCGCGCCGCGCGTGCAGGAGCGGCGCGCGCTCGGCATGCCGGGCCTGCCCTTCCTGCTGATCGCCCTGGTGGTGGTGCTCGGCGGCGTGGCGCTCGCGGTGGCGGGCGGTGTGCGGGCCAAGGACCACCACGGCGCCGCGAGCGCGGTGATGATCGTGGCCGGGGCGTTCATCGTGGTCGGCGCGCTCATCACCCTGTTCGGCCTCACCCAGGTCGCCCCCGGCGAGGCCCGGGTCTGCCAGCTCTTCGGCCGCTACCAGGGCACCATCCGGCAGGACGGCCTGCGCTGGGTGAACCCCTTCACCAGCCGCCGCAAGATCTCCACCCGGCTGCGGAACCACGAGACGGCCGTGCTGAAGGTCAATGACGCCTACGGCAACCCGATCGAGCTGGCGGCCGTGGTCGTCTGGCAGGTCAGGGACACCGCGCAGGCGGTCTTCGAGGTGGACGACTTCGTGCAGTTCATCGCGATCCAGACCGACACCGCCGTCCGCCACATCGCGACCAACTACCCGTACGACGCCCATGACGGCGAGGCGCTGTCGCTGCGCGGGAACTCCGAGGAGATCACCGAGCGGCTGTCCTCGGAGATCTCCGCGCGGGTCGAGTCGGCCGGGGTGACGGTCATCGAGTCGCGCTTCACCCACCTCGCCTACGCGGCCGAGATCGCCTCGGCGATGCTCCAGCGGCAGCAGGCGGGCGCGATCGTGGCGGCCCGGCAGACCATCGTGGACGGCGCGGTCGGCATGGTCGAGTCGGCGCTCTCGCGGATCGCCGAGCAGGGCATCGTCGAGCTGGACGAGGAGCGCAAGGCGTCCATGGTGAGCAACCTTCTCGTGGTGCTCTGCGGCGACCGGGCCGCCCAGCCGGTACTGAACACGGGCACCCTTTACCAGTGACGGACCACCAGTGACGGACCTCCAGCGACGGAGCCGCTGACGTGACACAGTCGCGCCCCCCGCGCAAGCAGGTGCTGCTGCGGCTCGACCCCGCCGTCCACGACGCCCTCGCGGCGTGGGCGGCGGGCGAGCTGCGCAGCACCAACGCGCAGATCGAGTTCCTGCTGCGGCGGGCGCTGTCCGAGGCGGGCCGGCTGCCCGCCGCGGCGCGCCCGATCCCGCGCCGCGGCCGCCCCCAGAAGGCGGACGCGTCGGCCGAGCCGCCCGAAGAGCCCGCCTGACCTGCGGCGATGCAATATTCACCATGGGTATACACGTGATGTATACCCATGGTGTACTGTGCACGGCATGTCAATCGGCCACACCCTGCTCGGACTTCTGGAGTCCGGCCCGCGCCACGGCTACGACCTCAAGCGCGCCTTCGACGAACGCTTCGGACACGACCGGCCTCTCGCGTACGGGCAGGTCTACTCGACGATGGCCAGGCTGCTGAAGAACGGCCTGGTCGAGGTCGACGGCATAGAACCCGGCGGCGGCCCCGAGCGGAAGCGGTACGCCATCACCGACGCGGGCATCACCGACGTCGAGACCTGGCTCGCGCAGCCGGAGAAGCCCGAGCCGTATCTGCAGACGACCCTCTACACCAAGGTCGTCCTCGCGCTGCTCACCGGCCGCCCCGCGGCCGATCTGCTGGACACCCAGCGCGCCGAGCACCTGCGGCTGATGCGCGACCTCACCCGCCGCAAGGCGTCGGGCGACCTCGCCGACCAGCTCATCTGCGACCACGCGCTCTTCCACCTGGAGGCGGACCTGCGCTGGCTGGAGCTGACCGCGGCCCGGCTCGACCAGCTCGCCGCGGAGGTGACCGCATGACCGCGACCCCCGACAGCCGTCCCGAGCCGCTGCTCGTGGCGACCGCGCTGCGCAAGGCGTACGGCCCGACCCCGGCGCTCGACGGCGCCGACTTCACCATCCGCTCCGGCGAGGTGGTCGCGGTCATGGGCCCCTCCGGCTCGGGCAAGTCGACGCTGCTGCACTGCCTGGCGGGCATCGTGCGGGCCGACTCCGGTGAAGTCCGCTACCGGGGACACGAGTTGAGCCGGATGTCCGACGCGGAGCGTAGCGCGCTGCGCCGTACCGACTTCGGTTTCGTCTTCCAGTTCGGCCAGCTCGTACCCGAGTTGACCTGTCTGGAGAACGTGGCGATGCCGATGCGGCTGGCCGGTGCCAGACGCCGGGCCGCCGAGGCGCAGGCAGCCGAGTGGCTGGAGCGGCTGGAGGTCGGCGACAGCGCGGGCAAGCGGCCGGGCGAGGTCTCCGGCGGCCAGGGCCAGCGCGTCGCGGTGGCCCGCGCCCTGGTCGGCGGCCCCCGGGTGATCTTCGCCGACGAGCCGACCGGCGCGCTCGACTCGCTCAACGGCGAGCGGGTGATGCGGCTGCTGACCGACGCGGCACGCGACACCGGCGCCGCCGTCGTCCTGGTCACCCACGAGCCGCGGGTGGCCGCCTACTCCGACCGGGAGGTCGTCGTGCGGGACGGGAAGTCGCGCGACATGGAGCGGGTCGCGTGAGCGGCCACGCACCCGGCCGTAGCACCGAACCCGGCGCGGACCTGCGCACCTGGGCACGCGATCTGGCCCTGGGGGCGCGGTTCGCGGCGGGCGGCGGACGCGAGGGCTGGACCCGTACGATCCTCACCGCCGTCGGCGTCAGGCTCGGGGTGGCGCTGCTGCTGCTGGCCGCCGCCGTCCCGGAGATGATGACCGTACGGGACCAGAAGCGGGTGGCCCGCGACACCATCTCGACGGGCTATCTCGCCAAGCCCACGGCGAGCACCCTGCTGATGGCCGACGCGAGCACCATCTACCACTCCAAGGCCGTCAGCGGCACGTTGCTGCACGGCGAGGGCCCCGCGTCCCAGCCGCCGCCCGGGGTGGCACATCTGCCGGGCGACGGCGACATGGTGGTCTCCCCCGCGCTGCGCAAGCTGCTGCGCTCCTCGCCGCTGCTGCGCGAACGCCTCCCGTACAAGGACACCGGCACCATCGGCCAGGCCGGGCTGATGGGCCCGGCCGAGCTGGTGTACTACGCGGGCAGCGGCCATCTGACGGCCCGCGACCAGAGTTACGCCCACGGCAACGCCGACCGGGTGGCCGGCTGGGGCCACAAGAGCAACTCCGATGTGATGGGCCCGGTCCTGGACCTGCTGCTGATCATCATGCTGGTGGTGCTGCTGCTGCCGGTCGCGGTGTTCATCGGCACCGCGGTACGGCTCGGCGGTGAGCGGCGCGACCGGCGGCTGGCGGCGCTGCGGCTGGTCGGCGCCGACATCCGGATGACCCGCAGGATCGCGGCGGGCGAGGCGCTGCTCGGCTCGCTGCTGGGGCTCGCGCTGGGCGGGGTGTTCTTCTTCCTCGGCCGCCAGCTCGCCTCCCAGGTCACCATCCGCGACATCAGCGCCTTCCCGTCCGACATGACGCCCAACCTGGCGCTGGCCGCGCTGATCGTGGCGGCCGTGCCGCTGGCGGCGGTCGGGGTGACGATGATCAGCCTGCGCGGCACCGCCATCGAACCGCTCGGCGTGGTCCGCCAGGGCATCGGCCGCAGGCGCCGCCTGTGGTGGCGGCTGGCCATCCCGGTCGTCGGACTCGCCCTGCTGGCACCGCTGTTCGGGACGGTGCGCGGCGACGCGCGGGTGAACCCGTACCAGATCGCCGCCGGCGCGGTGCTGCTGCTGATCGGCGTCACCGCGGTGCTGCCGTGGATCGTGGAGTCCGTCGTCGGGCGGATGCGCGGCGGGCCGGTCTCCTGGCAGCTCGCCACCCGCAGGCTCCAGTTGAACAGCAGCGCGTCCGCACGGATGGTCAGCGGCGTCACCGTCGCGGTGGCCGGTGCGATCGCCCTGCAGATGCTCTTCGCGGGCGTCAACGGCGACTTCGTGAAGTCCACCGGCGCCGACTCCACCCGCGCCCAGGCGACCGTCACCGCGGACGTGAGCGACGCCCGCCAGACACCGCGGTACGTGGCCCGGCTGAAGGCGACGCGGGGGGTGACGCAGGCGCTCGGCTACGTCGGCTCCCGCGCCACCCAGCCGAACGCGAGCACCCTCAAGAGCGACGCGAACCTCGCCTACATCCCGCTGACCGTGGGCGACTGCGCCACCCTGCGGCAGCTGGCCCGGATCTCCGCCTGCTCGCCGGGCAGCGTCTTCATCGTCCCGTCAGGCAACGGCGAGGGCTTCGACGCCGACATCTCCACGTACGCCAGACCGGGCCACCAGCTCGACCTCAACCCGCCCAACGGCGACGCGTACACCGGCAGGCCCCGGCTCTGGACCGTCCCGGCGAACGCGCGCACCGTCACCCCGCGGACCGACCCGATGGGCGACCACGAGTTCGGCGTCTTCATCACGCCGGAGGCGGTGGACGCCGGGCTGCTGAACGCGCCGACGGCGACCGTCTTCGTGAGCGTCGACCCGAAGCAGCCGGAGGCGCTGGAGTACGTCCGCAACACGGCCGCGTCGATCAGCCCGTTCGCCGGGACCCACACCGTCGACGACTTCCGCACCGCCACCCGGTACACGCAGATCCGCCGCGGCTTGTTCGCGGGGGCGGCCCTCACGATGGGGCTGATCGGCGCGAGCCTGCTGGTGTCGATGCTGGAGCAGTTGCGCGACCGCAAGAAGCTGCTCGCGGTGCTGGTGGCGTTCGGCACCCGCCGTACCGCGCTGGCCTGGTCGGTGCTGTGGCAGACCGCGATCCCGGTGGTCCTCGGCCTGTGCATCGCCGCCGTGGGCGGGGTGGGCCTCGGGGCGGCGCTGCTCGCCATGGTCGGCCGCGGCCTGCGGCCCGACTGGACGGTGGTCGCCGGGATGTGCGGCATCGGCGCCGCGGTGGTCTTCGCAGTGACGCTGCTCAGCCTGCCGCCACTGTGGCGGCTGATGCGGCCGGACGGCCTGCGGACCGAGTGACACGTGGTGGCGGAATCGGACGCCCGCCCGCCCTCCGCCCGGAGGTCGGGCGGGTGCCCCGATTCCGCGACCGGTACCCCCTGTGGCAGGGTGAACGGCGTCGGCACCGGGCCCAGCGAGCGCAGGAGAGTGAGCCACCGATGTCCCTCGACAGCCTGACGTCCGCGCTGCCGGAGTACGCGAAGGACCTGCGCCTCAATCTCGCCGCGGTGGCCACCACCTCGCGCCTGTCCGAGCAGCAGCTCTGGGGCACCCTGCTGGTCACCGCGATCGCCTCCCGTTCCTCGCGAGTGCTGGCCGAACTGGCCCCCGAGGCCCGCGCGCGGCTGTCCCCCGCGGCCTACACCGCGGCCAGGAGCACGGCGGCCACGATGGCGCTCAACAACGTCTTCTTCCGCACCCGCCACCTGCTGTCGGAACCCTGCTACGGCACCCTCCGTACCGGGCTGCGGATGAACGTCCTCGGCGACCCCGGCGTCCCGAAGACCGACCACGAGCTCTGGTGCGTCGCCGTCTCCGCGATCAACGCCTGCGGCGCCTGCCTGGACGCCCACGAGACCGTCCTGCGCACCTCGGGGGTACCCGCGGAGACGATCCAGGAGGCGTTCCGGGTCGCGGCCGTCGTCCAGGCGGCGGCAGCCACCCTGGACGCCGAGGCGGTGCTGACGGAGGCGGCGCCGGACGGGCCCGAGGACGCCGCGCACTCAGGGCTTCAGGCTCCCTGACGACAAGGGCGCGCTGAGCTGGGCGCTGGGCTCGTCCGGGGAGTCCGCCGCATCGGTGGAACCGGCGGCATCCGTGGAGCCGGCGGCATCCGTGGAGCCGGCGGCGGCGTGGTCCGGCGGCGACGGCGCCACGGCGGCCGGGACGAGCGGTACGGCCGCGGCGACCGCCGCGGCCTCCCGGGCGGCGGCGGTCTCCTTGGCGTGGGACCGCAGATAGCCGACGACGGTGTTGCCGACCGCCACCAGCGGCACGGCGGTGACCGCGCCGCCGATCCCGGCGATCATCGAGCCCGCGGCGACGGAGAGCACCACGGCCAGCGGGTGCACCCGTACCGCACGGCCGAGGATGAACGGCTGCAGGATGTGGCCCTCGATCTGCTGCACCGCGAGCACCACGACCAGCACCATCAGCGCGGTGAACGGCCCCTGGGTGACCAGCGCGACCACCACCGCGATGAAGCCCGAGGTGACCGCGCCGACCAGCGGCACGAAGGACGACAGGAAGATCACCACGGCCAGCGGCACGGCCATCGGGACGCCGAGGAAGAAGATGCCGACGCCGATGAAGATGGCGTCGATGAGGGCCACTATGACGGTGCCCCGCACATAGAGGGTGAGGGTCCGCCAGGCGCGCGGACCGGCGCCCGCGAGGCCGTCCCTGGCCGCCTCGGGGAAGAGCTTCAGCACCCAGTTCCAGATGTTGGGGCCGTCGTAGAGCAGGAAGAGCGTGCTGAACATCGCCAGCAGCATGCCGGTCAGCAGCTCGACGATGACGGTGACACCCTGGAGCCCGGCGTCGGTCAGCGCCTTGGTGTTGGAGCCGATGGCGTCCTGGAGGTTCTTGGCGACCTGGTTGATCTGGTCGTCGGTGACATGGAAGGGGCTGTTCAGCAGCCACTTCTTGCCCTCGTTCACACCGTCCTGGAGGCTGCTGGACAGGTTGTCGATGTTGTCCATCACCTGCCAGACGACGAACCAGCCGACCAGCCCGATGAGGATGAAGCCGCCGATGAAGACCAGCGCGGTGGCGAAACCGCGCGGCACCCCCATCCGCTTCAGCCGGGCGACGAAGGGCTGCAGCAGCGCGGTGATCAGCAGCGCCGCCACGAAGGCGAGCACCACGAGCTGGACGGCGCCGATCACCCGCATCAGCACCCAGACGGTGCCGGCCAGCACCAGCAGCCGCCAGCCGATCTCGGCGCCGACCCGCATGCTCCACGGCACGACGGCGACCGGGTCCGGCTGCGGCCCGACCGTACGCTGCGCGGGCAGGGACACCGGGACCGCCGCCTCGGCCACCGCGGCGGCGGGCGCGGGTACGGCTACGGGAGAGGCGGGCGGCAGATCGATGACGGGTGCGGGGGTGGCAGCAGGGGCCGGGGAGTCCGCCGCGGGCTCGGGGGCAGGGGTCTCCACCGCCGCGCCGGTACCCCGGCTGGCGTTCACGGTGGCCTGCCGCTCGTCCAGCCGCCCGGCCAGATCGGCCAGCCCGGCGGCCAGCGCGGCGCTCCAATGGCGCTTTTCCGGCATTGCTCTCCCCTGACCCGTCGGCCGTCGGTGGACCTGCTGAGGATGACGACGTTACCTGGGAGGAAGGTTGCCTCCCGCATCTTCCGGTACATCATCCGTCGACGGGCACGCGAGAACCCCCGGCCCAGCGGGGCTCGGGGGTTCTCGAAAGGCTGGGTGCGCGCGGGGATCCGCGCGGCGACGGCCTAGTAGTTGTGGTGGACCTGCCAGTAGTCCCACGCACCGCACGGGCTGCCGTAGCGGTTGTTCATGTAGTTCAGGCCCCACTTTATCTGCGTGGCCGGATTGGTCCGCCAGTCGGAGGCGACCGACGCCATCTTGTCCCCGGGGTTGGACTGCACCAGGCCGTACGCGCCCGAGGAGGGGTTCGTCGCCGTGTAGTCCCAGCCGCTCTCGCGGGTCACGATGTTGGAGAAGCAGGCGAACTGGCTGCTGCCCACGATCTGCTTCGCCATCGCCTGGACCTGGGCGATGGTGTAGTGGCTCTGCACGGGGAAGGTCGCCCGTGTGTCACCGCGGCTCGCGGTGGCCTCGTCGCGCAGCTTCTTGGCCTTGGCCGCCGCGTCGTCCGCCGCCTTCTTCTTGGCGGCGGCGTCCTTGGCCGCCTGGACGCGCGCGGTCTGCTCGGCGGTCTGCCTGGCCGTCGCGTCAGCGGCGTCCGACTGCGCCTGCACCTGCTCGGTCAGCGAAGCCTGCTGCGCTTGCTGTCCGGCGGGAATGTCCGCGAGGAGGGTCGTCGTGCCCGCGGCTTCGACAGGCTCGGAAGAGCCCTGGTCGGCGCCCGACGCGACGCCTACGACGGCGCCCACAGTGGTGACCGCAGTGGCCGAAGCCACCGCGAGTCCCCGGACCGAGATCCGGCTCACACGGTTTCCTTCCAGCATCGCCCGCTTGGTGACCTCACGGACGAAATCGTGCCCCTGGCGCGGTCCCCCTCATCCGGTCCGCCGTACGGGCCGGTCGGTCACGGGGGTACTGGCCCGGTGCGAACTCCCGTAAGGGTTCCGCGTGGTGCTCGGGCGGCTCATGGCGGTCGATGTGGAGTTTGCGGTCGTGCTGAACCCACACCCGGGGGTGTAGGCGTGCCATGAGCGGGGCCTGACAGCCTCACACCCTGCCGTACGCGGACGCCGCGCGGCAATTTCCTCCTGAGTGGCAAAGCTCACATGCTGCGGAGAGCCACAAATCCGCGCGCCAACCCCCGGGAAACGCTAGGCTGCTGCGCCCTTCGAGCGGGACGCAGCAGCCTCAACTCACGCTATTGTTCGGCAAATCGGGACATCTGACCAGCGGCACCCGCCGCGGTCACGCCCCGTTGTCCTCCAGCATCTCGGTGACCAGAGCGGCGATCGGTGAACGCTCGGAACGGTTGAGCGTCACATGGGCGAAGAGCGGATGGCCCTTCAGCTTCTCCACGACCGCCACCACGCCGTCGTACCGCCCCACGCGCAGGTTGTCGCGCTGGGCCACGTCGTGGGTGAGCACCACGCGTGAGCCGGCGCCGATCCGCGACAGCACGGTCAGCAGCACATTGCGCTCCAGCGACTGCGCCTCGTCGACGATCACGAAGGCGTCGTGCAGCGAACGGCCCCTGATGTGGGTCAGCGGCAGCACCTCGAGCATGCCGCGGGCCACGACCTCCTCGATGACCTCCTTGGTCGTCACCGCCGACAGCGTGTCGAAGACGGCCTGAGCCCACGGGCTCATCTTCTCCGCCTCGCTGCCCGGCAGATAGCCCAGCTCCTGCCCGCCGACCGCGTACAGCGGCCGGAAGACCATCACCTTGCGGTGCTGGCGGCGCTCCAGGACCGCCTCCAGGCCCGCGCAGAGCGCCAGGGCCGACTTGCCCGTGCCCGCGCGGCCGCCCATCGAGACGATGCCGACCTCGGGGTCGAGCAGCAGGTCGAGCGCGATCCGCTGCTCGGCGCTGCGGCCGTGGATGCCGAACGCCTCGCGGTCGCCGCGCACCAGGCGGACCCGGCCGTCCGGGGTGACCCGGCCGAGCGCCTTGCCGCGCTCCGACTGGAGCACCAGCCCGGTGTGGACCGGCAGGTCGGCGGCCTCGGGGAGGTCCACGGTCTCCTGGGCGAAGAGCGCGTCCACCTCCTCCGCGCTCACCAGCAGTTCCTCCATTCCCGTCCAGCCCGAGGTGATCGCCAGCTCGGCCCGGTACTCCTCGGCCAGCAGGCCGACCGAGGACGCCTTCACCCGCAGCGGCAGGTCCTTGGAGACGACGGTGACGTCGTACCCCTCGGCCTGCAGGTTGCGGGCGACCGCCAGGATGCGCGAGTCGTTGTCACCGAGCCGGAAGCCCGCGGGGAGCACCCCGGGGTCCGAGTGGTTGAGTTCGACCCGGAGCGTGCCGCCGACGTCGCCGATCGGGATCGGTGCGTCGAGGCGGCCGTAGCGGATCCGGAACTCGTCGAGCAGCCGCAACGCCTGGCGGGCGAAGTAGCCGAGTTCCGGATGGTGGCGCTTGGCCTCCAACTCCGTCACCACGACGACCGGCAGCACCACTTCGTGCTCGTCGAACCGGGTGAGGGCATTGGGGTCTGCGAGCAGCACGCTGGTGTCGAGTACGTACGTGCGCCGGTCGTGATCACGGCGATTCTTGCTGGTCACCACGTGTGGACGAACCCCCTCGGGAGAGGTCGAACTGCGGTACCGGCAACCATGGGCTGGATGCCGGTCTGCCAGTGGTATGCCCTGGAAATCCCGAACCCATGCGAGTGCATATGACAGTCATCCGACGGTCATCGGCCGGACACTGACCGCTCACCAGCCATTGGGCGGCACAATCGGGCCGCGGCCCCCTGGCCGAAACCGGGCCGTGCCCCTTGCGCGGGCGGCCCGGGGCGGGTTCTCAGGCGCCGTAGCGCCGGTGCCGGGCGGCGTAGTCGCGCAGCGCGCGCAGGAAGTCGATCTTCCGGAACGCGGGCCAGAAGACCTCGCAGAAGTAGTACTCCGAGTGGGCGCTCTGCCAGAGCATGAATCCCGACAGCCGCTGCTCGCCCGAGGTCCGGATCACCAGGTCCGGGTCGGGCTGGCCGCGGGTGTAGAGGTGCTCGGAGATGTGCTCCACGTCCAGGATCTCGGCGAGGTCCTCGATGGAGGTGCCGCGCCCGGCGTGCTCGTGCAGCAGGGAGCGTACGGCGTCGGCGATCTCCTGGCGGCCGCCGTAGCCGACCGCCACGTTCACCAGGATGCCGCCGATGCCGTCGGTGGCCTGCTCGGCCTCCTTGAGCACCGACTGGGTGTGCGAGGGCAGCAGGTCCATCGTGCCCACATGGTGCACCCGCCAGCGGCCGGTGGCGGCGAGTTCGGTGACGGCGTCCTCGATGATGCCGAGCAGCGGGACGAGCTGGTCGGCCGGGCGGTCCAGGTTGTCCGTGGACAGCAGCCACAGCGTGACGACCTCGACGCCGGTCTCCTCGCACCAGCCCAGCATCTCGGCGATCTTGTCGGCGCCCGCGCGGTGGCCCTCCTCGGGGCTGCCGCCCGACGCCTTCGCCCAGCGGCGGTTCCCGTCCAGGATCACCCCGATGTGCTTGGGGCCCTGCGCGGTATCGAGTCGGCGTTCCACCCTGCGGGAGTACAGCCCGTACACCAGGTCGCGCAGATTCATCGCGTACCAGCCCCTCCTGCGTTGTCGCCGCCCGCCACACTACTGCGCGGCGGGGTTCCCGGACGAACCGGGGAGGCGGGGCCGACACCCCCGCGTGATAAGTAGAGAGCGTGAATATTCGTACCCTTTACCGCGCCGCCGACGAGCGCTACGACAGCATGGAGTACCGCCGCACCGGCCGCAGCGGGCTCAAGCTCCCGGCCGTCTCCCTCGGTCTCTGGCACAACTTCGGTGACGACCGGACCCTCGACTCGCAGCGGGCGATCCTGCGCCGCGCGTTCGACCTCGGCGTCACCCACTTCGACCTCGCGAACAACTACGGCCCGCCCTACGGGGCCGCGGAGGCCAACTTCGGCACCCTCTTCGCCCAGGACTTCCGCCCTTACCGGGACGAGCTGGTCATCTCCACCAAGGCGGGCTACGACATGTGGCCCGGCCCGTACGGCGAGTGGGGCTCGCGCAAGTACCTGCTCTCCTCGCTCGACCAGTCGCTTACCCGGATGGGGCTCGACTACGTCGACATCTTCTACTCGCACCGTTTCGACCCCGAGACGCCGCTGGAGGAGACGATGGGCGCGCTGGCGTCCGCCGTCCGGCAGGGCAAGGCGCTCTACGTGGGCATCTCCTCCTACGGCCCCGACCGCACCCGTGAGGCGGCCCGCATCCTGCGGGAGATGGGCGTGCCCGCGCTCATCCACCAGCCGTCGTACTCAATGATCAACCGCTGGATCGAGGACGACGGTCTGCTCGACGTCCTCGACGAGGAGGGCATGGGCTGCATCGGCTTCGTGCCGCTGGCCCAGGGGCTGCTGACCGACCGCTATCTCCACGGGGTGCCCGAGGGGTCGCGCGCGGCCCAGGGCAAGTCGCTCGACCCGGGCCTGGTCAACGACGAGACGATCGCCCGGCTGCGCGCCCTCAACGACGTGGCCGCCGCCCGCGGCCAGTCGCTGGCCCAGCTCGCCCTGACCTGGGTGCTGCGCGACCCCCGCGTCACCTCCGCCCTGATCGGCGCCTCCTCGGTCGCCCAGCTGGAGGCCAACGTGGCCGCGGTGGGCGCGGCGCCGCTGACCGCGGAGGAGCTCGCCGAGATCGACCGGCACGCGGTGGAGCCGGAGGGCGTGAACCTCTGGTCGGTGAGCAGCGAGGCGTAAGCGTTTACGGCTGATCTCCGAGCGCTGCGGGCCGGCGGGGCTGTCTCCGCCGGCCCGCAGCGCTCGGGGACGGCCTGCGTCAGGCCGTCGCCAGCAGGACCGCGGTCAGGGTGCCCAGCAGCATGAAGGGGCCGAAGGGGATCGGGGTCTTGCGGTTGGCACGGCGGGTGGCGAGCAGCACCATGCCCGCGAGGGCGCCGAGCGCGAAGCCCGCGAAGGTGCCGGTGAAGACGGTGGGCCAGCCGTACCAGCCGAGGACCAGGCCGAGGGTGGGGGCGAGTTTGACGTCGCCGAAGCCCATGCCCGCCGGGTTGATGAAGAACAGCACCAGATAGACGACGCCGAGGACGGCGGCGGCGATCAGCGCCCGGACCCAGGAACCGTCGTGGTCCGGCAGCAGCGCCGCGGCCCCGAGCAGCGCGGCGGTGCCGCCGAGCGCGGGCAGCGTCAGGATGTCGGGCAGCCGGAAGACCCGCAGGTCGACGATGCCGAGCAGCAGTCCGAGCGGGACCAGCAGCAGCCAGACCACGAGTTCGGGGTGGCCGCCGACGGTGTAGCCGAGCGCGGCGCAGGCCGTCCCCGACGCGAGGGCGGCGCCGTACACCGTGCCGTACGGCTCGTCGCACTCCCCGCACCGGGCGGTGCCCAGCCAGCCGAGCGGCCCGGCGGGCAGCGGGTGCGCCGCGGGGCAGGCGGTGGCCCGGGGCTCGTCCGCCGGGACGGCCAGCCGGTAGGCGGCACGCGGCAGGACGAGCCCGCTCGCTATTCCCCAGACGGCGGGGGCCACGATCAGATAGACATGCACCGGGCGACCGTACACGCGAGCCGTGCGCCCGGTACTTCCGCACCCGGGGAGGGGTCATGGCCCGCTGGCGACGGCGCTGGCGAGACGGCGACGGCACACTGCGCGCGCCCGCCGCCGAGGTGCCGCTGCGGGTCGCCGCCTCCTACCGGGCCAGGACCCGCGGCCTGCTCGGCCAGGACGGCCTGACCGGCGCGCTGCTGCTGACGCCCGCGTCCAGCGTGCACACCGTGCGGATGCGGTTCGCCATCGACGTCGCCTATCTCGACCGGCGGCTGCGCGTACTCGCCGTCCGCACCATGCCGCCCGGCCGCGTCGGCCGCCCCCGGCTGCGCGCACGCCATGTCCTGGAGGCGGAGGCGGGCGCGCTGGCCGCCTGGGGGGTGCGCCGCGGCACCCGCCTGGAGGCGGTGCTGGACGGCGAGGCGGGTCGTGATGACCCGCGCGGCGCTAGCTGAACTCGATGCTGTTCACGATCTCCCGCAGCACCAGCGGGTCCGCGGCGCCGTCGGCGGCCCAGGCGCGGACGATGACCGTACGGTCGCGGGTGTCGCGGAACCTGACCTCGACATGGCTGGCCGGGCGGCCGGTGGGGCCGGGCTCCGGCTGGGCGAAGCTGAAGACGCGGCCCGCACGGCCGTCGAAGTCCAGCGTCTCGCTGCGGGCGGAGGCGGGTACGGCGTCCGCGCGCGCCGGGCTGCCGGCCGAGCCCGCCCGCGCGCTGACGGTCAGTCCGGCGTCGATCCGCCCGGCGGGCCCGCGCAGTTCCGCCCCCGACCGCACCTCGTGCCAGTTCTTGGGGTGCGCGACGGCCACTTCACCGGCCTTGAGATAGCGCCAGCCCTCGGGCGCGCCCTGTCCGGCCGCACAGCCGGCGAGGGCGAGGGCGGCTGTGGTCGCCGCAGTGACCGTAAAGATGATTTGCCCGTTTTGCTGAATTTTGCTCCACATGTGGGCAATCTACGATGCGGCAGCCCCGCTCCCGCTGATAGGCGTGGCCCCGCGCCGCGGGCATGAAAAAACGGGCCGGTTCGCAGGGGGGGAGAGCGAACCGGCCCGAGGGGGGGAGTTACACCGTACCGCGTCCGAGGATCCGCTCAGTGCCTTACGCGGCAGGTGGTGTGAAAGTGATCTCCACCCGGCGGTTCTGACTGCGCCCTGATTCGGTGGAATTGTCCGCAATCGGGTAGTCCTCGCCGTAGCCGCGGACCTGGAACGTGTGGGATGCGTCACCGGCCGCGGCCAGGGCTGTGGCCAGGACCTGGTACACGGCGTTGGCACGCTGTTTCGACAGCACGTCGCCGTGCTCGCTGCTGCCGAGATTGTCCGTGAATCCGAAGACACGGATGGGTGAGGTGACGTGCTTCGCGTTGATGTCGTTCGCGATCGCCTTGATCCGCGAGGCCGCGGTCGGCGACAGCACCGCGCTGTCCCGCTGGAACAGCACCTCGCTCTGCAGCGCGTAGGTCACCGTCGAGTTGGACTGCTCCTGCCGCTGCTCCGGCTGGCTCGCCTTCGTCGACGACTGGTCCGTCACCGAGACGATGTCCAGCACCTTCGGCGGCGCCAGCGTCGAGCCCTCCGGCAGCTTCAGCCCGGGCGCCGTCGGATCGACCTTCACCGGCGCGCTCGGCGCCACGTCCCCGGCCGTCGGCGGCGGATTGGTGTCCGCCACCGCGGCCGTCCCCGTACCGGCGCCGACGGCCAGCGCCATGACGAGGACGAAGGCCGCGGAGGCCGCGACCGAGGCGGGGGCGGTGGCGCGGGTGGCGGCGGCGCGGGGGTGCGGTGCCGCCGTGGCGGCGTTGCGGGGCTTCATCCGGGGCTCACCCCTCCGACAGCGTGATCTTTGCCGGCGGCATCGTCGGCAGCTCGAACTCCACCTCGGTGGTGGCGGTGGGCGGGGCGGGGAACTGGGCGAAGAAGGGGCGGGTCTCCTTGGGTTGGATGAGCGTCAGCCCCATCGTGCACAGGCACTTGCCCTCGGTGTCGCGCAGCACGTAGTACCGCTTCTTGCCCGCCTCGTCGACGAGGACCGCGCCCGCGACCGACGGCCCGGACGGGATCAGCGCCGTCTCCGGGCCCCGCCATGTGACGGCGTTGAAGACCGCGTCGCCGTTGTTGGTCAGTGTGCCGGAGACCGTGACGAAGCCACCCGGGTCACGGGTGGCGGAGTTGACGGTCACCTCGATGTCCTTCTCGCCCTTGATCTGGGCGAGGACCTGGGTGGCACTCGCGCTCGGCGTGTCGGCGCCGCCCGTCGAACCCCCGCCCTTCGAGCCCTTCGCGGCGGACGCGCTCGACGAGGACGACGGTTTGTCGTCCCCCTTCTTCGATCCCCCGCCGCAGCCCGCCAGCAGCAGCGCGGCGCTCGCCACACACACCGTCAGAAGCGTTGCCCTGCGCCCGTTTCTCATTGCTCCCCGTTCTCCCGCCACTCGCCTCGGCCCTCACTCGCTCAGCTGGACCGTGTAGAAGGTCGACAGGTCCAGCGTGAACCCGTCAGCCTTCGGGTCGACCGTGATCTCGTCACCGTTGCACAGGAACCTGACGAGATCGCCGTCCTTGCCGTTGGTGGCGCAGCGCGGTTTCACCACCGCTGTCGCCTCCGCCGACATATGGATGTCGTCGGTGCCCTTGACCACGGACTTGCCGACCGTACCGAGGGACCGCGCGTCGACCTTGTGCCCCACGGGGCCGTCGACCGTCTCGCAGCCGGTCACCTGGGCGTCGTTGTCAGCCGCGTAGGTCTCCGCCGCCCCGCAGGCCTGGTCGCTGTGGGTACTCAAGTGCTGCAGAAGAATGTCCAGTTGGTGCAGGTCACCGGCGGCGAGGGCGGCGAGGAAGGGGTCGTGCACGGCGTCCCGGTCCGCGCGCGCCGCGGCCAGCGCCGCGGAGTCCGCGGCGGTCTGGGCGGTGTTGCGGACCACGGCGGCCTGGCCCACCGCGAAGTACGCGAAGGCCAGGAAGAACAGCGCCGACATTGCCACCACGTACAGCCCTATCGTCTGGCCGTCGTCGGCACCCGCGGCGATGCGGGCGCGTGCGACGCGGGCGCGAGCGACGAGGCTGACCGCTGCTACTTGCCGCCGGAGATCTTGCCGATCGCGTCGAGGATCGCGCTCTGGATGGCGTCGCCGATGCCCGTGGTCGCCAGCACCCCGATGATCACCGCGATCACCACCGCGATCCCGAGGTACTCGAAGGAGGTCTGGCCCCGGTCGCCGTGTGTGCGGCGGTGCGTGAGTCTGGTCGCGGCCTTGAGGTAGTGCTCGACTGCCCACCGGTTCATGTTCGTTCGCCCCATTCTTTGTCACCTGACGTATGCGTTCGGCGGCCGTGTGCTGCCTGTCGGGGTAGGTGTCCACGGCGCACCGCCTCTCGCTGGTCGTGTGGTCGTCCGCAGCGGTTCGGTTGGGATTGCAGGTGCAAATATGGTTGCGAATGCAAAGGTACACCCGAACCTCGCGCATCCACAGCCCGTCGCGCTCCAATTGGCCTTTTCAGCATGGCGGTTGATCACGCTGCGTGGCAGCGGAATTACCGTAGTCGCCTTGTGCCCTCCCGTCACCGGTCCTCACCCGTTTCCGAAGACGTCGCCGAAGTGGATCTGGGAGCCGATGACGGTGCCGGTGATCAGCAGGATCATCGTGGCCGGGACCAGGAGGGTGGTGATGACGCCGGTCGCGCGGGGCACCATGCGGGCGGCGCGGCGGCGGGCGTTCTGGGCTTCGGTGCGGCGCATGTCGGTGGCGATCTGGAGGAGGGTGCGGGCGATCGGGGCGCCGAGTTCCTCGCCCTGCTGGAGGGCGGTGACGAACTGGCCGACCTGGTCGCTGCGGTTGCGCTTGCGGAGCTGGTCGAAGGCGTCACGGCGGCTGACGCCGACGTCCATCTGCCGTAGCGCGACGCGGATCTCGTCCGACCAGGGGCCGGTGTAGACGGCGTTGACGCGCTCCAGCGCCTGGCGGAAGCCGAGTCCGGCGCTGACGACGACGGCCAGGACGTCGAGGAAGTCGGGCAGGGTGCGCTCGATGTCGTCGCGGCGGCGGCGGATCGCGAGCCAGATGCCGAGGTCGGCCCACCACCAGGCGTAGGCGACCAGCAGCAGGGCCAGGAACCAGTGGCCCTTGGCCAGCACCACCAGCGCGGCGAAGCCGCCGAGGGCGCCGTAGACGGCGCGGCGGGCGGCGTAGCGTTCGACGGTCAGGCCGTGCGGGTGGCCGGCGTGGTCGATCCTCGCCCGCATCCTGGTGACCCGCGCCGGGCCCATCAGGCGCATCACCATCGGCGCCCAGCGGATGCCGAGCCGGTCGATGGCGTTGCCGGTACGGGTCGTCCGGGTGCGGCCGACGTCGAGGGCGAGGGCCAGGTCGTCGGGGAGTTTGACGTCGGCCCGCAGCAGGCCGATCGCGTACACGACGCCGACGGCGGCGACGGCGACCACCGCGGCGAGGGCGAGTCCGATCAGGGTCATCGCGAAGTCCCCCCGTACGTCCGGTAGTTCATGGCGGGCCTCATACGTCGATCCGGGACATGCGGCGGATCAGCGCGAAGCCGACCACGTAGAGGCCGAGGGAGATCAGCACGCAGATCCGGCCGATGCCGGAGCCGGTCATCGCGCTGAGCGAGCCCGGCATGATCCGGTTGAGCAGCAGCAGCGAGCCGAGGCCGATCACCGGGACCGCGTAGGCGGTGATGGTGACCTGGGACATCTGGGTGCGGATCTCGCGCCGGGTCTCCTTGCGCTCCTCCAGGGTGACCGTCAGATTGCGCAGCGACTCGACGACCGAGCCGCCCGCCCGGCTGGAGAGCACCAGGGTGGAGACCAGGACGATCAACTCCCGGCTGGGCAACCGCTGCTGGAGTTCGCCGAGGGCGTCCTCGACGGAGTGGCCGACGGCCATGGCGTCGGCGACCTGCTTGAGTTCCTCGCCCGCGGGCGCGTCCAGCTCCTCCGCGGCCATGGAGACGGCGGTACGCAGGGCGAGTCCGGCCTGGGTGGCGTTGGCCAGGACGCGGGCGAGGTCGGGGAGTTGGGCGATGAAGCGCTCGTTGCGGACCCGCCGCCGCCACTCCAGGAAGGAGAAGGCCGTCCAGCCCGCCAGCAGGGCGGCGATCGGGCCGAAGAACGGGGCGAGTACGGCGGCGGCCGCCACCCAGGCGGCGGTGACCAGGCCGATCGCGGCGGCGGTGAACTGCCCCGGCGTGAGGTTGGTGCCGGTGGCGGCGAGGCGCCCGGCGAGCCGCTTGCCCCAGGGGTAGCGGCGTACCCGGCGGTCGAGTCCGGCGAAGGCGGCCTGCCGCGCCGCGCCGCCGCCCGACTCCCCCGCCAGCCGCTCGACGAGGGCGGCGCGGTCGGCCCGGCCGCCGCGCCAGGCGTGCACGCCCCACACCCCGAGGACGAGGGCGACGACGGTGACGCCGAGGACGAGCGCGGCGAAGGGGGCCGTGTCGAGGCCGTTCCCGGTGCCTTCAGCGGCGGCCAGGACACCGGTCCCGGCGTGCGCGGACGTCACTTCGCCTCCCGGCTGTCGAGTTCGAGTTCGCTGCCGCCGACGCCGAAGGCGGCCGGTACGTGTTCGCCCGCCAGGTACAGCCGCTCGCCGATCTCCCGTGGCACCGGGCGGTGTTCGTACCAGCCGCGCACGATGCGGTCCACGCCGAGGGGTTCGGCGCGGAAGCGGGTGGCGGAGGAGAGGCGGAAGACGTCGCGGCCACGGGAGGAGAGCACGGCGATCTCGGCGACGCGGCGGGTGCCGTCGACGTGGCGGTGGAGCTGGACGATGACGTCGACGGCGCTGTTGATCTGGTCGCGCAGCGCCTCGAAGGGGATCTTGACCTCGCTCATCGACGCCAGCGTCTGGAGCCTGAGCACCGCGTCCTCCGCGGAGTTGGCGTGCACGGTGGCCAGCGAGCCGTCGTGGCCGGTGGACATGGCCTGCAGCATGTCGAGTGTCTCGCCGCCGCGGACCTCGCCGACGATGATGCGGTCGGGGCGCATCCGCAGGGAGTTGCGGACCAGGTCGCGGATGGTGATCCGGCCCTCGCCCTCGACGTTGGGCGGCCGGGACTCCAGCCGGATCACGTGCTCCTGCTGGAGCTGGAGTTCGGCGGCGTCCTCGACGGTGATGATCCGCTCGCCGTCGGGGATGAGCCCGGACAGCGCGTTGAGCAGGGTGGTCTTCCCCGAGCCGGTACCGCCGCTGACGATGATGTTGCACTTCGCCCGGACGAAGGAGGAGAGCAGCAGCAGCATGTGCTCGTCCAGGGTGCCGAGCGCGATGAGTTCCTGGAGGGTGTACGCCCGGGGGAAGCGGCGGATGGTGAGCGTGGGGCCGGTCAGCGACAGCGGCGGGATGATGACGTTGACGCGCTCGCCGGAGGGCAGGCGGGCGTCGACCATCGGATTCGACTCGTCCACACGGCGGTTGACGGTCGACACGATGCGCTCGATGGTCTGCAGCAGCTGCTCCGCGGAGGAGAAGCGGGCCGCGACCTGTTCGACGCGGCCGCCGCGCTCGACATAGATCCGGTCCGGGCCGTTGACCATGATCTCGGTGACGGTGGGGTCCTCCAGGAGCGGTTCGAGGATGCCCAGGCCCAGGGCCTCGTCCACGACGCGGCGGATCAGCGCCGCGCGCTCGGTGGTGGACAGCACCGGGCCCTCGCGGCTGATGATGTGGCCGAGCACGCGCTCCAGCCGGGCCCTGCGCTCGGCCGCGGCGAGCGCGGACATCTCGGCGAGGTCGATCTCCTGCAGCAGCTTCGCCCGGTAGACCGCCACCAGGTGGCTCTCCTGCGTCTGCGGCGCTGCCTCCTCGACGGCGAGACGGGCACGGAGGCTCATGGTGTCGTGTCCTCCTTCGGCATCGTCGCGTACCGGGTGACCGGGTCGAAGAAGCGCACTCCGGGGATCACCGAGGGGATCTTCACGGTCGCCTGCGCCCGTACGCTGCTGTCGTCGTCCGTCGGGAACGAGATGTCCGGGTTCACCCACCCGCTCACGGCGTCCCGCCCGGCCTGCCGCGCGTCCGCATGCGGCGACCGCATCGCCTCCACCCGCGCGGCCGTCCGCGCCGCCGTCCCCGCCTGTGAGCCGCAGTAGGCGACGATCCCGAGTTGGATTCCCGCGAGGGCGATCAGCAGCAGGAACGGCAGCATGCCGAGGTATTCGAGCGAAGCGACCCCCCGGTCGCGCCCGGTCGCGCCCCGGGCGGCGCGCGCTCCGCGCGCGAACGGTACGCCGGTCGTGCCCCGAAGGGGCGCGGGGAACTGCGCGGCCAGCCGCGATGGCGCCGCACTCCTCCACCGTCCCGAAGGGGCAGTTCGGTGGGTTCCCGGACCACCGGCCGGTGGCTGGTTGCTCGCGCAGTTCCCCGCGCCCCTTCGGGGCACTACCGGGGCGGCCGGGGGCGTCATCGCTGGGCGCCTTCGTCTATGGCCGAGGCGTGGCCCTGGACGTGGAGGGGGAAGGTGACGGCGCCGGGGAAGAGGACGGGGACCTTGAGGGTGACGGTGACTTCGACGGTGCCGTCGGTGGCGTTCTTGGCGACGTCGGTGGAGAGGTCGTCCCCCCAGGCACCGGGGACGGCGCCGCGGGCCGCCGCATCCGCGGGTTGACCGACCGCCGCCGCGCGAGCGGCTTTGTCGGCGGCGTTGCCCGCGAGGGTGAAGGTGTAGCCCGCGAGGACGGCCTGCCAGACGAGGATCAGGGTGACCAGGATGATCGGCGTCATGCCGAGCGTCTCCAGGGTGACCTGCCCGCGGTCCCCGCCGCGGCGGGACTTCTTGGTGCGGGCCGCGGGCAGCATCGCACCGGTGACCAGGCCCAACTCGCCTGCCAGGGACCAGATCCCGGCCTTGACGGTGGAGCGCGCGTCGAGGTCCTGGAGGCGGCCGGCGTCGATGACCGCCTGGAGCTCGCGGAAGGCGGCGGGGATGACGGACGAGGCCATCTTCGTACCGGTGATCCGGCCGATGAGGGTGGGCTGGATCTCGCTGGCGCGGGTGTAGCGGTTGACCACCGCGGTGGTGTCCTGCGGCTTGCGGATCTGGAGGCGGTCCCACATCCGGGCCATCCGCTTGGCCGCGCGCACCGCGATGACATCGGGGGTGGTGACCAGTACGGCGGCGTCCGCGGTCTCCACGGCGACGGCGTTCGCACTGGTCATCTGGGTGCCGCAGTCGACGATGACGACTTCGTAGCGCTGCCGGAGCGCGGCCAGGACCAGGCGGACCGAGCGGTCGGTGACGTCCTCGCCGCGTTCGCCGTCGGCGGGGGCGAGCAGCAGGGCGGGGCCGGACTCGTGGACGTACATCGCGTCGTGCAGGACGCGGGAGGACACGTCGGCGATGTCGGCGAGGTCGGCGACGGACCGCCGGAACTGCACGTCGAGGTAGGAGGCGATGTCGCCGCCCTGGAGGTCGAGGTCGACCAGGGCGGTGGAGCGGCCCGACGCGTGGGCGGCGAGGGCGAGATGGACGGCGGTGACGGTGGTGCCGACACCGCCCTTGGCCCCGGCCACCGCGATCAGGGTGCCGCCCGACACCGCGGGCAGCGCGGCGCGCCCGGGCCCGAGATGGCGGCGTACGCCGACCGCCCAGGCCGCGGCGGCCTCGACGCGTGCGCCGAGGTCGTCGTAGGCCAGCGGCAGCCCGATGACGCCGCGCGCGCCGGAGTCCATCGCGGCGGCGAGCACCGCGGGGCTGGGGTCGGCGGTGAGCAGCACCACGCCCACCGCCGGGAAGCGCAGGGCGACTTCGCGGATGAGGTCGAGGGCGGGCATCGGCACGATGGAGTCGTGCACGACGACGACCTCGGGCAGTTCGTCGACACCGGCCTCGGCGGCGCGCGCGAGGGTGTCGAGCAGCGCGGTGGAGTCGGTGAGCGCGGGGGCCGGTTCGGCGCCGGGCAGTTGGTGGAGCAGTCCGAGCAGCGCCCGCGCGGCGTCGGGGTCCGTGGTACCGGCGAGAATCCGTACGCTCACGGCTTGCCTCCTGTCGCGGCGTCCCCTGCCAGGGTGTACGTGCGGTCGCTCTGCGGCGGGGCCGCGGTGTCGCCGGGGGCGACGAGCGCGAGGCGCACATGGCGGGCGAACGACTCGGCGAACGCCACCCGTTGGGCGTCCGCGGCGTCGAGGGCGAAGGTGATGGGCACGCCCTGGGTGGAGAGCCGCTGGGCGTCCTCGCTCTTGTCGAACGCCTTGATCTCGCCGACGTCCATGACCTGTGCGCCCGCCACGATGATCTTCGAGATATCGGGGTCGGTGTCCTTGCGGGGCGCGAAGGTGGCGAAGATGTTGACCCGGGCGCCGGGGGTGATCTTGCCCGCGACGCCCGTCTCCGCGTCGATCATGATGGCGATCTCCATCTGCCCGGCCTTGAGCTCGGGTTTGTCGGCCACCATGTCGGACTGCAGCAGCGAGCCCTTCTTGAGCGGTACGGCGGCGATCTTCCCCTGGAGCGCGCCGAGATCGCGGACCGCGGTGTCGGGCAGCCAGCGTTCCGGCATCGATATGCGGTGCACCTGGGAGGCGTTCAGCGCGGTGTACGCGGGGACGTCCGCGGACAGTTCGTACGCGGTCACCTTGCTGCCGACCTGCGAGCGCGCGTCGCTGACGACGGCGACCACCCCGGCGAACGCGGCGGCCGCGCACAGCACGGAGACCACCAGGAGGACGACACCACGGCGCTGACGTGAGTTCATGTGCGGGCGGACCTATCGCTTGTGGGGTTCGATTTGGGGGCGGCGCGGGCTCTCCACCGCCCGCTCCTGCCGGGCGGCGTGTTTCGCCGGAGCCGTACGATCCCCCAGCCGTGTGGCGCAGAACAAGCACTGGTCGCCGATGACCTCGAGTCCGCACCAGGTGCAGGTGTCGCGCCGTACGGAGGTGACGAGTTGGTAGAGCATCCCGACGTCGGCGATGTAGGCGGTGAACTCGACCAGCCGTGACGTGCCCCACCAGCGGGCGGAGTCGACGGGCAGCGGCACCTCGCGGGTGTGCTGGGTGCGCCAGGCGGTGGCGAGCGGGCCGGTGATCCAGCCGGGGTCGAGGCCCTTGCCCGCGACGGCGAGCTGCGTCTGGTAGCCGGGCCCCGGCGGGGTGTTGCCGGGCTCGGCCTCGGCGAGATACGGCTCGGGGTGCGCGACGACGGCGAAGTGCCGCCCGGGGACGAGCGACTTGACGTGCGCGCCGACGCCGACCGGCACCCGGTCGAGCTTGGCGACCGAGCCGAGCAGCGCGCCGGAGTGCAGGTAGTAGGAGAGCAGCCGGGCGGCGCCCGCGAGGACGCCGGGGCCGAGGTCGGTGCCGGTGAGCTGGCGCAGTTGTTCGGCGAGCAGGGTGCTGGCCAGCGGCGGGAGCGTCACCGGCACGATCGCGATCCGGTCGGCCTCCAGCGCGGACCGTACGGTGTGCAGCCTGCGGCGGGCGGGGTCCGCGGGGTTGTCGGCGGCGAGCGCGACGAGATGGCCGTACGCGTCCAACTGGGCCGAGGTGCGGGCTACCTGCTCCTCCAGGGACAGGGCGAGATCGTCCGAGGTGGCGGTGATGACGCTGGACAACCGGAACCTCCCCCTTCTGCCGCCGGCGTGGCCGGTACCTGGCGTTTCGCGCTCGTCAGCTTATCGATGTGTAGCGGTTCGGGTGCGGAAAGTTGCGTATCGGCACCGGTGAACGGCGCGTGTACGCCAGAGGTCTTGACAACCTGATTGGTCTGGACCAGCTTTCTCCCAGTACCTCTTTTGCGTGTCCACGGTCATATGGTCACCCGCACTCCCACCACCCCCCAACTCCTTGCCCCCAGGAGGCAGTCGTGGAACGTGCATCGCACGCGAATCAAGCGAGCCATGCCAAGCACAGATCCCCTCTCGTCCGCCGGAGCATCGCCGGGCTGAGCGCCGCCGCCGTGATCGGCGCGGGCGTCGCCCTGGTCGACATGGGCAGCGCCGGCGCCGCGACCACCAACCTGGTCGCCAACCCCGGCTTCGAGAGCGGGCTGTCGAACTGGAGTTGTACGGCGGGCAGCGGCGCGAACGCCAGCAGCCCCGTGCACTCCGGCTCCTCCGCGCTCAAGGCCACCCCCTCCAGCAGCGACACCGGGCAGTGCACCCAGGTCATCAGTGTGCAGCCCAACTCCCAGTACACGCTGAGCGCGTGGGTGCAGGGCAGTTACGTCTACATCGGCGCCACCGGCACCGGCGGCACCGACCCGTCGACCTGGACCCCGTCGGCCACCTCGTACCAGCAGCTGAGCGTCAACTTCACCACGGGCGCCAGCACCCACTCGGTGACCATCTACACCCACGGCTGGTACGCGCAGCCCGCCTACTTCGCCGACGACGTCACGCTGTCGGGCCCGGGCGGCACGCAGACCACCCCGCCGACCACTCCCCCCACCACCCCGCCGACGACGCCTCCCACGACGCCGCCGACCACTCCCCCGACGACGCCTCCCACCACGCCGCCGACCTCGCCTCCGCCCAGCGGCAACCTGCCCAAGCACGCGGTCACCGGCTACTGGCAGAACTTCAACAACGGCGCGACCGTCCAGACCATCGCGCAGGTGCAGAGCGCGTACGACATCATCGCCGTGGCCTTCGCGGACGCCACCACCACACCGGGCGCGGTGTCGTTCACCCTGGACCCGTCGCTGAACTACAGCGTCGCGCAGTTCAAGGCGGACATCGCGGCCAAGCAGGCGGCGGGCAAGAAGGTGATCATCTCCGTCGGCGGCCAGAACGGCACGATCTCCATCCGTGACTCCGCCTCGGCGACCAACTTCGCCAACAGCGTCTACTCGCTGATGCAGACCTACGGCTTCAACGGTGTCGACATCGACCTGGAGAACGGCATCGACACCACGTACATGCCGCAGGCGCTGCGCGCGCTGAGCGCCAAGGCGGGCTCGGGGCTGATCATCACGATGGCTCCGCAGACCATCGACATGCTCTCCTCGGGCAGTGACTACCTCGCCACCGCGCTCAAGATCAAGGACATCCTGACCGTCGTCAACACCCAGTACTACAACAGCGGTTCGATGAACGGCTGCGACGGCGGCGTCTACAGCCAGGGCACGGTCGACTTCATCACCACCCTGGCCTGCACGGCGATCCAGGCCGGTCTCGACCCCTCGCAGGTCGGCATCGGCACCCCGGCGTCCACCAGCGCGGCGGGCTCCGGCTACGTCGACCCGTCCGTGGTCGACAACGCGCTCGACTGCCTCGCCAAGGGCACCGGCTGCGGCACCTTCCACCCCAGCGCCAAGTGGCCCACGATCCGGGGCGCGATGACCTGGTCGACCAACTGGGACGCGAAGAACGGCAACGCCTGGTCCAACGCGGTGGGCGCGCACGTGCACGGCATGGCGTAAGCGCCTGCGGCGCAGCGCTCGAAAGACGCGCAGGCCCAGCCCCCTGCGGCCGGTTTCCGATCACCGGCCGCAGGGGGCTGGGCGCGCAGTTCCCCGCGCCCCTTTGGGGCGGGCCGCTAGATCACCGTGCTCAGCAGGGCCGCCACGCCGAAGCCCGCCACCGACAGGACGGACTCCAGGACCGTCCAGGACTTGAGGGTGTCGCGCTCGCTGATGCCGAAGTACTTGGAGACCATCCAGAAGCCGCCGTCGTTGACGTGCGAGGCGAAGATGGAACCGGCGGAGATCGCCATGATGACCAGCGCGAGATGGGCCTGGGAGAAGTCGCCGGAGGCCAGCACCGGGGCGACGATCCCGGCGGTGGTCACGATGGCGACGGTCGCCGAGCCCTGGGCGACCCGCAGCACCAGGGAGATCAGGTAGGAGAGCACGACCACCGGCAGGCCCACGCTGTGGAAGGCGTCAGCGAGCGCCTGGGCGACGCCGCTGGCCTTGAGCACCGCGCCGAAGACCCCGCCCGCGCCGACCACGAGCAGGATGTTGCCGACCGGCTTGAGCGAGGCGGTGGAGACCGCCTCCAGCGAGGCCCGCGACCAGCCGCGGCGGATGCCGAGCAGGTAGTACGCGAGGAAGAGCGCGATGGTCAGCGCCACGAAAGGGTGGCCGAAGAACTCGATGACGGAGCGGCCGGTGCTCGGGTCGAAGGCGATGGACGAGAACGTCGCGCACAGGATGAGCACCAGCGGCGTACCGATGATGGCCAGCACCACGCCGAGCGACACCGGGGTCTCGGCCGGCTCCACGCCCGAGGCGCGCTGCCCCGCCACGACCGCCTCCTTGGCCTCGGCCGCGGCCTCGACCATGTCCTGCGGTACGGGGACGAAGAGCCGGTTGCCGATCCAGGCCGCGTAGACCCAGGCCGCCACCACCGAGGGCAGGCCGACCAGGGCGCCCATCAGGATCACCCAGCCGAGCTGGACGTGCAGCAGTCCCGCGGCGGCCACCGGGCCGGGGTGCGGCGGCAGGAAGGCGTGCGTCATGGACAGGCCCGCCAGCAGCGGCATCGCGTAGAGCACGATGGACTTGCCGCCGCGCTTCGTGGCCGCGTAGACGATCGGCGCGAGTACGAAGATGCCGACGTCGAAGAAGACCGGGATACCGAAGATCAGGCCGGTCAGGCCCATCGCCAGGGGTGCCCGCCTCTCCCCGAAGGCGCCCAGGAGTCTGCCGGAGAGCACCTCGGCGCCGCCGGATATCTCCAGGATCGCGCCGAGCATCGTGCCCAGCGCGATGATGATCGAGATGTGGCCGAGGGTGCCGCCCATGCCGGTCTCGATGAGCGAGGTGGCCGACGACCGCTGCACGGTGCCGAACAGTTCGGTGACCGACAGGCCCGCGGCCAGGCCGACGGCTATGGAGACGGTGAGCAGCGCGACGAACGGCTGCAGGCGCGCCTTGATGATCAGCACGAGCAGCAGCGCGATGCCCAGCGCGGCCACGGTCAGCAGTCCTGCGGTGCCGTGGATCAGGGCCATGAGGCCGCCCGTGTGGGGGACGACGGGTGGGGTGTCGGCGGCGAGCAGCATGGGGGACTCCGTTGTCTCAGGTGGTGGGGGCGCTTTCGGGCAGGGGGGATCGCGGCACGGCACCCGGTGGGGAATCCAGGTGCCGCGCCGTGCGCGGAAGAAAGGGGAGAGGGAGGTGGTGCGGTGGCTCAGCCGAGGACGGCGAGCGCGTCGATCTCGATCAGCAGCCCGGCGGGCAGGCCGACGTACACCGTCGTGCGCGCGGAGGGCGCTTCCTTGAGGCCGGCGAAGAACTCGTTGTAGATCTCGTTGAATTCGGCGAAGTGCGCGGTGTCGGTGAGGTAGACGCGGGTCATGACGACGTCCTCCCAGCTCGCGCCGCCCGCCTCCAGCACGGACCGCACATTGGCGAGCGTCTGGAGGGCCTGCTCGCGCAGCGTCGGCCCGGCCGGGGTCGGCGGCCGGCCCTCGACGGCGGGCAGGAAGCCGACCTGACCGGCGACCTGGAGGATGTTGCCCTTGCGGACGCCGTGCGAGAACTTCGCGGGCGGCGCGGTGTGGGTGGCCGGGGTGACGGCCGTCTTGGGGTGCTGTTCGCTCATGGGCTCTGCTCCTTCGTAGGGGCGGTTCCGGACAGGTCCCGGCTGACAGCCGCCGCGGTACGGAGGATCAGCGGGCGCAGGTGCAGCAGTTCGTCGGCGGAGACGACGACGTTGGGGGCGGAGACGGACATGGCCGCGCAGACCCGGCCGTCGGCGCCGCGCAGGGGTGCGCCGACACAGTTGATGGACTCCTCGTGCCCGCCGAGGTCGGTGGCCCAGCCCTGCTCGCGCACGGTGGCGAGTTCGGTGAGGAACGCGGCGGCGTCGGGCGTGGACTTCGCGGTGTAGCGCGGGTATTCGAGGCGTTCGGCGACGGTACGGCGCTCGGGCTCCGGCAGGTCGGCGAGGAGCAGTTTGGCGACGGCGGCGACGGTGATGGCGACGGGCTTGCCGATCCGCGAGTACATCCGTACCGGGTAGCGGCTGTCGACCTTGTCGATGTAGACGACCTCACCCTGCTCGTACACCGCCAAGTGCACGGTGTGGCCGGTCTTCTCGTTCAGCGCCACCAGGTGCGGGTGGGCGATCTCGCGGATGTCGAGGGTCTCCATGGCCTGCTGGGCGAGGGCGAACAGCCGGGCGCCGAGCCGGTAGCGGCCGTCCTCCTGGCGGTAGACCAGGCCGTGTTCGTGCAGGGTGCGCAGCAGCCGCAGGGCGGTGGACTTGTGCACCTCCAGGCGGGCGGCGACCTGTTCGAGTCCGGCCGGTCCCTCGGCGAGCAGCGGCAGGATGCTCAGCGCGCGGTCGACTGTCTGGCTCACGTCTGACTCACCCTCGGTTCTGCGTCGGTCCGTCCGGCCGCCGTCCACCCGGGGCCCAGCCGCAGTCTCCCCCATGCGTCGTCGTCCAGGGCGACGAGCGCGTCGGCGTGTGCGCGGGCCGGTGGCGTACCGAGGTCGCCGGGGACGGTGAGAGCGGCGGCGGCCATGACATGGCCGTGCCGCAACCGGTCGCGCAGCGGCAGGCCGCGCAGCGTCGCGGAGAGGAACCCGGCGGCGAAGGCGTCGCCCGCGCCGACGTGCGCGACGACGTCGACGCCGAGGGCGGGCACGAAAACGCTCTCGCTGTCAGTGCCGGGCACGACGCCGGGGCCGCCGCGGGTGAAGACGGTGGCCCCCGCGGCGCCCTGCTTCACGACCAGGGTGTGCGGTTCGGGCAGTGCGCGGCGGATCGCGGCGGCGCCGCTCACCCCCCAGGCGGCCTCCGCCTCGTCCTCGCCGACGAAGACCAGGTCGCAGCCGCGGGCGAGTTCGGTGAGCAGCCAGGGGTCGGCGCCGTGCCAGAGCGCGGGCCGGTGGTTGACGTCGAAGGAGACCAGCGGGCGGCCGGGTTCGCGGTGGGTGAGGCGGCGCATCAGCGCCTGGCAGGTGGCGGAGAGCGCCCCGGTGATGCCGGTCAGGTGCAGCACCCGGCCGCTCCACGCGTCGTGGCGCCGTACCAGCGCGGGAGAGAGCGCGGAGGCGGCGGAGCCCGCCCGGTAGTAGACGACCTCACCCCGTCCGGGCGCGGCGTCCGGGCCGGTGGCGCGCTCGCCCGCGGTGCGGAAGTAGATGCCGGTCGGGCGGTGCGGGTCGCGCTGGACGGCGCTGACGTCGACACCGGCCGCGGCGATCGCGTCGACCAGGTGCTCGCCGAAGCCGTCGGCGCCGACCCGGCTGATCCAGCGGGCGCTGTGCCCGGCGCGCGCCAGGGTGCAGGCCACGTTGGACTCGGCGCCGCCGATGGCGCGGTGGAAGGTCGGCACGTCGGCGAGGCGGCCGCCTTCCGCCGGTAGGAAGGTGACCATGGACTCGCCCAGGCATACGACGTCGACGCTGTGCTGCGGCGTTGCGGTCACGATCGCTCGCGCTCCTGTCGCTCGTGCACCGTTGACCCGGTGCTGGCGGGGATGTTAGACAGCTCGAAACACCACACGCAATGGCCGTTGCACATGTTGCAACGCGGGAGGTTCGATGGACGGGAACGAGCGGATGGCCGCGCTGCGCGCCGAACGGGTCGACCACCGTTTCAAGGCGCTGCCGCCGGACGCCGAGGGCCTGACGCTGGGTGAACTGGCTGACCAGCGGCGCAACCTCTTCGACGGCGGCTTCACCACCCCCGTACTCGCCCTCTCCGACGAGGCGCTGGAGCACAACCTCGACCTCCTCCAGCACTACAGCGCCGCCCACGGCCTGTCCTTCGCGCCGCACGGCAAGACGTCGATGGCCCCGCAGCTCTTCGCCCGCCAACTCGACCGCGGCGCCTGGGGGATCACCGTCGCCGTCCCGGCCCAGGTCCGGGTCTGCCGGGCCTTCGGCGTCCCCCGGATCTTCCTCGCCAACGAGCTCCTCGACGCCGCCGCGCTCGCCTGGATCGGCGCGGAACTCGACACCGACCCCGGCTTCTCCTTCCTCTGCTACGTCGACTCCGTGCGCGGCGTGGAGCTGATGGACGCCGCCCTGCGCGCGGCCGGGACGCGGCGGCGGCTCGACGTCGTGGTCGAACTCGGCGCCGGGGAGGGGGCGCGGACCGGTGTCCGCACCGAGGACGGATGCGCGGCCGTCGCCGACGCGGTCGCCGCGACGACCACGCTGCGGCTGGCCGGTGTCGCGGGGTACGAGGGCGAGGTGCCCGACGCCGACGGCGAGCGGGTACGGGCGTGGCTGCGGCGCCTTGTGGCGCTGGCCGCCGACTTCGACAAGGCCGGGCGCTTCGGTACGGCCGAGGAGATCGTCATCAGCGCCGGGGGGTCCGCGTGGTTCGACGCGGTCGCCGACGTCTTCGCGGAGATTCCCGGCCTGTCCCGGCCGGTGCTGCGGCTGCTGCGGTCCGGCGCGTACGTCACCCACGACGACCTGCACTACCGCGAGCGCACCCCGTTCAACCGGGTCCCCCAGGAGGGCGCCCTGCAGCCCGCTTTCCTGCTCTGGGCCCAGGTCATCTCCCGGCCCGCGCCGGACCAGGCCTTCCTCAACGCGGGCAAGCGCGACGCGCCCTACGATCTCGGTCTGCCCGCGCCCCACACCGTCCGCTCCCCCGACGGCTCCACTCGTCCCGCGCATGACCTCGCGGTCACCGCGCTCTCCGACCAGCACACCTGGCTGCGGGTCTCCCCCGACGACCCCCTCGCCCCCGGCGACTGGGTCGCCCTCGGCCTCTCCCACCCCTGCACCACCTTCGACAAATGGCGCCTCATCCCCCTGACCAGCCAAGACGGCACCGTCACGGACTACATCCACACCTTCTTCTGACCCCACCCACCCGCCCTTCTGTCCTCAATCGCCGGACAGGCTGCATATCCGCTTCTGGCACGTCCGCACGCTCGGGCTTCGTCCTCAAACGCCGGACGGGCTGATTTGTTGCTTCTGGCCCGCCCGGGGAGCCGCTCGACCACCTCGGCCACTGTCCGACGGACGGAGTCCGGCGCAGCCGGGCGAAGCCCGATCGGCCCCCCGGGGCCGGGCGGTGCGAGCCCGGCGTCAAGAGGATTCGCCCGTCCGGCGTTTGAGGACACGAAGCGGCCCGGCAGAAGCATCAGTTCAGCCTGTCCGGCGCTTGAGGACAAAAAGGGCGGGCGGGTGGGGAAGAAAACGCACCGAGCGGGAGGCTTACGTATGGACCTGGTGATGCGGGACGCGCTCGTCGTCGACGGCTCCGGCGCCCCGCCGTTCCGGGCGGACGTGGGCGTGGACGGCGGCCGGATCGCGGAGGTCCGGCCGGAGGCCGGGGTGAGGTTCGGGGACCGGCGGCTGACCGGGCGCCGGATGCTCGCCGCCGACGGCCTCGCCCTGGCCCCCGGCTTCATCGACATGCACGCGCACAGCGACCTCGCCCTGCTCACCGACGCGTCGCACGAGGCGAAGGCCGCCCAGGGCGTCACCCTGGAGGTGCTGGGCCAGGACGGCCTGTCGTACGCCCCGGTGGACGACAGGTCGCTCGCCGAGGTCCGTACCCAGATCTCGGGGTGGAACGGCGACGGGGACGGCGTCGACTTCGACTGGCGCGACGTCGGCGGCTACCTCGACCGGCTCGACCGCGGCGTCGCGGTCAACGCCGCGTATCTCGTCCCGCAGGGCACCGTGCGGATGACGGCCGTCGGCTGGGAGGACCGCCCGGCGACCGCCGCCGAGCTGGACCGGATGAAGGAGCTGGTCGCCGAGGGCCTGCGGCAGGGCGCGGTCGGCATGTCGTCCGGGCTGACCTACACGCCGGGGATGTACGCCTCGGACGCCGAACTGACCGAGCTGTGCCGGGTGGTGGCGGCGTACGGCGGCTACTACTGCCCGCACCACAGGTCGTACGGGAAGGGCGCGCTCCAGGCGTACGAGGAGATGGTCGCGCTCACCCGGGAGGCGGGCTGCGCGCTGCACCTGGCGCACGCCACGATGAACTTCGGGGTGAACGAGGGCCGCGCCCCCGAACTGCTGGCCCTGCTGGACAAGGCGCTCGACGCGGGCGCCGACATCACCCTGGACACCTATCCGTACCTGGCGGGCGCCACCACCTTGGTGGCGATGCTGCCGAGCTGGGCCACCGAGGGCGGCCCCGACGCGACGCTGGCCAGGCTGCGCGACGACGCGGCGGCGGCCAGGATCCGGCGGGAGATGGAGGTCGACGGGGCGGACGGCAGCCACGGGGTGCCGGTCGACTGGTCCGCCATCGAGATCTCCGGGGTCCGCGACCCGGCGCTGTCGGCCCATGTCGGCCGCCGCGTACCGGACTTCGCCACCGCCCGCCGCCTGCTGCTCGACGACCGGCTGGGCACCTCGATCCTGCAGCACGTCGGCCACGAGGAGAACGTCCGGGCGATCATGCGCCACCGGGTGCACACCGGCGGCTCCGACGGCATCCTGCGGGGTGCCAAACCGCACCCCCGCGCCTACGGGACCTTCCCCGAGTACCTGGGCCGCTACGTCCGTGAGCTGGGCGTCCTCACCCTGGCCGAATGCGTGGCGCATCTCACCGGCCGCCCGGCGGCCCGGCTGCGGCTGCCCGACCGCGGCCTGGTCCGCGAGGGCTACCGGGCCGACCTGGTGCTCTTCGACCCGGACACCGTCGCCTCAGGCGCCACCTACGACCGCCCGCGCGCCCTTCCGACCGGCATCCCGTACGTCCTGATCGACGGCCGCTTCGTGATCGAGGACGGCCGACGCACCGGGGAGCTGGCCGGGCGCTCGGTGCGCCGGGCCCCGGTGACGTGACGACGGCCACCCGGGAGCGCGTCTCACGTGGCGGAAAACACCGAGCGGGTGGCCGGACGTGCCCGTAAGGTGACCGGCATGCAGGTGATCCAGTCCACGAAGCTCTCCAACGTCTGCTACGAGATCCGGGGTCCGGTTCTTGAGGAGGCGATGCGGCTGGAGGCGGCCGGGCACCGCATCCTCAAGCTGAACACCGGCAACCCGGCGCCCTTCGGCTTCGAGTGCCCGCCCGAGATCCTCGAGGACATGCTGCGCACCCTCGGTGACGCGCATGGCTACGGGGACGCCAAGGGCCTGCTCTCGGCGCGCCGCGCGGTGATGCAGCACTACCAGACCAAGGGCATCCCGCTCGACGTCGAGGACATCTACCTCGGCAACGGCGTGTCCGAGCTGATCCAGATGTCGATGCAGGCGCTGCTCGACGACGGCGACGAGGTGCTGGTCCCGGCGCCCGACTACCCCCTGTGGACGGCCTCGGTGTCGCTGGCGGGCGGCACCGCGGTGCACTACCGCTGCGACGAGCAGTCCGACTGGATGCCCGATCTGGCGGACATCGAGCGCAAGGTGACCGATCGGACCAAGGCGATCGTGATCATCAACCCGAACAACCCCACGGGCGCCGTCTACGACGACGAGATGCTGCGCGGGCTGACCGACATCGCGCGGCGGCACCAGCTCATCGTCTGCTCGGACGAGATCTACGACAAGATCCTCTACGACGACACCACCCACACCCCGACCTCGGCCATCGCGCCCGACCTGCTGACGCTGACCTTCAACGGCCTGTCCAAGGCGTACCGGGTGGCGGGGTACCGCAGCGGCTGGATGGCGGTCTGCGGCCCGAAGCACCACGCGGCCAGCTACATCGAGGGCCTGACGATCCTGGCGAACATGCGGCTGTGCGCCAACATGCCGGCCCAGCACGCGATCGCCACCGCGCTCGGCGGCCACCAGTCGATCAAGTCCCTGGTGCTGCCCGGCGGCCGGCTGCTGGCCCAGCGCGACGCCACGTACAAGGCGCTCACGGCGATCCCCGGTGTGACCTGCGTGAAGCCGAAGGGCGCGCTGTACGCCTTCCCCCGGCTCGACCCGCAGGTCTACAAGATCAAGGACGACCGGCAGATGGTGCTCGACCTGCTGCGTACCGAGAAGATCATGATCGTGCACGGCACCGGGTTCAACTGGATGGAGCC
This sequence comes from Streptomyces sp. NPDC051976, assembly GCF_040680795.1. Lineage (NCBI taxonomy): Bacteria > Bacillati > Actinomycetota > Actinomycetes > Kitasatosporales > Streptomycetaceae > Streptomyces > Streptomyces sp. NPDC051976. The sequence continues at coordinate 97,750 of NZ_JBFAXL010000001.1, forward strand.
GGACCACTTCCGCATCGTCACCCTGCCTCGCGCGGAGGATCTGACGGACGCGATCACCAGGATCGGCAACTTCCTGGACGGCTACAGCCAGCCGTAATCAGTCAGCCGCACGGCAGGCAGTCTCTTGGTCGGGGGTGCCTGCCGTGCGGCCAGTTCCTGGGCGGCCAGGGGCCTGCCCCGCGGGCATGCCCTGAAGCTCCCCCGGACGCCGGTCCGGGGGAGTTCGGCCGCGGGTGTCAGCCGAGCCGCGCGACCAGGGCGCGGTACTCGTCCCAGAGTTCCTTCGGGGTGTGGTCGCCGAAGGTCTCCAGGTGGGCCGGGATCAGGGCGGCCTCCTCGCGCCAGACCTCGGGGTCGACCGAGAGCAGCAGGTCGAGGTCGGCCTGCGCGATGTCCAGGCCGTCGGTGTCGAGGTCGTCGGCGGCCGGGAGGATGCCGATCGGCGTCTCGACGCCCTTCGCCTCGCCGTTGAGCCGGTCGACGATCCACTTCAGGACCCGGCTGTTCTCACCGAAGCCCGGCCACACGAAGCGGCCGTCGGCGTCCTTGCGGAACCAGTTCACGTAGTAGATCTTCGGCAGCTTCTCGGCGTCGTGCTTCTTGCCGAGGCCGACCCAGTGGCCGAAGTAGTCGCCCATGTTGTAGCCGCAGAACGGCAGCATGGCGAACGGGTCGCGGCGCAGCTCGCCGACCTTGCCCTCGGCGGCGGCGGTCTTCTCGGAAGCGACGTTCGCGCCGAGGAAGACACCGTGCTGCCAGTCGAAGGACTCGGTGACCAGCGGGACGGCGGAGGCGCGGCGGCCGCCGAAGAGGATCGCCGAGATCGGCACGCCCTTGGGGTCCTCCCACTCGGACGCGATCGTCGGGCACTGCGCGGCGGGCGTGGTGAAGCGGGCGTTGGGGTGCGACGCGGGGGTGCCGGACTCGGGCGTCCAGTCGTTGCCCTTCCAGTCCGTGAGGTGCGCGGGCGCCTCCTCGGTCATGCCCTCCCACCACACGTCGCCGTTGTCGGTGAGCGCCACGTTGGTGAAGACGGAGTTGCCCCACAGGGTCTTCATCGCGTTGGCGTTGGTCTTCTCGCCGGTGCCGGGCGCGACGCCGAAGAATCCGTTCTCCGGGTTGATCGCGTACAGGCGGCCGTCCTCGCCGAAGCGCATCCAGGCGATGTCGTCGCCGACGGTCTCGACGGTCCAGCCGGCGATGGTGGGCTCCAGCATCGCCAGGTTGGTCTTGCCACAGGCGGACGGGAACGCGGCGGCGATGTACTTGACCGCCTCGGGGCCGCCGGTGGGCGGCGTCAGCTTCAGGATCAGCATGTGCTCGGCGAGCCAGCCCTCGTCACGGGCCATCACGGAGGCGATCCGCAGCGCGTAGCACTTCTTGCCGAGCAGGGCGTTGCCGCCGTAGCCGGAACCGTAGGACCAGATCTCCCGGGCCTCGGGGAAGTGCGAGATGTACTTGGTCGAGTTGCAGGGCCACGGCACGTCGGCCTCGCCCTCGGCCAGCGGCGCGCCCAGGGTGTGGACGGCCTTCACGAACGCGCCGTCGGTGCCCAGCTCGTCGAGGACGGCCTGTCCCATCCGGGTCATGGTGCGCATCGAGACGGCGACGTAGGCGGAGTCGGTGATCTCCACGCCCATCGCGGACAGCGGCGAGCCCACCGGGCCCATGCAGAACGGGACGACGTACATCGTGCGGCCGCGCATGGAACCGCGGAACAGACCGCCCTCGCCGCCGGTGCCGCTGAAGACCTCCCGCATCTCGGCGGGGTCCTTCCAGTGGTTGGTCGGGCCGGCGTCGGCCTCGCGCTCGGAGCAGATGAAGGTCCGGTCCTCGACGCGGGCCACGTCCGTGGGGTCGGAGGCCGCGTAGTAGGAGTTGGGGCGCAGGGTCGGATCGAGCTTGGTGAAGGTGCCCTTGGCGACGAGTTCCTCGGCCAGGCGGTGGTACTCCGCCTCGGAGCCGTCGCACCACACGATCTCGTCGGGCTGGGTCAGCTCGGCGATCTCGCCGACCCAGTTGATCAGTTCCTGATGGCTGGTGGGAGCCGCAATGCCGCGCGCCACGATCGCTCCGTCCCGCCGGGTCCGCACAGAACCGGCGTCACAAATTGAGGGTTGGGTTCGGCCCCTTGGGGGCTGCGGCCCGGATGCGTGGGTGTGCTCATCCGGTGCCGACCGCACTCATATGAGTGTGAGCCTCTTCAAATGATTCTGTCCAGGGGACGGGGGGTGAGCATCACCACTCCTGGTGGCCTACAACTACTTATAAGTAACTTACGCCGCCGTAGGTAGGATTGACGGCATGGCGCCGGTCGAGGAAACTTCAGACGTGTCCCCTGCCGTCGGTGGCCCCGACTTGTTGGATCCGATAAAACCCAAGCTCAGAGGGTGGTTGCACGCGGGGATGTTCCCCGCAGTGCTGATCTCCGGCGTCGTGCTGACGGCGTTCGCGGAGAGCACCAGGGGCAGGATCGCCTGCGCGGTGTTCACTGTGACGGCGTGCGCGCTGTTCGGTGTGAGCGCGCTCTACCACCGGGGCGAGTGGGGCCCGCGGGGCTCAGCGATTTTGCGACGACTTGACCATGCGAACATCTTCCTGATCATCGCCGGCACCTACACCCCGCTGGCGATTCTGCTGCTGCCCGGCGGCACCTCCCGGGTGCTGCTGTGGGTGGTCTGGGCGGGCGCCCTGGCCGGTATCGCCTTCCGGGTCTTCTGGGTCGGCGCCCCGCGCTGGCTCTACACGCCGTGCTACATCGCGCTCGGCTGGGTCGCCGTCTTCTTCCTGCCGGACTTCCTGCGCACCGGCGGGGTCGCGGTGATGGTCTGCGTGGTCGTCGGCGGCCTGCTCTACAGCGCGGGCGCGGCGATCTACGGCTTCAAGCGGCCCAATCCGTCGCCGCGCTGGTTCGGCTTCCACGAGGTCTTCCACTCGTTCACGCTGGCCGCCTTCATCGTCCACTACGTCGGCATCTCCCTGGTGGCCTACCAGCACAGCTGACCCGCAGCACCCGCCAACCCAGGAGCCCGCACCCCCGCGAGGGGGCGGGCTCTTTCGCGTGCCCGCGCGGCGCCGCGCCGCGCCCGCACCGCCTTCGCGCACCGGGGTTCCCCTCACTCAATATGCGAGCTACTCTTTTTTGAGAGTCACTGTCATCTGACGCCAACTCTCATGGAGCCTCCCATGTCCGTCACCTCCAGCCTCCGCCCGCCGCCGCAGGCGGACCCGTACGCCGACCCCCGCCGCTGGTGGGCGCTGGGCGCCCTCGTCGCGAGCATGCTGGTGCTCGCCGTCGACACGACGATCCTCAACGTGGCGCTGCCGACGATGGCCGCGCAGATCCACGCCACCACCGGTGACATGCAGTGGATCGTCGACTCGTACACGGTCGTCTTCGCCGCCGCGATGCTGCCCGCCGGGCTGATCGGCGACCGCTTCGGCCGCCGCCGGATGCTGGTCGCCGGCCTGGCCGTGTTCCTGGCCGGGTCGATGATCGGCGCGCTGGCGAGCAGCCCGGGGACGGTCATCACCGCCCGTACGGTGATGGGCGTCGGCGGGGCCTTCGTCATGCCGCTCGCGCTGTCCGTGGTGCCGTCGCTGTTCGGCCCGGCCGAGCGCTCGAAGGCGGTCGCCGCGGTCACCACCGCGATGGCGCTCGGCATGCCACTCGGCCCGATCGCCGGCGGCGCGCTGCTCCAACACTTCTGGTGGGGCTCGGTCTTCCTGGTCAACATCCCGCTGGTCGCCCTCGGTATCGCCGCCTGCGTCACCCTGCTGCCGGAGACCCGCGACCCGGCCGCGCCGCGTGTCGACGCGCTCAGCGCGCTCTTCGCCGCCGCCGGTCTCGGCGCGCTGGTCTTCGGCATCATCAAGGCGCCCGACCGCGGCTGGGCCGACCCGCTGGTCCTCGTCACCCTCTTCACCTCGGTCGCGCTGATCGCCGGACTCGTCCTGCGGGAGCGCGGGGTGGAGCGCCCGATGCTCGACCTCACCCTGCTGCGGCAGCGCGGCTTCCTGTGGAACTCGCTCGCCGCCACCCTGGTCAGCTTCCTCCTCATGGGCCTGCTCTTCGTGCTGCCGTCGTATCTGCAGACCGTCCTGGGCAACGACGCGCTCGGCACCGGCCTGCGGCTGCTGCCGATGGTCGGCGGCCTGATGGTCGCCTCACGCGGCAGCGGGCCGCTGGTACGGCGCTACGGTCCGCGGCCGGTGATCACCGCGGGGCTGCTGGTGCTGGCCGCCGCCGCGTTCCTCGGCAGCACCGGCTCACTCGCCGACGGCTACGGGATCGTCGCGCTGTGGCTGCCGCTGGTGGGCCTCGGCTTCGGTTTCGCCATCGTGCCCGCGATGGACAGCGCACTGGGCGAACTGCCGGCCGCGCGGGCGGGCAGCGGCACCGGACTGCTCCAGACGCTGCGGCAGACCGGCGCGGCGATCGGCGTGGCCATCCTGGGCAGCGTGCTCGCCGCCGGGTACACCGGGCGGCTCGACACCGACGGGCTGCGCCCGGCCGCCGCGCACGGCGCCCGCGAGTCCGTGATCGGCGCCCACGAGGTGGCCGCCCGGCTCGGCGACCGGGCGCTCGCCGAGTCCGCGAACAGCGCGTATCTGCACGGCATGAGCCTGGTGCTGGTGGTCTGCGGCGCCGCCGCCCTGGTCACGGCCGCGCTCGTCGCCGCCTTCCTGCCGAACCCGCGCCCGCGCCCTGACGCGGCGGACGGGCCCGCGGACGCCGACCGGGCCGACAGCCCCGTGGCCGAGCTGCCCGCGGATGCCTGACAATGACCAGCATGTGTCCACGTGCCACTGCCGGCCGGCCCGGCCTGCGGGAACGCAAGAAGGTCCAGACCCGCCAGGCGATCCGCAAGGCCGCGTACCGGCTGTTCGCCGAAGACGGCTACGACGCCACGCCCGTCGACCGGATCGCCGCCGAGGCTGACGTCTCGCCGAGCACCGTCTTCCGGTACTTCCCGACCAAGGAGGACATCGTCCTCACGGACGAGTACGACGACGGCATGCTGGACGCCCTGCGCAACCGTCCGGCGGGCGAGCCCCCGCTGGACGCGCTGCGCGCGGTCATGCACGAGACGCTCACCATGGTCCTCGCCGACCCGGACGAGTGCGCCGAACTGGTCCAGCGCCAGCTCCTGGTCCGCGACGTCCCCGCCATCCGCGGCCGCTCCCTCGAAACCATGACCGCCACCGGCCGCCTCCTCGGCGCCGTGGTCGCCGACCGCACCGGCCGCTCCCCCGACGACCTGGAGATCCGCGTCTTCATCGCCGCCGTCTTCGGCTCCCTCCACGAGACCACCATGTACTGGGCCGAGAACGGCCTCGCCAACGACGCCCTCGTCCCCCTCCTCAACCGCGCCTTCGACGTCCTGTCCGACGGCCTCCACCTCTGAGCCACCCGCCTGACGGCGCGCATCCGCCGTACGGCGCGGAGGAGGCCGGGGCACCGGAGGGGCTAGCGGCGCGGGCCCGACCAGGGTTCGGAGCGGAGTTGGGAGCGGAGGGTGCGGGGGTCGGAGGTGGGGGCGTCGCAGACGAAGTTGCGGCAGACGTAGGCGGCGGCGCGGCCGGCGCGGGTGGGGCGCTGGTGGAGGAGGGGGAACTCGGTGCTGCCCTCCTCGCCGACGGCGACGACGACGCCGGGTGCGGCGCCGAGCAGGGCGGTGCGGTGGAGTTCGTCGGTGAGGGGGTCGCCGACCGCGCCGACCACGGCGACCTCGCGGGGCCCGTCGAGGGCCGCCTCGGCGACGGCCAGGCCCCAGCCGATGAAGCGCGGGGCGCGCGGCGCGAGGGTGCCGACCACGCCCAACGCCCGCTCGGCCGCGACGCGGTGCGCCTCGGAGCCGGTGTGCGCGGCGTACGACAGCAGCGCCCCGGCCGCCGCCGTCCAGCCGGACGGGGTCGCGTTGTCCGTGGGGTCCTGCGGGCGGCGGATCAGGGTCTGGGCGTCGTCGGCGGTGTCGTAGAGGGTGCCGTCGTCGGCGGTGAAGTGGTGCAGGACGGAGTCCAGCAGCAGTCCGGCGAAGTCGAGCCAGACACCCTCACCGGTCACCGACGCCAGCGCGAGGAAGCCCTCGGCGACGTCCGCGTAGTCCTCCAGCACCCCGTCGTTGGGGCCGACGACGCCGTCCCGCGAGGTCCGCGCCAGCCGCCCGCGGTCGTCCATGTGCACCCGTACCAGCAGGTCGGCGGCGTCGACGGCGGCCTGGACGAGGTCGGGGCGGTCGAAGAAGGCGCCGGTCTCGGCGAGTGCCGCGATCGCCAGGCCGTTCCAGGCGGCGACCACCTTGTCGTCCCGGCCGGGGCGCGGCCGTTCACCGCGGGCGGTGTGCAGCCGCTCACGTACGGAGGCGACCCGGTCGGCGTCCACCACCCCGTTGCCCTGCGGGAGTTGCAGCACCGAGGCGCCCGCCTCGAAGGTGCCCTCCTCGGTCACCCCGAAGTACCCGGCGGCGAACTCCCCGTCCGCCGCGCCCAGCACCTCGGTGAGCTGCGCGGGCGTCCACACGTAGAAGGCGCCCTCGACATGCTTGCCGGTGCCGTCGTCGCTGTCGGCGTCCAGCGCGGAGGCGAAACCGCCCTCGGTCGTCTCCAGCTCGCCGATCAGGAAGTCGGCCGTCTCCAGCGCGACCCGCCGCGCCAGGTCGGAGCCGGTGGCCCGCCACAGATGGGCGAAGACCCGGGTGAGCAGCGCGTTGTCGTACAGCATCTTCTCGAAGTGCGGCACGGTCCAGTCGCGGTCCACCGAGTAGCGCGCGAAGCCGCCGCCGAGCTGGTCGTAGATCCCGCCGCGGGCCATCGCCTCGCAGGTGTCGCGGACCATCTGCAGCGCGCCCTCCGCGCCGGTCCGCGCGTGGTGCCGCAGCAGGAACTCCAGCGTCATGGACGGCGGGAACTTCGGCGCCCCGCCGAATCCGCCGCGCTTCGGGTCGTACTCCTTGGTCAGCGCCAGCAGCGCCGCCGCCAGCTCGCCCTCGCCCGGGTGGACGGCCGCCGCGTAGATCCCGGCCCGCTCCCCCAGGTCCCGCACGATCCGCGCCGCGACCTCGCCGACCTCCTCGCGCCGGTCCCGCCACGCGGCGACCACACCCTGGAGCACGTCCATGAAGCCGGGCAGCCCCTGCCGTCCGGTCGGCGGGAAGTAGGTGCCGAAGTAGAACGGCTCCCCGTCGGGGGTGAGGAAGACCGTCATCGGCCACCCGCCCTGGCCGGTGGCCGCCTGCACCGCCTCCATGTAGACGGCGTCGACGTCCGGCCGCTCCTCCCGGTCCACCTTCACCGAGACGAAGTGCTCGTTGAGATACGCCGCGGTCGTCTCGTCCTCGAACGACTCATGGGCCATCACATGGCACCAGTGGCAGGCGCTGTACCCGACGCTCAGCAGCACCGGCACCCCGCGCTTGCGGGCCTCCTCGAAGGCGTCCTCACCCCAGGGCCACCAGTCGACCGGATTCTCGGCATGCTGCAGCAGATAGGGCGAGGTCGCGTCACCGAGTCGGTTCACCCCGTCACTTTCTCATGTCGGCGCCGCGGGCGGTGACCCGCGGCGGCGGGTGTCGCGGGCGGAGGGCGCCCGCCGGTCAGTGCGGGGTGCGGGTGACCAGGACGTTCTCCAGCACACCGAGCGCGTCGGGCACCAGCACGGCCGCCGAGTAGTACGCGCTGACCAGGTAGGACGAGACGGCCTTCCGGTCGACGCCCATGAAGCGGACGTTGAGCCCCGGCTCGTACTCCTCCGGCAGACCCGTCCTGAACAGACCGACCACGCCCTGGTTGTGCTCCCCCGTCCGCATGGCCATGATCGAGGACATGTGGCCGCCGTCGACCGGGATCTTGCCGCACGGGTAGAGCGGCACACCGCGCCAGCCAGGCAGCTTGTGGCCGTTGACGTCGACGGCGTCCGGGTAGATGCCGCGCTTGCTGCACTCGCGGCCGAAGGCGGCGATCGCCTTCGGATGGGCCATCAGGACCGTGGTGTCGCGCCGCATGCTCAGCAGCTCGTCCAGGTCGTCGGGGGTGGGCGGGCCGGAGTGGGTGCTGATCCGCTGCCCGTGGTCGGCGTTGGGCAGCAGCCCGAACTCCGCGTTGTTGACCAGCTCGTGCTCCTGCCGCTCACGCAGCGCCTCGATGGTGAGCTTGAGTTGCTCCTCCCACTGGTTCATCGGGCAGTTGTAGAGGTCGGTGACCCGGGTGTGCACCCGCAGTACGGTCTGGGCGACGCTCAACTCGTACTCGCGCGGCGTCAGTTCGTAGTCCACATAGGTGCCCGGCAGGGCGAACTCGCCGCGGTGCCCCGACGCGAGGTCGACGGCGGCCTCTCCGGTGCGGTTCACCGGCCGCGCGCCCGTCACGAGGTGCCAGGCGAGCTGGTCGCGCAGCGCCTGGGAGCGTCCGGTCAGCTCCTCGAAGGCCGTACGGGGCAGCGCCAGCAGGGTCCCGGCGGTGGCCGCGCACAGGGTGCCCTGCCAGGTGGCGCCCGGCCGGGCCAGCGCCTCGTCGCCGAGGTGGCTGCCGTCCGCGTGCACACCCAGTTCGACCACCTCACCGTAGTCACCGACACCACGCCGCTCGACCTTGCCGTGGGCGATCAGCAGCACCTCCTCCACCGGTGCCCCGGCCGTGGCCAGCACCTCGCCGGCCGTGAACTCCCGCTGAGCGAACCGCGAGGCCAGCTCACCCAGCAGCGCCTCGTCGTCCAGGCCGCGCAGCGCGGGCAGCTCGCCCAGCGTGGCCGGCACCACCTCGGTCCGCGACCCGGTCCGTACGAACGCGACCCGCCCCTGCCCCACCGCGTGCGTCAGCCGGCGGTTCACCCGGTACGTACCGGCCGCGACCTCCACCCACGGCAGTTTGCGCAGCAGCCACCGCGAGCTGATCGCCTGCATCTGCGGCGCGCTCTTGGTGGTGGTGGCCAGGGTGCGGGCCGCCTCCGTACTGAGACTGAGCCGCACCGCCTCGCCCTGCTCCCCGCTGCCGTCCGCCTGATCCGTAGCCGTCGGACTGCTCATGTCCCGCACCCTCCCGATCGTCACTCCCTGTGATCAATCAAATCGGAACGGCCACCGAGCGACAACGGCGCTTGCGCGCGCACGGGCGCACCGCGCCACCGCCGCGTACATCGGATTCAGCGGAACGAGACCCGCCGACGCCGTTTAAAAAGAATTTCCGGCCGCGTGTCGATTCGGGTCCCGCCCGATCGACGCCAGGGTGGGAGCGGGAAGAAGCCCGCGACCCGAGAGCGTGAGAGGACAGCGCGATGCGATTCATGATGCTGATCAAGGTCGACCCCACCAAGAACCCGCAGGGCCCCAGCGACGAGCTGATGGAGGAGATGGGCAAGCTCATCGAGGAGATGACCCGCGCGGGCGTGCTGCTGGACACCGGCGGCCTGCGTCCGCTGGACGAGAGCACCAGGATCTCCCTCTCCGGCGGCAAGCAGACGGTGCTGGACGGCCCCTTCGCCGAGGCCAAGGAGGTCATCGGCGGCTACGCCCTCATCCAGGCGAAGTCGAAGGAGGAGGCCGTCGAGTGGTCCTCGCGCTTCCTGGCCATCCACGGCGACGCGTGGGAGATGGAGACGGAGATCCGGCAGGTGGAGGAGGCGGGCTGACCCGCCGCGCCGCGCCGGGCGTCCCGCTTTGCGCGGACGCCCGGCGGCTGCTCTGATGGGTCGTCGTGACGGACTCCACCGACCCGGCAGTCTCCCCCGACGACGTACCGCCGCCGCGCCCGGCCGCGGTGGACCGGACGGTGGACGCGGTGTGGCGGATCGAGTCGCCGCGGCTGATCGCCGGACTGACCCGGCTCGTCCACGACATCGGGGTCGCCGAGGAGCTGGCGCAGGACGCGCTGGTGGCCGCGCTGGAGCAGTGGCCGAAGGACGGCGTCCCCCGCAACCCGGGCGCCTGGCTGATGACCACCGCCAAGCGGCGGGCGATCGACCTGATCCGGCGCAACGAGACCTTCGCGCGCAAACTGCAACTCCTCGGCCACGAACTGGAGATCACCCCGCAACCGGACCAGCCGACCGGTGAGGACATCGAGGACGACCTGCTGCGGCTGGTGTTCACCGCCTGCCACCCGGTGCTGTCCCGCGAGGCCCGGGTGGCGCTCACGCTGCGGCTGATCGGCGGGCTGACCACGGACGAGATCGCCCGCGCCTTCCTGGTGCCGGAGCCGACGGTGGCGCAGCGCATCGTCCGCGCCAAGCGCACCATCGCCAAGGAGCGCATCCCCTACGAGGTCCCGTCCGGCCCTGAACTGGCCGCCCGGCTCGCCTCCGTACTCGAAGTGGTCTACCTGGTCTTCAACGAGGGCTACTCCGCCACCGCCGGCGACGACTGGATGCGGCCCGGGCTGTGCGAGGACGCGCTGCGGCTCGCCCGGGTGCTGGCCGGGCTGATGCCGCGGGAGCCCGAGGTGCACGGGCTGGCGGCGCTGCTGGAGATCCAGGCGTCGCGGGCAGCCGCCCGCACGGACGCCGCGGGGGCGCCGGTGCTGCTGCTCGACCAGGACAGGTCGCGCTGGGACCATCTGCTGATCCGCCGCGGCTTCGCGGCGCTGGCCCGGGCGGAGGCGCTCACCCCTTCCGGGGCCGCGCCGGGGCCGTACGCACTGCAGGGCGCGATCGCGGCCTGCCACGCGCGGGCGCTCACCGCCGACGAGACGGACTGGGCGGGGATCGCCGAGCTGTACGGGGCCCTCGCCGCCCGTACGGGCTCGCCCGTCGTCGAACTCAACCGTGCCGTCGCCGTCTCCATGGCCGACGGGCCGGCCGCCGGGCTCGTCCTCGTCGACGCCCTCGCCGCCACCGGCGCCCTCGACGGCTACCACCTCCTCCCCAGCGTCCGCGGCGACCTCCTCACCCGGCTCGGCCGTGACGCCGAGGCCCGCGACGAATTCGCCCGCGCCGCCGCCCTCACCCGCAACGGCGCCGAACGCGCCCTCCTCCTTGCCCGCGCCGCCCGCCCCTCCGGGGCACACCACTGACCCGCGCCTACGGCGCGGTTATTACCACCCGCACCACCCGTGCGGGATTGACTTCGTCTGACGGTCCCCCTGCGGGGCACACCCGCCGTCGGCGACCGCCCGCCCGCGTCGCCACCCGTGCAGATTCGACGGCGAGTGCAAGTCACCAATCGGAGGGAGCCCCCGCCCCCCCGATCCACCACGCAATCCGCACCATTCCTTGGGCTTGACGCGGGGTCAGGGCGGGCACGAACTACGTCCGACAGATTGTGGACAGTGAACGGGAGGACATGTGCCGGAGTCACGTATCGCGCTGCGCGCACCGCATCGGGGGGAGGTCGACCGCCTGCTCGTGCGGGCGGTCGCCGACCAGGGGGCGGACGTGGACGCGAAGGCGCTGCTGGCACGGGCCCGGGAGCGGCTGGACGAGATAGCGGACGCGGCCGCCGAGGAGTACACGGCGTACCTACGAGCCCTGGACGCGGAATCGACCGCACCCGCCGTGCGCCCACCCTCGCGCGCCGCGCAGGCACTCGTCGCCGGAATCACCGCCGCGGTGGCCTTCGGCGTGGACCTCGGGCAGGGCCTGTCCGTGGGCGCGTCGCTGGTGACCGGAGCCGCGGTGGGCGCGGCCGGGGCGGTGGCCCTGGGCACGGTGGCGGCCCGCGGCCGGACGTCAGGGCGCGGCGCCCTGCCGGGCGGCGCCGACCAGTTGCGGCTGCTCTGGCTGGCCGCGGTGGAGCGCCGCGGCGTGCGGCAGTTCGTCGACGGCCAGCGAGCGGTGGTCGCCGCCCCACCGCGCAAGGCGAAGCCGAAGGTACCCGGGCAGGCCGCACCGGCGTCCTCGCGGCGGCCGGGCGGCAGCGACCGCAGCGCGGCGGCCCGCACCAGGGCCGTACTCGACCACTCCTTCGCCTATCTGCCGGACGCCGCGGGACCGTTCGCCGGGCGGCGAGCCCATGTCGCGCGGATCGCCCAATGGGTGCACCAGGCCCGCGCGTCGACCGGCGTACGGCCGACCGTCGTCGTCCTGCACGGCGCGCCGGGCAGCGGGCGTACGACGCTGGCGCTGCGTGCGGCACGGCAGTTGAAGGACCAGTTCCGCGGCGCGTGCGTGGTCGACCTGCGGGGCGCGGGCGACGGCCGCGGGCCACTGCCCGTACGCGACGCGCTGCTGCATCTGCTGAACCGGCTCGGCGCTCCCCGCGACCAGCTGCTCTTCCGTGAGCGGCAGAACCAGGAGCAGCATCTGCGGCGGCTGGGCGAGCAGTACCAGCAGCATCTGACCGGGGTGCCGGTGGTGATCGTGCTGGACGACGCCACCGACGCCGCGCAGGTGCGGGCGCTGGTGCCCGAGCGCTCGGAGTCGCTGCTGCTGGTCACGGCCCGCGAGCCGCTGGACCTGGACCTGCCGGGCGCCGCGGTGCACAGCCTGGAGGTGGGGCCGCTGGACCTCGACGACACCTTCGAGCTGCTGGGCGAGCTGGCCGACGCGGCGGAGGCGTCCACCCCGCGCCCGGAGGAGGCGGACCGGCTGCGTGAGCTGTGCGCGGGCCTGCCGATAGCGCTGCGGATCGCCGGGGCGGCGCTGACCGACCACCACAACGCCGCGCAACTGGCCGCGGACATCGAGGTGTTCGGCCCGCGCGACCCGGTCGACCGGGTGCTGGCGCTGCGCTACCACGACCAGCCGGAGCCCAACCGGCGGCTGCTGCGCAGGCTCGCGCTCACCGGCCGGGCCAGCTACGGCGCGGCCGCCGCGGCGGCGCTGCTGGCCACCGACGAGCAGGAGGCGGCCAGGCGGCTGGCGGAACTCGCCGCCGCGGGCCTGATCGAGAACGTCCGCGGCAGCCGCTACCGGCCGCACGACCTGGTACGCGCCTTCGCCGCCGAGCGGCTGCTCGACGAGGAGGACCCGGTGGAGCGCGGCGCCGCGCACGAGCGGCTGATCCGTTCGTACGCGGACCTGGCGAACACCGTGATCCGGCTGGTGGAGGGGAAGACCTCCACCCGGGCCGGGCGGTTCGGGCAGCACGGCTTCGCCTCCCTGGAGCTGGCGCTGCGCTGGCTGGACGAGGAGTCGAGCTTCATCACGGCCGCGCTGCGCGACACCGAGGGTGTGGACCGGGCGGCCGTGCAGGCGCTGCTGGGCGCGCTGTGCGACTACTGCCTGCTGCGCGGCGACCTGTACCGGCTGGGCGAGATCAGCGAGATGGCGCAGGCGCGGAACTCGGGCCCGCAGAAGGCCGGGCCGGACGAGGACCGCTCGGTGCTGGTGCGCTCGGTGCAGTGGCGGACCGGGATCGCCGCCCGGCAGCTCGGCGAGCTGGACAAGGCGCGCTCCACCCTGACGTCGGTGGTGGACCTGTACTTCGAGGCCCAGCATCCGGCGGGCGCCGCCCGCGCGCTGGACAGCCTCGGGATCACGCTGCACCACCAGGGCAACCTGCGGGAGGCGGAACGCAAGCTGCGCGAGGCGCTGGAGATCCAGAGCACCCCCGAGCTGGACGAGGACCGGGCGTGGACGCTGCACGCGCTGGCCGCCGTGCTGCGGGACATGGGGCAGCTCGGCACGGCCCTGGAACTGCTGGAGGAGTCACTGGCGCTGCACCGCGAGAACGAGAGCGTGCAGGGCGAGGCGTGGGCGCATCTGCAGCTCGGCCAGGTGTACCTGCGGCTCGGGCGGCTCGACACCGGCGAGGCGGAGCTGCGGGCGGCCGGGCAGGCGTACGCGATGGCCCGCGACCCGCGCGGCGGCGCCTGGACGGCGACCCAGCTCGCCCGGGTGCTGCTGCTGCGCGGCGAGGCCCAGGATGCCGCCCGCGACCTCGACGAGGCGGTGCAGCGGCACCGCGGCTGCGAGGACGCGCGCGGCGAGGCGTGGACGCTCTACTACCTCGGGCAGGCGCTGGAGGAGTGCGGCGACACCGACGCGGCGCTGCGCACCCTGGAGCGCTCGCGCAGCATGTTCTCGCGGATGCGGGACGTGTACGGGCTGGCCTGCGCCCGGCACCACTCGGCCCGCGTCACCCGCGACCAGCGGGCGGCCCGTACCGGGAATCTGCGCAACAGCGGTTTCGCCCGGCAGCTGCTGCAGGACGCCCGGCAGGACTTCCGGCGGATCGGCGTGGAGCACGGTGAGGCGTGGTCGTGCGTGGAGCTGGCCGTGATCGACGCGGGCAACGGGCGGCTGGTGGAGGCCCTCACCCTTCTCGACGAGGCCGCCGAGCTCTTCACCGGGCTCGGTGACAGGCGCGGGCGCGAGTGGTCGGACTTCCTGCGGGCCACGCTCTGGCCGCTGCTCTCCCCCGACGGTGCCCAGCAGGCCCGCGACACCCTCCGCGCCCTCCTGGGCGCCCCCTCCCCGGGCCGCGACCCCGACCTCCAGGAGTACGCCGAGGCCTACACCCTCCTCCTCGAACGCGGCACCCTCACCCCGGGCGCCCCCTGGGACGCCTGGCGCCTCGCCATGACGCCCGGCCGTGCGGCCCGCATGGTGATGTCCCTCGCCCCGTAGGGGCGCCCCAAAGGGGCGCGGGGAACTGCGCGACCAGCCGTCGCGTTGGCGCGGCTAAAGAACCGGCCCCAGCGGGGCGTACGCGCTTGTTTTCGGGCCATCGGCCCGGTGGGGGCTGGTCGCGCAGTTCCCCGCGCCCCTACGGGGCACAGGTCTTCCGCGGACGCCGCGCCCCTAGAGACGAGGTTCGGACGGGTCCGAGTCGTGGTCGGGTGCGGCCGGAGGGCGCTGGGGCTCTTCGGAGAAGTTGATCTTCGACATCTGCTTGCCCATGTTCCGCATGAGCCACCAGAGCCCGCCCGCGATACAGGCGAAGATCACGAAACCGAGGAGCCCCGGCGTCACCTTGTCCTGGTTCAGCTCTTGGGCGAGCGGTACCAGGTGATGGTTGAGTGCTTGGGAGGCGTTCACGCCACCCATTGTCACCTAGGCCGTCCTGATACCCGCAAAGAGGTCGTCCTCGGGCAGCGAGGTGTCCACCAGAGTCTTCGCCAGCTCGTAGTCCTCGGTCGGCCAGATCTCCCGCTGGAGCTCCATCGGGATGCGGAACCAGCCGCCGTCCGGGTCGATCTGCGTGGCGTGCGCGAGCAGCGCCTTGTCGCGGATCTCGAAGAACTCCCCGCACGGCACGTGGGTGGAGATGTTCCGCTCGGGGCGGGCGAACTCGTCCCAGCGCTTGAGCCACTCCTCGTACGGCGACTCCAGGCCGCGGGCGAGCAGCGCCTCGTGCAGCGCGACGGTGCGCGGCTTGTTGAAGCCCTGGTTGTAGTAGAGCTTCAGCGGCTTCCACGGCTCCCCGGCCTCGGGGTAGCGCTCCGGGTCGCCGGCGGCGTCGAAGGCCACCATGGAGATCTTGTGGGTCATGATGTGGTCGGGGTGCGGATAGCCGCCGTTCTCGTCGTACGTGGTGATCACGTGCGGCCGGAACTCGCGGATCAGCTTCACCAGGGTGCCCGCGGCCACGTCCACGTCCTGGAGGGCGAAACAGCCCTCGGGCAGCGGCGGCAGCGGGTCGCCCTCGGGCAGCCCCGAGTCGACGTACCCGAGCCAGGACTGGCGCACGCCCAGGATCTCGCGGGCCTCGTCCATCTCCTTCGCCCGTACCTCGTGGATGTGCTCCTCGATGTAGGTGTCACCCTGCAGTTTGGGGTTGAGCACCGAGCCCCGTTCCCCTCCGGTGCAGGTCGCGACCAGTACGTCCACCCCCTCGGACACGTACTTGGCCATCGTGGCCGCGCCCTTGCTCGACTCGTCGTCGGGGTGAGCGTGAACGGCCATCAGTCGAAGCTGCTCAGTCAAGGCTGGGTCCTCAAGTCATCAAGTCATCCGGTACGCACCGGTCCGGGCCCCTTCCGTCGGCGAAGAGGCCGCCTCCTATAGTGACCGAGTGAGGGGGCGATTAATTCCGCGGTCCCCGAACGGGAGGAACGATCATGACGGCCGAGGTGCCCGCCGGCCGGTACGGCCCGTCCGCCGACGCCCGAGCCGACCGCAAACTGAAGATCGTCGCCGTCGTCCTGGGCGCCCTCGTCGCCGTGGGAGTCGGCTGGTACGGCTACCGGACCCTCACGGGTAACGAGGTCAGCGCGCAGGTCGTGGCCTTCAAGGCGGTCTCCGACCAGTCCGTGGAGATCCATCTGGAGGTCCACAAGGGCGCGGGCACGGCCGTGGTCTGCACCCTGCGCTCGGTGGACGCCGACCACAACGAGGTCGGCCGCAAGGACGTCCGCCTCACCCAGCACGCCAAGGAGATCGACACCCTGGTGACGCTGCGCACCACCGCGCGGGGCGAGACCGGTGAGCTGGTCGGCTGCCAGACCGCGCCGCGCGGCTGATTCCTCCGGATCCGTACGGGAACCTGACGGCCGCGAGCGTCGTTACTCGCTCCATCGGGAGGCGAGTAATTGTTAGGCTCGTGGTTTCGTCCTGGCGACCGATGGCAATGGACATGTTCGTACTTGTTCATCGGGGCGTGTGCCCCGGCACACCGGCCGTAGGGACGGACCGCCGCCGCCCGAAGGCGCGGCGGCGCACCCGGTCCGCGGAGAGTCCGCAGGACAGGCACCGGCAAGAGACAGTACCGACGAGGAGCACCTGTGACCCAGACCAGCGAGAACGTCACCTGGCTGACCCAGGCGGCGTATGACCAGCTCAAGGCCGAGCTGGAGCATCTGTCTGGTCCGGCGCGCGCCGAGATCGTCGCAAAGATCGAGGAAGCCCGCCAGGAAGGCGATCTCAAGGAGAACGCCGGATACCACGCGGCGCGCGAGGACCAGGGCAAGCTCGAGCTGCGCATCCGCCAGCTCAACCAGATCCTGGAGTCCGCCAAGGTGG
This sequence comes from Streptomyces sp. NPDC051976, assembly GCF_040680795.1. Taxonomy (NCBI): domain Bacteria; kingdom Bacillati; phylum Actinomycetota; class Actinomycetes; order Kitasatosporales; family Streptomycetaceae; genus Streptomyces; species Streptomyces sp. NPDC051976. The sequence continues at coordinate 114,584 of NZ_JBFAXL010000001.1, forward strand.
GCGAGGCCCCGGCGGACGACGGTGTGGTGGCCCCGGGCATGGTGGTCACCATCGCCTTCGACGGCGACCCGGACGACACCATGACCTTCCTGCTGGGCTCGCGCGAGGGCATCTCCAGCGACCTGGACACCTACTCGCCGCAGTCGCCGCTCGGCCGCGGCGTGGCGGGCAGGAAGCGGGGTGACGACGCCACGTACGAGCTGCCGAACGGCAAGAGCGCGTCGGTGAAGATCCTCGACGTGAAGCCGTACCAGGGCTGAGCACCGGCCCGGAGCACTGAGCAGCCCCGGCCGTCGCGGACGACGGCCGGGGCTCTGTCATGCGGTCCCGCGGATCTACGGGATCCCGTACGCGCTAGGCGGTCGCCGAGCGGTACTTGCGGACCGCCCAGGTGCGGAAGGCGACGACGATCACCACGGACCAGATCAGCGAGGCCCACACGGGGTGCTGCATCGGCCAGGCGCCGGAGTGCACCACGCCGGGGTTGCCGAAGAGCACCCGGCAGGCCTGGACGGTGGCGCTGAACGGGTTCCAGTCCGCGATCGGCTGCAGCCAGCCCGGCATGTTGGAGGAGTCCACGAAGGCGTTCGAGATGAACGTCACCGGGAAGAGCCAGATCAGCCCGCCCGAGGTGGCCGCCTCCGGGGTGCTCACCGACAGGCCGATGAGCGCGCCGATCCAGGAGAAGGCGTACCCGAGCAGGAGCAGCAGCGCGAAGGCGCCGAACATCTTCGGGATGCCGTTGTGCACCCGCCAGCCGACGAGCACGCCGACGATGGCCAGGACGACGAGGGTGAGCGCGGTCTGCACCAGGTCCGCCAGGGTGCGGCCGGTGAGCACCGCGCCGCGGGACATCGGCAGCGACCGGAACCGGTCGATCAGGCCCTTGTTCATGTCGTCGGCGATACCGGCGCCCGCGCCGGCGGTGGCGAAGGTGACGGTCTGCGCGAAGATGCCCGCCATCAGGAAGTTGCGGTAGTCGGAGGCGCTCAGGGAGCTGCCCACGGCCACCGAACCGCCGAAGACGAAGCTGAAGAGCACCACGAACATGATCGGCTGGACCAGGCCGAAGACCACGATCTCCGGGATGCGCAGCATCCTGATCAGGTTGCGCTTGGCGACCACCAGGGAGTCGCGCGCGGACTGGACCACGCCTCCGGCGCCCTTGGGCGCCGAGGTGCTGATGGTCTCGGTGACGACCGTCATTTCACGGCCTCCTTCGCGGGCTTCTTGGCTGCCTTGCCGGACTGCTGCGCGGCGGCGGGGTCGGTGGCCTCCGGGTCGTCCCCGTTGCCCGCGTCCTGCTCGGCGTGGTGGCCGGTGAGCGACATGAAGACGTCGTCGAGGGTGGGGCGGCGCAGACCGATGTCGTCGATCTCGATGCCCTGGCCGTCGAGTTCGCGGATCACCTCGGCGAGCAGCTTGGCGCCGCCGGTCACCGGGATGGTGATCTGGCGGGTGTGCTGCTCGACCTTGGCCTCGCCCTTGCCGTAACCGGCCAGCGCGCGGGCGGCGTCCTCGATGCGGTCCCGCTCGTGCACCACGACCTCGACGCGCTCGCCGCCGGTCTGGGCCTTGAGCTGGTCGGAGGTGCCGCGGGCGATGACGGTGCCCTGGTCGATGACGCAGATGTCGTGCGCCAGGTGGTCGGCCTCCTCCAGGTACTGGGTGGTGAGCAGCAGTGTGGTGCCGCCCGCGACCAGTTCCTGGATGACCTCCCAGAGCTGCTGGCGGTTGCGCGGGTCGAGGCCGGTGGTCGGCTCGTCCATGAACATCACCGGCGGGCTGACGACCAGCGCGGCGGCGAGGTCGAGCCTGCGGCGCATACCGCCGGAGTACGTCTTGGAGGGGCGGTTCGCCGCCTCGGTCAGATTGAACCGCTCCAGCAGCTCGTCGGCCCGTTTCCTGGCCGCCTTGGCGCTGAGCTGGTAGAGCTGGCCGACCATCTGGATGTTCTCGCGGCCGGTCAGGTACTCGTCGACGGCGGCGAACTGGCCGGACAGGCCGATGTGCCGCCGCACCTCGTTGGGGTGCTTCAGTACGTCGATGCCCGCGACGACGGCCTTGCCGCTGTCGGGTTGGAGCAGTGTGGTCAGGACCCGTACGGCGGTGGTCTTCCCCGCGCCGTTCGGCCCGAGCAGGCCGAGGACGGTGCCTTCCGGCACATCGAGATCCACTCCCCCCAATGCCCTGACATCACCGAAGGTCTTCACGAGACCTTCGGCGTAGATGGCGCCCGGCATGTGTTCACTCCCGTCCGTTGCTGCGTTTCCCGCTGCGCTTGCGTGCTGCTTCGCTGCTGTCGCCGGGCGCGGACGGAGAGCCGCACTCCCGCGATACAACGCGAGAATGCCAGACGCGATATATCGCGTCAACCCTCCGGGTCACGTCAGGCGATCACCGTGTATCCGGCGTCCTCCAGCGCCGCGCCGACCTCGGCGCAGTGCTCGGGGCCCTTGGTCTCCAGGTGCAGTTCGACCTCCGCCTCGGTCAGTCCGAGGCGTGGATCGGTCCGCACATGACTGACGTCGAGGACGTTAGCGTCCACCACTGACAACACGCCCAGGAGTGTCGCCAGCGCCCCCGGCCGGTCGGTCAGCCGCAGCCGCAGCGAGAGGTAGCGTCCGGCCGCCGACATGCCGTGCCGCAGGATGCGCTGGAGCAGCAGCGGGTCCACGTTGCCGCCGGACAGCACCGCCACCACCGGGCCCTCGATCGACCGGGGCGCCGCGAGCAGCGCCGCCACCGAACTGGCCCCGGCGGGTTCCACCACGAGCTTGGCCCGCTCCAGGCACAGCAGCAGGGCGGACGAGAGCTGGTCCTCGGTCACAGTGACGACATCGTCCACCAGATCACGGACGATGGCGAACGGTATATCGCCGGGGCGGCCGACCATGATGCCGTCGGCCATCGTCGCCACGGAGCCGACCGCCACCGGGCGCCCGGCCGCCAGCGACGGCGGGTACGCGGCGGCGCCCGCCGCCTGCACCCCGACCAGCCGCACATCGGGCCGCAGCGACTTCACCGCGACGGCGATCCCGGCCGCCAGCCCGCCGCCGCCGATGCCGACCACGATGGTGCGCACCTCGGGGCACTGCTCCAGGATCTCCAGCCCGACGGTGCCCTGCCCGGCGATGATGTCCTGGTGGTCGAAGGGGTGGATGAACACGGCGCCGGTCCGCTCGGCGTACTCCACCGCCGCGTGCAGCGTCTCGTCCACCACCGTGCCGTGCAGCCGTACCTGCGCGCCGTACTCGCGCGTCGCGGCGACCTTCGGCAGCGGCGCGCCGACCGGCATGAACACGGTCGAGCGCACTCCGAGCAGCGAGGCGGCCAGGGCGACGCCCTGCGCGTGGTTGCCCGCGCTCGCCGCGACCACACCGGCCGCGCGCTCCTCGGGCCTGAGCCCGGAGATGCGCACGTACGCGCCGCGGATCTTGAAGGAACCAGTGCGCTGGAGGTTCTCGCACTTGAGGTGCACAGGTGCCCCGACCAGGGACGACAGGTGCCGGCTGCCCTCCATCGCGGTCATCCGGGCCACTCCGGAGAGCATTTTGTGCGCGCCGCGCACGTCATCGAGGGTGATCAGGTGAGGTGTCGCGGGCGACCGTCTGTCCATGGGCCCAGTCTCCCAGTTCCGCCGTGCTTCCTCTTTGTGCGCGAAGGGTCACGGGGCCATCCGGTCCGCGTACTCTTCTCCCAACTTCCCGCCTTTCCGCTCCCCCTTCGCAGGACCGACAGAACGCGAGCTTCAAGGTCATGTCCAACCCATCGGAGACCTCGACCGAACTCCTCGAGCGCCTCCAGCACCAGGTCGCCCTCTTCGCGCGCCGCGCGGAGCAGACCCGGCTCGGCGGAGTCGGCAGGGCACGCAACTCCATGGACCGTGCCGCCTATCTGCTGCTCAACCGGCTCGACCGGGAGGGCCCGATGGGTGTCAAGGCGCTCGCCGAGGCCATGGGCATCGACTCGTCCACGGTCACCCGCCAGGTCGCCCCGCTGGTCGACACCGGCCTGGTCAAGCGCACCTCGCACCCCGAGGACGGCCGCGCCGTCGTCCTCGCCCTGTCGCCGCGCGGCCGTGCCCGCCTCGACGAGGTGCGCGACTCCCGCCGCCGTCTGATGGCCCAGGTCACCGACGAGTGGTCGGCCGAGGAGCGGGTGGTCTTCACCGACCTTCTCGTACGGTTCAACGCCTCGCTCTCCGAGTGGCACGCCGGGCTCGGCCAGCGCGAGGAGGAGGAAGAGCGGCCGGAGGACAGCGAGCCCGGGGCCGTCGGCACCGGCTCGGGCGCCGGGGCCGTGGAGGGGGACACGCAAGGGGCTTGACCTGGAACGTCCGGTTGCCGTCCCATGGCCAAGTGGGGAAGAAGCGCCGGATGGCAGCGGAACTCCGACGGGACGCCGAGTTCGAGGCGTTCACCGCGGGAGCGGCAGGACGACTGCTCCATGCCGCCACTCTGCTCACCGGCGACCCGGACTCCGCCGACCGGCTGCTGGCGCTCGTCCTGGCCCATGTATACGCCAACTGGTTCCGGATGCGCGCGGAGGATCCGTACGAGCAGGCCAGGACCGAGCTGGTCCGCCGCTTCGCCTACCGCCCCTGGTGGCGGCGCCCGCACGGCGGCACCCTCGACCGGTTGAGCGCCCAGGAACGCCTCGTCGTCGTGCTGCGGCTCTTCGAGGGCGTCGCGGAGGAGCAGGCCGCCGCCCAGCTCGGCCTCCCCGTCGACCGGGTCAGGGCGATCTGCGCGCGCGGCACCGCGACCCTGCGCAGCAGGCCGTACGGTCATGAGCGCGAGCCGCACCCGGCGCGGGAGGCCGGGACGGACGGCCGCGGAGCGGACGAGAAGGGCGGGCCGGACGGGAAGCGCGGGGCCGGGAAGGGCCACGGCGCCGCGACGGCGTGCGAACGTCAGGCGAGGGCCTGGGAGAGGTCGGCCAGCAGGTCGTCGACGGCCTCGATGCCGACCGACAGGCGGACCAGGTCGGCCGGGACCTCCAGCGCGGAACCGGCCACCGAGGCGTGCGTCATCCGGCCCGGGTGCTCGATCAGCGACTCCACGCCGCCCAGCGACTCGCCCAGCGTGAACAGCCGCGCCCGGTCGCAGACCGCGACCGCCGCCTCCTCGCCGCCGGCCACCCGGAAGGACACCATCCCGCCGAAGGCCCGCATCTGCTTGGCGGCCACCTCGTGCCCGGCGTGCCCGGCCAGACCCGGGTAGTACACCTGCGTCACCTTGGGGTGCGCCGAGAGCATCTCCGCGACCCGGGCCGCGTTCGCGCTGTGCCGGTCCATCCGCACCGCGAGCGTCTTGATGCCGCGCATCACCAGCCACGCGTCGAACGGTCCCGCCACCGCGCCCATCGCGTTCTGGTGGTAGGCCAGTTCCTCGCCGAGGGCGGCGTCCGAGGTGATCAGGGCGCCGCCGACGACGTCGGAGTGGCCGCCCATGTACTTCGTGGTGGAGTGCACGACGACGTCGGCGCCGAGGGCCAGCGGCTGCTGGAGGTAGGGGCTGGCGAAGGTGTTGTCCACGACGAGCCGCACCCCGGCGTGCCGCGCGACCCCGGCCAGCGCCGCGATGTCGGTGATGCCCAGCAGCGGGTTCGACGGCGTCTCGACCCAGATCAGCTTGGTCTCCGGGCGGACGGCGTCCCGTACCGCCTGCACGTCCGAGGTGTCGGCGACCGACCACTTCACGCCCCAGCGCTCCACGACCTTCGCGAAGAGCCGGAAGGTGCCCCCGTAGGCGTCGTTCGGGATCACCACGTGGTCGCCCGGCGACAGCAGCGTCCGCAGCAGGCAGTCCTCGGCGGCGAGGCCCGAGGCGAAGGCGAGGCCCCGGCTGCCGCCCTCCAGCGCCGCGAGGTTCTCCTCGAGCGCGGTCCTGGTCGGGTTCGCCGACCGGCTGTACTCGTATCCGCCGCGCAGCCCGCCGACGCCGTCCTGCTTGTACGTCGACACCTGGTAGATCGGCGTCACCACGGCCCCGGTCTGCGCGTCCGCCGGCTGACCGGCGTGGATCGCGAGGGTCTCGAAGTTCTGGTGCCCGATGTGCGCGTCGTTGCGCTGATCGTTGTGCTGATCCGTCATGCCGCCGAGCGTAGTCGCACGGGCACCGGATCGGGCTCGCCGAGTACGGCGGACGAGCCGTATGATCCGCTTCTCATTTCGAATTCTCGAATGCGTGTCCGGAAACCGTCGGCGTCCGGCACGCCTTGTCGTGCCTGTCTCGTGTCTGTGTTGTTGAGTCCTGTGGGGGGACCGCGCCCGATGGCTGCGTCGCTGCGTGCTCTGCGCGCCCTTTTGCTCCTGTCCGGTTTCTATCTGCTCGGCGTCGGGATGCTCGCGCTTCTCGTCGGCGTCGACATCGCCATCGTCTGGGCGTTCATCGAGGGCGGCCACGCGGTCTTCCTGCTGGTGAAGCTGCTGCTGGTGTCGCTGGCGGCGACGCTGCCGATCCTGGAGGGCATGTTCGCCTTCCGGCGCCCGAAGAAGGACGACGGTCCGGCGGGGGTGCGGGTCACTCGGCAGGAGCAGCCGGAGCTGTGGGCCGAGATCGAGGAGTCGGCCCGGCTGTCCGGCACCCGGCCGCCGCAGGTGGTGGTGCTCACCGGTGTCGTCAACGCGGCCGTCAGTGAGCGCGCCCATCTGCTCGGCCTGATCCGCGGCCGCCGCAGCCTCTATCTCGGCGTACCGCTGCTGTCCGGGCTGACCCTGCCGCGGCTGCGCGCCGTCCTGGCCCACGAGTTCGGCCACTACGGCAACCACGACACCCGGCTCGCCGGGATCACCATGCGCGGCCGTGAGTCCGTGCTGCGCACCGCCGACGCCTTCCGTGAGGGCGCCCAGGAGGGCAGCCGCACGCAGGCGCTCATCGGCAACATCTACGTCCGCTACACCCGGATGTACCTGCGGGTCTCGCAGTCCGTCAGCCGCGGCCAGGAGCTCGCCGCCGACCGGGACGCGGTGCGCGTCGCGGGCCGCGACACCACCGCGGCGGCGCTGCGCGAGGTCCGCGTCCTGGACAGCACCTTCCTGCACTACGTCAGCGAGTACGCGACGCTCGGCTGGAAGGCGTCGCTGCTGCCGCCCGCCGGGGAGTTCTACGGCGGCTTCGGCCGGCTGCTCGCCGAGCCGGGGCGCGCGGAGGAACTGGCCGCGCTGCGGGCCGAGCTGCCGGAGGAGGAGCTGTCGCCGTACGACTCCCACCCGCCGCTCACCGACCGGATCCGGCTGATCGCCGCACTGCCCGCGGACGACCGGCCCGACGACCCGGACGCGCCGCCCGCGCTCTCCCTGCTGCGTGACCGCGTCACCGTGCTGGCCGCGCTGGAGGGCGCCACGCTCGCCGCCCCGTCCACCCCCGGCGCCGAGAGGCGGCACCTCGACAGCTGGGGGGAGCTGGCGCACACCGTCGCCCGTACCGCCCTCATCCAGACCGCGCTGCCCCTGCAACGCGCCGCCGCGGACGCCGGTTTCGGCACCGCCGGCCGCCCCGCCAACCTCACCGGCGTCCTCGCCGCCATCGACGCGGGCCAGCTGTGGACCTCCGTCGCCGCCCACCTCCCCAAGTCCGAACAGGCCGCCCGCGCCACCGGCCGCGCCGCCCGCGAATTCCTCCGCCCCTCCCTCCGCTCCGCCCTCACCGCCCTCACCCACCTCGGCCTCGCCGACACCGGCCGCGCCCACTGGGAGGTCGACTGGTCCGGCCCGGGGGCAGTGAGCTTCGTCCTCCCGGAGGTGGCGAATCTGCCCGACGGTTACGCGGTGGCGCTCGCCGCCGCGCTGGACGCCGCCGTCGCCGACCGCCCCAACACCGGCCCGCTCCGGGAACTCCTGGCAGCGACGCCCGCGCCCGCGCCGCAAACCGCCGCCCAGGCAACCGCACGCCCGGCGCACACCGCCGACCCGGCGCCCGTACCCGATCAGGCGGCCGCCGAGGCGCTCGCAGGAGAGAAGTGACATGAGCTGGTTCAAGAAGCAGGCGCGGGTGGGGGCGGCGGCGGAGGGGGAGGCCGGGGCGACGCCGCCGGGGATGCTGGCGGAGGAAGGGCAGGACGTGCGGGCGGCGTATCCCGCGGATGCGGGGTGCCAGGGGGCTGCCGCCGCGGCCAGGGAAGGGCGTTGGGAGCCGGGGGCGGAGCTGCTGGCGGAGGCGGGGAAGGACTGGGACCGGCGGTCGGCGGTGGTGGCCGTGCTGGGTGAGGCGGCGGCCGAGGAGGACGACTGGCTGTACGCGTGGCAGGAGGCCCGCCCGGGGGACCCGGACGCGGCCGTGGTCGAGGCCGACGGCCTGGTCCGGCTGGCCTGGCGGATGCGCGGCGGCAAGCAGGCCCAGCACACCGGCCGCGAGCAGTTCGACGCCTTCACCCGCGTCCTGGGCCGGGCCCGCGACGCCTGCCACCGCGCCGCCGAGCTGACCACGCCCACGGACCCGACGCCGTACGCGGTCGAGCTGTCCGTCGGCCTCGGCCTCGGCTACTCCCACGACGACTTCCGCGAGCTGTTCGCCGAGGTCGTCGAGCGCGCCCCGTACCACCAGTCGGCGCACGGCAGCGCGATGCAGTTCTGGTGCGAGAAGTGGCACGGCTCCGCGGACCTCGCGTTCCAGTTCGCCCAGGCCGCCGCCGCGGCCGCCCCGCCGGGACTGCTCTTCTCCCGCTTCCCGCTCATCAGTTGGTTCGAGCACCACGACTACCTGGTGCCCGCCCCCGACGACAGCTCGCCCGCCCTGACGGCCCTGGTCGACGCGGCCCTCGCCGACGCGGCGGCGGCCACCGAGGACTCCGCCCAGCTCCGCGCGCTGCGGCACGTCCTGGCGTACTACCTCTACCGCCAGGCCCGCTACACCGAGGCGCTCGACCAGTTCCGCGCCGTGGACGGCCACATCGGCGCGCTGCCCTGGGTCTACGCCCCGCGCCCGGCCCGGATGTACACACTGCTGCGCGACACCGCGTACCGCGCCCAGGGGGGCGCCGCTTAACCGATTGACCCGGTGGCCCGGGTGGGATGGGCTCTCCCCCATGACACAGACACCCCCCACCGGGTCCTCCGCCTCCCCCCGTACCGCGCTCGTGACCGGCGCGGCCCGCGGCATCGGCGCCGCCGTCGCACGTCAACTGGCGCGGGACGGGCTGGCGGTGGCCGTCGTCGACCTGGACGAGGCGGACTGCGCAGGCACCGTCGAGGCGATCACCGCCGCGGGCGGTACGGCGCTGGCGGTCGCGGCGGACATCGCCGACGAGGCCGCGGTCGGCGCCGCCGTCGCCCGGGTGGCCGCGGAGCTCGGGCCGCCGACGGTGCTGGTCAACAACGCGGGCATCGGCCCGCGCGCCGAACTGGTGGACATGACCACCGAGCAGTGGGACACCGTCCTGGGCGTCAACCTGCGCGGCCCCTTCCTCGTCACCCGTGCCGTCGCCCCGTACATGATCGACGCGGGATGGGGCCGGATCGTCACCATGTCCAGCATCTCCGCCACCGGCGACGCCGCCCGGGTCGACTACGGCAGCGCCAAGGCGGGCCTCATCGGCTTCACCAAGTCCCTCGCGCTGCAGCTCGGCCGGCACGGCATCACCGCCAACGCCATCGCCCCCGGCTTCGTCGTCAGCGACATGACCCGGCTCTCGGCCCGCCGCCTGGGCCTGGACTTCGACGACTTCCAGCGGCAGGCGGCGGCCTCCATCGCCGTCGGCCGCGTGGGGCAGCCGGAGGACATCGCCCATACCGCCTCCTATCTGACCAGCCCTCACGCGGGCTTCGTCTCGGGCCAGGTCATCTATGTCGCGGGCGGCCCGGTGGACTGACGGGGGGATTCCGGCGCGGGCGGCAGCGCGCCGCGGCGGGCGGGCGCGGGGCCCGTGGGACCGTGGCGGGCGTCGGCCGGGCCGGTCCCGGCGGCCGGGACGAGTGCGGAGGGCTGCCGTGAGCGCAGGCGGGGCGGAGACCGAAGCCGGCGCCGGCGGAGCGCCGTCGGGCGCGCGGCGGGTGCTGGCACCGCTGGCGCTGGCCCAGTTCATCTGCAGCTTCGCCGGCTCGAACATGAACGTGATGATCAACGACATCAGCCACGACCTGGACACCACGGTGGAGGGCGTGCAGATCGCGATCACCGTGTTCCTGCTGGTGATGGCCGCGCTGATGATCCCCGGCGGGAAACTGACGGACCGTTACGGTCGCAAGCGCTGCTTCCTGGCCGGTCTTGTCGTCTACGGGGTCGGCGCGGTGCTGAGCGCGGCGGCCCCCGGCCTCGGGGTGCTCATCGTGGGCAACTCGATCCTGGAGGGCGTCGGCACCGCGCTGCTCATCCCGCCGGTCTACATCCTCACCACGATGCTGTTCCCCGATCTGACCTCGCGGGCCCGGGCGTTCGGGACGGTGATGGCGCTGGGCGGCATCGGCGCGGCGGCCGGGCCGCTGATCGGCGGGCTGATCACCTCGGCGATCAGCTGGCGGGCCGCCTTCGTCTTCCAGGCGCTGGTGATCGTCGCGATCCTGGCGCTGAGCCGGTCGGTCGAGGACCCGGTGCCGCCCGACCCCACCCGCCCCTTCGACATCGTCGGGGCCGTGCTGTCGGCGGTCGGTCTGGTGCTGCTGGTCATGGGGATCCTCGCGGCCGACCGGAACATCTGGCTGACCGTCGGCCTGCTCGTCGCCGGCGCCGTCGTCCTGGCCGCCTTCTTCGGCTGGGTGCGCCGGGAGGAGCGGGCGGGCCGGGAGCCGCTGCTGTCGACCGGCCTGTTCCGCAACCGCACGTCCAACCTCGGCATGATCACGCAGAACGTCCAGTGGCTGATGCTCATGGGCTCGTCGTTCACCGTGGCCGCCTTCCTGCAGGTGGTCCGCGGCTACGACGCGATCCGGACCGGCCTGATCTTCACGGCGGCCACCCTCGGCCTGCTGGCGTCGTCGCTGGCCGCCGAGCGGCTGGCGAAGAAGTGGCCGCAGCGCACCCTGATCGTCGCGGGCTTCGTCCTGACCATCGCCGGGATCGGCGTCCTGATCGGGCTGGCGGCGGGCTCCCCGAGCCCCTGGGCCTTCACCCCCGGGCTGCTGCTGATCGGCCTGGGCCTCGGGGTGATGCTGACCCCGTCGGTCAACGTGGTGCAGTCGAGCTTCGGCGAGGACCAGCAGGGCGAGATCTCCGGGCTGTCGCGCAGTGTGTCGAACCTCGGGTCGTCGCTGGGCACGGCCGTCGCCGGGACCATCCTCGTCATCGGGCTGAGCCGCAACGCCTACGCCACCGCGATGGTCGTCCTGGCCCTGCTCGGCCTCGTCGGGCTGGCGGCCGCGCTGCTGCTGCCCCGCTCCTCGCACCGGGCAGGCGAGGCCGACGACCCGGCGCTAGTCTGAAATCGAACGAAATCCGGCGGATTGCGACGCCCGATTCCCGGGACTTCCCGTCACCCCCGCCGGTGGACGGGAGGCTCGTATGACGGCGTCGGCGTACCCGAAGATCGCGGACCACGGCTTCATCGGAGATCTGCAGACCGCCGCCCTGGTGTCGGCCGACGGCACCATCGACTGGTGGTGCACCCCGCGCTTCGACTCCCCCAGCGTGTTCGCCTCCCTCCTCGACAGCGACCGCGGCGGCCACTGCCGGCTGGCCGCCGATCTGTCGGGCGAGGCCGAGACGGGGATCAGGCAGCTGTACCTGCCGGACACCGCGATCCTCGTGACGCGCTTCATGGCGCCCAGCGGGGTCGGCGAGGTCATCGACTTCATGACGCCGGACGACTCCCGGACCGCGTCCGACCGGCACCGGCTGTTCCGGGTCGCCAGGACCGTACGCGGCAGCCTGTCGTACGTGCTCGCCTGCCGGCCCCGCTTCGACTACGGACGCGCCGGGCACACCCTCACCGAGGAGGGCGACGGCAGGGCGGTCTTCCACGGGCCGGGGACGGACCTGTGCGTCGAGGCGACCGAGGGCATCGAGCTGCGCCCCGAGGACGACGACCTCACGGCCCGATTCACCCTGACCGCAGGGGAGATGGCCGCCGTCGTGCTGACCGGCCACTCCGGTGACCGGCCGCCCGACGACCGGCTGCGGCGCGAGGACATCCAGCGGGCCTTCGACGGCTGCCGCGCCTTCTGGCACGGCTGGCTGCGCACATCCCGCTACCGCGGCCGCTGGCACCAGGCGGTCAACCGCTCCGCCATCACCCTCAAGCTGCTCACGTACGCCCCGACCGGCGCCCCGATCGCCGCCGCCACCATGGGACTTCCCGAGCAGGTCGGCGGCGAGCGCAACTGGGACTACCGCTACACCTGGGTCCGCGACGCCTCGCTGTCGGTGCGCGCGCTGTCCGACCTCGGCTTCGAGGACGAGGCCCGCGCCTTCCGCATCTGGATGCGGGACCGGGTCGACGCGGGCGGCACCACCTCCGGCGAGCCGCTGCAGATCATGTACCGGATCGACGGCGACCCGCATCTGACCGAGGAGACCCTGGACCATCTGGAGGGCTACCGGAAGTCGGCCCCGGTCCGGGCGGGCAACGCCGCGGCCGACCAGATCCAGCTCGACATCTACGGCGAGGCCGCCGACGCGCTCTCCCAGGCCAAGAACCTCGGCGACCTGCGCGGCTGGCGGGCCTTCTCCGGTCTCCTCGACTGGCTCGCCGACCACTGGGACCGCCCCGACGAGGGGATCTGGGAGACCCGCGGCGGCCGCAAGGACTTCACGTACAGCCGCCTGATGACCTGGGTGGCCTTCGACCGCGGCATCAGGTTCGCCACCGCCGGCTCCCGTCCGGCCGACATCGCCCGCTGGACCGAGGCGCGGGACGCCGCCTTCCGGCAGATCGTCGACCGCGGCTGGAACGCCGAACGCCGGGCCTTCGTCCAGCACTTCGGCTCCGACGTGCTGGACGCCTCCCTGCTGCTGATGCCGCGGATGGGGTTCATCGCCCCGAAGGACCCCGACTGGCTGACCACCCTCGACGCCATGGACGACGAACTCGTCAGCGACAGCCTCGTCTACCGCTACAACCCCTCCGCCTCCCCGGACGGGCTGCGCGGCTCCGAGGGCACCTTCAACCTGTGCAGCTTCCACTACGTCGAGGCCCTCGCCAGGGCCGGGCGGCTCACCCAGGCCCGTTACGCCTTCGACAAGATGCTCACCTACGCCAACCATGTCGGCCTGTTCGCCGAGGAGATCGGCCCCTCCGGCGAGCAACTGGGCAACTTCCCGCAGGCGTTCACGCACCTCGCGCTCATCGCGGCCGCGCTCGCCCTCGACGAGCAGCTGGACCGCGCCGAGGGGTGACGACCCCTCACAGGCGTGCCGGGGTCAGCCGACGAGCACCCCGGGGTTGAGGATGCCGTGCGGGTCGAGGGCGGACTTGACGGCGTCCAGCGCCAGCGCGAAGGGGGCCGGGCGCTGGCGGTCGTAGCCGGGGCGGTGGTCGCGGCCCACGGCGTGGTGGTGGGTGACGGTGGCCCGGTGGCGGTGGAGCACGTCGGAGGCGACGTCCTTGAGGTGGTCCCAGACGGCGGTCTCGTCACCGGGGCGACCGGCGGCCAGGACGGTGAAGTACGGCGCCGCGCCGTCGGGATAGACGTGCGTGAGGCGGCAGTTGAGGGTGGCGGGGTGGCCGGTGGCCTCGCGGGCGGCGGCGCCGACCTCGGTGCGGACGGCGTCGATCAGCGCGGGCAGCCGGTCCCAGGTGGTGGCCGTCTCGAAGGTCTCCACCACGGCTCCCATCCGGGCCAGGCCGTCCCGCAGGTACGGCATGCGCAGGAAGGCGGAGCGCCAGGCGCCGACCGCGTCACCGGAGGAGGACCCGCGGCCGGACTCGGGGGCCGGTGTGCCGCCGTGCGCGCGGGCCAGGTCCAGGGCGTGGGCGAGGTCGGTGTCGACGGGCAGCACCGCGGACTCGAAGCCGAGCACGAGCACGGAGGAACCGTCGCGCGCCGCGCCGGACAGGGCGGCCTCACCGGGGTCGAGGAGGCGGCAGTTGGCGGGGGCGAGGCCGGACTGGGCGATGGCGCGGACCGCGCGCAGCGCCGCGGGGAACTCGGCGAAGGTGACCGGCGCGGACGCCTTGTGGACGGGGCGCTCCCGCAGCCGCATCCATGCCTCGGTGATGACGCCGAGCGCGCCCTCCGAGCCGAGGAACAGCCGGTCGGGCGACGGCCCGGCGCCGGAGGCGGGCAGCCGCCACGAGGTGCCGGTGCCCGCGGGGGTGACCACCCGCAGGGACTGGACGAAGTCGTCGATGTGCGTGTGGACGGTGGCGTAGTGGCCGCCCGCGCGGGTGGCCAGCCAGCCGCCGAGGGTGGAGAACTCGAAGCTCTGCGGGAAGTGCCGCAGCGTCAGCCCGTGCGGCCTGAGCCGGTCCTCCAGCGCGGGCCCGAAGGCGCCCGCCCGGATCCGGGCGGCCCGGCTCTCGGTGTCGACCTCCAGGACCTGGTCCATCGCGGTCAGATCGAGCGACAGCACGGCCCGGTGCGCGTCGCCGCGGTACTCCACGCCCCCGGTGACCGACGAGCCGCCGCCGTAAGGGATCACGGCCACGCCGCGCCCGCCCGCCCACTCCAGGAGGTCGGCCACGTCCTGGTCGTCCGCGGGGTGCGCGACCAGGTCGGGTATCCGGCCGGGACGGCCGCGCAGGGCGCGCATCACGTCGCGGTACGCCTTGCCCATCGCGTGGGCGGCGCGCGCCTCGGGGTCGGCGGTGACCAGGTGCGCGAGGCTGCCGGGCGGCTCGACGGCGGGGCCGCCGATGCCCAGGTCGGCGATCCGCGGCACCGGCAGCGGGCGGGCGAGCGTCCCCGGCAGCAGCGCCCCCATCGCCGCGCACTCGGCGTCGTCGGGGTGCGCGTCGGCCCAGCCCCAGCCCCACCAGGAACGGGTACGGGCGGCGCGGGCGGCGGCGGGACGGGGGGCGGGGGCGGGCGTCGCGTCGGGCATGAGGGTTCCGTTCTGCACGAATTAACCACCGGGTAAATTACCGTAGGGTAATATCGTGGGCATGGCAACCTCCCCCCGCCCCCGAGCCGGAACCAAGGGCATCCCCCGGGCCGTCCGCGAACAGCAGATCCTGGCCGCGGCCACCGCCGAGTTCGGCCGCCACGGCTACGAGACGACCTCGCTGACCGCCGTCGCGGCGCGCGTCGGTGTCACCAAGACGCTGCTGCACCAGTACTTCGGCTCCAAGCAGGACCTCTACCTGGCCTGCCTGGAACCGGTGGGCGACCGGCTGCTCGGCGCGATCCGGGACGCGATGGGGCCGGGCGAGATCACCGCCCCGCGCACCCCGCTCCTGGTGCTGCACGCGGTGTTCACCGCCCTGGAGGGGCGGCGCGAGGCGTGGTTCGTGCTCTACGACCCGTCACTCCCCGAGGGCGGCGAGGCCGCGGCCCGCGCCGCGCACTACCGCGCCGCCATCGACACCCTCGCGGCCACCGGCACCGCGGACCTGCTCCGCGCCGCCGGATCCGGCGGCGGAATCGACGGCGACCCGCTCGGCACCGCTCCGCTCGGCACCGACCCGCTGGACGCCGACGCGCTCAAGTACGCCTGGCGGGGCCTGGTCACGGCCCTGGTCCGCTGGTGGATCCAGCATCCCGACCAGTCCCCCGACGCCATGGCCGCACGCTGCGCCCGCCTCTTCGCGGCCCTGCGCGCGAGCCTCACGGCGGGCGGCGACCTCTGACGCCCCCGGGGCGGGCCGGGGTCAGCCCGCCGTCCAGGGGCGGAGCTTCTCGGGGTTGCGTACGGCCCAGATGTGCGTGATCCGGCCGCCGGTGATCTCGAAGGCGAACACCGTGACCGTGACGCCGTCCTGCTGGACGATCAGCCCGGGCTGGCCGTTGACCGTACGCTCCAGGATCGCCACACCCGGCGGCCGCACACGGGCGATCTCCAGGTAGGCCCGCGCGACCTGCTCGCCGCCCTCGATGGGCAGCAGCACGGTCTGGGCGAGACCGCCGCCGTCGGCGGTGAAGACGGCGCCGGGGTCGAGCAGGCCGACCAGCGCGTCGATGTCCTTGGCCTCCCACGCCTGCTTGAAGTCCCGCACGATTCCCGCCTGTTGTGCGGTGGGCGCGGCCGGCGCCCGGTCCTGCCCGACGCGGACACGGCGGCGCGCGGAGGACGCCAGCTGGCGGCAGGCGGCGGGCGTACGGCCGGTGATCTCGGCGATCTCGGCGAAGGCGTACCGGAAGACGTCGTGCAGGATGAACGCGACGCGCTCGGCCGGGGTCATCGCCTCCAGGACGACGAGGAAGGCCATGTTCACCGACTCGTCGAGGGTGATCCGGTCGGCGGGGTCGGCCGTGGTGTCGCCCGGCCGCCCGGTGAGCCACTCCCCCGGCTCCGGCACCGGCTCCGGGAGCCACTCGCCGACGTAGCGCTCCCGCCTGGCCCGCGCGGAGCCGAGCAGGTCCAGGCAGATCCGGCTCGCGACCGTCGTCAGCCAGGCGCCCGGCACCTCGACGGCCTGCTGCTTCTCGCGCGGCATGGCGTACCAGCGGGCGTACGTCTCCTGGACGGCGTCCTCCGCCTCGGCCAGTGAGCCCAGCAGGCGGTAGGCGAGATTGATGAGGTGGCGGCGCTCGCCCATGATCGCGCGCAGGTCCTCGTGCCCGGGTCGGCTGGTCATGGTGTCGACGGCTCCCTCGTTCGCTTCTGCCCCTCACCCGTACGACGGGACAGCCCGCCGGAATGTGAGGCGGGCGCCCCACCTCACATTCCGCGTCGCGGTGTCGTCGTACCACTGAGAGCGCTGTGGAGGAGAAGACCATGAACGACTTTCAGGCGATCGCCGACCGCGTCGAGATCGAGGCGCTGCGCGGCGAGTACAGCGACGCGGGGATGATGCGCGACTACGACCGCATGGCGTCGCTGTTCACCGAGGACGGCACGCTGCGGATGCCCGACGTCCCCGCCGATCTGTCCGGCCGCGACGAGATCCGCGCCTGGCTCGAACAGGTGCCGCGGCACGTCGACTACCTCGTGCAGACCACGCACCCGGGCTCGGTCCTGCTGTTCGGCGACACGGCCTCCGGGCGCGCGTACCTCCAGGAGCTGGGGCGCACCCGCGACGGCCGGTCCTTCGTGAACTACGCGATCTACCACGACCACTACCGGCGTACCGAGGACGGCTGGAAGTTCACCGAGCGGGTCTACGAGATCCGCTACCTCGACACCACGCCGCTGCCGGGCTCGCCGCACACGGCCTGGAACAGCCGCTGAGCCGGCGCCCGGCCCCCGCCGCCGACCCCGTCGGCCCACCCACGACCACCCGCACAGGAGCCACACCATGACCACCCCGACGACCGCTTCGACGACCCCCGCACCGACCACCGAATTCAGCGAACCCGCCGACGCGCGGCGCCTGGAGCGGGCCGCCGACGCGCTGGCGGCGAACGGCTTCACCGTCGAAGTGCTCGACGACGCCGCGGCGGCGCGCGCCCGTGTCAGGGAGCTGATCCCCGAGGGGACGACGGTGTTCACCGGGGCCAGCGAGACGCTGCGCCTGTCCGGCATCGAGGAGGACATCAACGCCAGCGGGCGGTACGACGCCGTCAGGCCGCGTGCCCTCGCCATGGACCGCGCCACGCAAGGGGACGAGATCCGGCGGATGCTCGCGAGCCCGGACCTCGTGCTCGGCAGCGTCGCCGCCGTCACCGAGACCGGTTCGCTGGTCGTGGCGTCGGCGAGCGGCAGCCAGCTCCCCGCCTACTCCGGCGGGTCCCGGGCGATCTGGATCGTCGGCGCCCAGAAGCTGGTCCCCGACCTCGGTGCCGCGCTGCGCCGCGTCGAGGAGCACGCCCTCCCGCTGGAATCGGCCCGCGCGCAGGCCGCCTACGGTGTCCCCAGCGCCGTCAACCGCCTGCTCGTCCTCAACGCCGAGCCCTTCCCCGGACGCGGCACCGTCCTGCTGCTCCGCGAGGCCATCGGCTTCTGAGGGCGGCGACCGGGGGCGGCCTACGGCGGCCTGGGGCGAGTGCCGTCAGGAACCCAGCACCCGGTCGAGCGCGGCCAACCCGGCGCGGCCCCAGGTCGGCTTGCCGCCGGGCAGTCCCCGGTCCCCGGCCTGGCCGATCCCGATCAGGGCGAGAGCGCGCAGGACCGCCCAGCCCCGGGCCCGGCGGATCATGGCGGGGTCGGGGGCCGCGTGGGGGTGGGCGTACGCCGCGAGGAACCGGGGTGCGGCGCCCGCGGGCAGCAGGACCCAGGCGGCGGCGAGGTCCGTCGCCGGGTCGCCGGTGCACATGTCGCCGAAGTCGATCACCCCGCAGAGCGTGCCGCCGGACGTGACGATGTTCGCCGGGTGCAGGTCGCCGTGCAGCCACTGCGGCGCACCCGTCCAGCCGGGAGCCGCGACGGCGTCGTCCCACACGTCCCGCAGCGCCCGGACGGGGTGGCCGCCGACGACGCCGTCCGTCGCCACCTGGTCGAGCTGCCACAGGACCCCGTCGGTACGCGGCCCCAGCGGCCCGCCCCGGTCGGCGCTGCCCGGCGCGTCGGCGGGCGCGTCGCGGTGCAGCGCGCGCAGGAACGCGGCCAGCCGGAGCGCCCCGTCGTCCGCCCGGCTGATGGGCGCGAGGTCCCCCGGCGCGCCGGGCACCCAGGCCGCGACGGTCCACGGCCGCGGGAAGCGCGCGGACGGCGCACCGCTGCGTACGGCGACGGGCACCGGAAGCGGAAGCCGCGGCGCCAGCACGGGCAGCCAGCGCGCCTCCTTCCCCAGCAGCCCCGGGGCCCGTTCCGTACGCGGCAGCCGCACGGCCAGCTCCTCGCCGAGCCGCCAGACCTGGTTGTCCCAGCCCCCGTCCACCAACCGCAGGTCCAGCCCGGCGAGATCGGGGTGCTGGTCCTTCAGCAGGCCCCGTACCAGGTCCTCGTCGATCTCCACGGTCCCGGCAGCGTCAGCGGTCCCCATCGGCGGTACCCCTCCCCCAGTCGTCCCGGCCGGTCGGCCGGTCTCCACCCTGCCATGCGGCCGCGGTTAGCCTGGGCAACGGCCCGCGAACGGCGGTGCCGCAGCGACGAAGGACGCAGATGAACGACGACGTCACCGGGTTCAGGGACATTCCGCCGACCACGCTCGCGGATGTGCTCGGGCGGGAGCAGGTCATGGACATCGGGGTACGGCCGCTGTGGGGGCCGATGCCGCGGCTGGCCGGTCCCGCGTTCACCGTGCGGTGTCCTCCGGGCGACAACCTGATGCTGCACGCGGCGATCCACCGTGCGGAGCCCGGGTCGGTCATCGTGGTCGAGGCCGGGGACGTGGACTACGCAGTGGCCGGGGGGAACGTGTGCGCGGTCGCCCAGCGGCGCGGCATCGCGGGCTTCGTGGTGGACGGGGTGATCCGGGACCTCGCCGAGGTACGCGAGAGCGGATTCCCCGTGTTCGCCCGCGGGGTCATCCCGATTCCCGGCGCCAAGAAGGTCGCCGGGCCGCTCAACGCGCCGGTGCGGTGCGGCGGGGTGCGCGTGGCCGCGGGGGACATCGTGGTGGCCGACGAGGAGGGTGTCGTGGTGACGCCCGCCGACCGCCGCGACGAGGTGCTGGCCGCGGCGCGGGCGAAGCTGGCCAAGGAGGCCGGGGAGTCGCTCGACGCGTGGGAGGCGGCGCACCGGTCCCGTATCGACACGATCCTGCGGGAGCAGGGCTTCACGGGCTGACACACGACGGCGCCGCCACCGGCCTCAGTCGCGGGGCGCCAGCCGCAGGTCGACGAAGGCGATGGTGTCGCCCGGCAGCACGTACCGGTCGAACTCCACGAAGCCCTGTGCCAGGGCGAACCGCAGCCCTTCCGGGTTGGAGGCGAGCACCACCGTCTCGATGACGGTCGCACCGAGTGCGCGCGCCGACTCCAGCCCCCGGGCGTAGAGCCGCGCGCCGATTCCCTGCCCGCGGTGCTCGGGCAGCACCCGGGCGATCACCGTCGCGGTCGCCGGCTCGTCGGCGGGCGGCCGCACCGTCATGCAGCCGACCAGCACGTCCCCGCGGTACGCCACATCGAGCCGGTTGCGCCCCGCGCGCTCGCGTACCTCGTCGAGGGAGAGCGGGGCGGTGGGGATGATCAGGTTGTGGACGAACTGCCAGTCGAGGAGCGCGGCCTCGCCGTCCACCTGGGTGATGCGTATGTCGGACACCGCCCCAGGCAATCGCGTGCGCGAACGGCCCGTCAACCCGGTTTCACCCGGCTCCACCCGGCCGGTCTGTGACAGTCACGGACTGCGATACTCCGGCCATGACTGCGGATGACGGGGGCTGGGAGCTGCGGGACGCGGCGACGGCGGACATCGAACCGCTCGCCGAACTGCGGGCCGCGGTGATGCGGCCGGACCTGGAGCGCCTGGGCCGCTACGACGAGCACCGGGTGCGGCAGCGGCTGCGGGACGCCTTCCGCGCCGAGCACACCTCGGTGATCGTGGTCGACGGCGAACTGGCGGGCTGTGTCGCGCTCCGCCCCGCCGAGGACAGGCAGTGGCTGGAGCACTTCTATCTCGACCCCCGCCACCAGGGCCGCGGACTCGGCTCGGCCGTGCTGCGCACCCTGCTGGCGCGCACCGACGCGCGGGGGGTGGCCGTGAGCCTGAACGTCCTCCAGGGCAGCCCCGCCCGTCGGCTCTACGAGCGGCACGGATTCGTCATGGAGTCCCAGGACCCGGTGGACGTCTTCATGGTCCGGCGGCCCGGCGCCCCGGTGGGCTGAGGGATGGCCGACACGAGGACCCGGAGGTTCGGTCCGGCGCGGGTGTGGCTGGGCGTCATGCTGCTGGACCTGGCGGTGACCCTGTCCGTGGCGCGGGCGGTGGTGCGGCTGGGCCACCGCGTGGCCGACGACCCCGGGAACCTGATGCGACCGCCCGCCGTCGCCGTCTATGTGATCCTGCTGGTCGGGTCGCTGTGCGGCACCTGGTGGGCCGTGGTGGGCCCGCGGCACGACCCCAGGACCGTACGGGCCGGGATCGCGGTCTCGGTGATCCGGCTGTTCGTGCTGGGCCTGCCGTTCGGCTTCCACGCACTGATCGAGCGAGGCTGCGGCTGCTGAATGGACGGGGCCCGGCGGGAGCGGGCACGGCAGCGGGGGGAACCGCCACCGGGGCGGGGTGAGTCACAGAAGGCACCACTCGCCACAACGGACAGCCGGCGCACAGCATTTGACGGCCGCGCGTCCGCCGTCCCCGAGGGAGCGCCCCATGGTCCGACCCGCCCGATCCGCCCCGGCCGGTACGGTCCTGGCCGCCGTGCTCGGCGTGACCGTCCTCGCCGCCACCGCCGGATGCCGCCCCGGCGGGCAGCCCGCCGCGCACCGGGCGGGGCAGCCGCCGCAGACCGAGCAGCCGTGCGCGGACATGAGCCCGCGGCCCTCCCCCGATCCCTCGCCACTGCAGACGAAGCTGGCCTGGCGGTCGGAGACGATGGGCGACGGGTCGACCCGGATGACGGTGGGCGACATCGACGCCGCCCCGAAGGCGGCGGACGCGGTACGGGTCGCCGACTACCGCGCCCCGGGCAGCGCGAGCGCCTGCCAGGAGGTGCGGATCGTGACCGTGCACGGCTGGTGGTGCACCACCACCGTGTCGCCGGTCACCGAGAGCGGCGAGATCGTGGTCGGCGGCGCGGCCCCCCGGGCGCATCTGCGGTCGGCGGGCTTCCGCACCCACTGTGCGGGCCGGACGGCCCGGCTGCGGCAGCACTACGAGGTGCAGCGCGACAGCTGGTCGGGCTGGCGCCCGTACAGCTCCCGCGCCCGCACCGCCTGGACCGGCGCCCAGGACCAGCCGGGCGGACCGGTCACCGCCATCTGCCCCCAGGGCCGCGTCGGCACCTACCACTACCGGCTCGGTGTCGCCGTCGAGATCGCCGGTCTCCCCGCGCTGGCCGACTCCACCGCCGCGAGCCCCGAGATCCGCACCGACTGCGGCACGGGCGTGAGCTGACCGCGGCCTGACGGCGGGGGCGGGGAGCCCGGCGCTCGCGCGGCGCTCAGCGCGCGCCGAGGAGGTGCTCCATGGCGAGCTGGTCCAGGTGCTCGAAGGCCATGCCGCGCTGCGCCGCCGCCTCGGCGTCGAAGTCCTCGTAGGCGCCGCGGTCCGCGAGCAGCGCGCCGAGGGTCTCGCCCTCGGCCAGGGTGGGGACGGCGAGTTCGTCGAGGCGGGAGGCGCGCAGGGCGGCCTGGACCGCCGGGTCGGCGCGGAAGGCGGCGCTGCGCTCCTTGAGCAGCAGGTAGTTGCGCATGCAGCCCGCGGCCGACGCCCAGACGCCGTCGTAGTCCTCGGTACGCGGCGGCTTGAAGTCGAAGTGCCGCGGCCCTTCGTAGCCCGCCGACTCCAGCAGGTCGACCAGCCAGAAGGCGGAACGCAGGTCGCCGGCGCCGAAGCGGAGGTCCTGGTCGTACTTGATACCGGTCTGGCCGTTGAGGTCGATGTGGAAGAGCTTGCCGTGCCACAGGGCCTGGGCGATGCCGTGCGGGAAGTTGAGCCCGGCCATCTGCTCGTGGCCGACCTCCGGGTTGACGCCGACCATGTCGGGCCGCTCCAGGGCGTTGATGAAGGCCAGCGCGTGGCCGACGGTCGGCAGCAGGATGTCGCCGCGCGGCTCGTTCGGCTTGGGCTCGACGGCGAACCGCAGGTCGTACCCCTGCTCGACGACGTACTCGCCGAGCAGGTCGAACGCCTCCTTCAGCCGGTCGAGCGCGACCCGCACGTCCTTGGCGGCACCGGACTCGGCGCCCTCGCGGCCGCCCCAGGCGACGTAGATCCGGGCGCCCAGCTCCGCGGCGAGGTCGATGTTGCGCATCGTCTTGCGGAGCGCGAAGCGGCGGACATCGCGGTCGTTGGCGGTGAAGGCGCCGTCCTTGAAGACGGGGTGCGTGAAGAGGTTGGTGGTCGCCATCGGCACGGTGAGGCCGGTGCTGTCCAGCGCGGTGCGGAAGCGCTTGACGTGCGCGTCGCGGTCGGCGTCGGAGGAGCCGAAGGGGATCAGGTCGTCGTCGTGGAAGGTCACGCCGTACGCGCCCAGCTCGGCGAGCCGGTGCACGCTCTCGACCGGGTCGAGGGGCGCGCGGGTCGCGTCGCCGAACGGGTCGCGGCCCTGCCAGCCGACGGTCCACAGCCCGAAGGTGAACTTGTGCTCGGGGCCCGGGGTGAGGCTCGGGGTGGCACCGGTGGTGCCCGGAGTGAGGTGCGTCTCGGAAGTCATTGCGGCTGGCTCCTATTCGTCAGACTGTTGAACAAATTAGTATGCGAGACCCATGATGGGAAGTGGGAACCCGGGAAGGGGTCGACATCACATGGCGTCACAGGTGCCGAACGCGCAGGTCGTACTCGGGGTGGACAGCTCCACCCAGTCCACGAAAGTGCTGGCCGTGGACGTCGCCACCGGCGCCGTGCTGGCCTCGGGGCAGGCCCCGCACACCGTCAGCGGCGGCGCGGCGCGCGAGACCGACCCGGAGGTGTGGTGGGACGCGCTGCTCGACGCGCTCGGGCAGCTCGGTGAGTACGCGGCGCGCGCCGAGGCGATCTCGGTCGGCGGGCAGCAGCACGGGCTCGTGGTGCTCGACGACGCGGGGCGGGCACTGCGGCCCGCGCTGCTCTGGAACGACGTGCGGTCCGCGCCGCAGGCCGACGCGCTGGTGGAGCGGTACGGGGCGGCGTGGTGGGCCGAGCGGTTCGGGTCGGTGCCCGGGGCGAGCTTCACCGTGGCGAAGTGGGCGTGGCTCGCCGAGCACGAGCCGAAGGCCGCCGCGGCGGCCGCGGCCGTACGCCTGCCGCACGACTTCCTCACCGAGCGGCTGAGCGGGGCCGCGGTCACCGACCGTGGCGACGTCTCCGGGACGGGGTGGTGGGCCACCGACAGCGAGACGTACGACACCGCGCTGCTGGACTCCGTCGGGCTCGATCCCGCGCTGCTGCCGGCCGTGCTCGGGCCCGGCGAGCGGGCCGGCACCGTACGGGACGTGCCGCCGCTGCGGTCCGGGGCCCTGGTCGGCGCGGGCACCGGCGACAACGCGGCCGCCGCGCTCGGGCTCGGCCTCACCCCCGGGCGGGCGGTGCTCAGCCTCGGCACGTCCGGCACGGTCTACACCGTGGCGCGGCGGCGGCCCACGGACACCTCCGGTACGGTCGCCGGGTTCGCGGCGGCCGACGGCGGCTGGCTGCCGCTGGCCTGCACCCTCAACTGCACGCTCGCCGTCGACAAGGTCGCCGCGCTGCTCGGGCGGGACCGCGAGGATGTGGAGGACGGCGGGTCCGTCGCCTTCCTGCCCTTCCTCGACGGCGAGCGCACCCCGAACCTTCCCTACGCGTCCGGGCTGCTCACCGGGCTGCGCCACGACACGACCTCCGGTCAGGTGCTGCAGGCGGCGTACGACGGGGCCGTCTACGCGCTGCTCGGGGCGCTCGGCCAGGTTCTCGCCGTGGACGGCGGCTCCTCGACGGACGAGCCGCTCCTGCTGATCGGCGGGGGTGCGCGGGGGGCGGCCTGGCTCTCCACGGTCCGCCGCCTGTCCGGGCGGCCCGTCCAGGTGCCCGCGGCGCGCGAGCTCGTCGCCCTCGGCGCCGCCGCCCAGGCCGCGGCTCTCCTCACGGGCGAGTCCCCCACCGCCATCGCGCACCGCTGGAACACCGCCGCCGGGGCCCTCCACCCAGCGGTGCCCCGCGACGACGCCGCCCTCGCCCGGCTGGCGGCGGCCATGCCGCTTGCCTCCGCGGCGCGTACGTAAGGGTTTTCCCACCCGCAGCCACCCGTGCGGCATCGGCTTCGGCTGCGGGTCACAACAGTGGGGGCGCACCCGCCGCCGGCGGCTGCGGGAGGACCGGTAGACGGGATCCGACCCGCACGGGTGGGGTGGGTGGGTGGGAAAGATACTGGGGGCCGAGGGATGGAGGTTCACGTGGGGAAGGGCACCGGCGCCCAAGCCGGCTTGCGGCGGCGGAACATGGCGCTCGTGATGCGGTCGCTCGCCGCGGGCGCGAGTGTGACGCGGGCGGCGGTCGCGGCGGAGGTCGGGCTGACGCGGGCGACCGTGTCGACGCTGGTGGACGAGCTGCTGGCGAGCGGCCTGCTGGAGGAGCGCGGCGCGCAGCGCCCGGGGACGGTGGGCCGCCCGGGTACGGCGCTGGCGTTGAGCGGGAACGGCCCGGCGGGCGTCGGCGCAGAGGTGGGCGTCGACCACCTCGCGGCGTGCGTGGTGGACCTGCGCGGCAAGGTCCGCTGCCGCACACAGGTTCCGGCGGCCAACCGCGGCCGCCCCGCCCCCGAGGTACTCGCGGAACTGGCCGGCCTGACCGCCCAGGTCACGCGGGAGGCCCGCGACCGCGGCCTGCTCCCGGTCGGCACGACGGTCGCCGTCCCCGGCCTGGTCGGCCGCGACCGCGGCACCGTACTGCGGGCCCCCAACCTCGGCTGGGAGGACGTCGCCGTCGCGGCGGCCCTCGGCCAGGAGACCGTCGTCGAGAACGAGGCGAACCTCGGCGCCCTCGCCGAGCTGTGGCTCGGCGGCCACCCCCGGCTCGCCGACTTCGTGCATGTCTCCGCGGAGATCGGCATCGGCGCCGCCCTCGTCGTCGAGGGCCGGCTGTTCCGCGGCGCGCGCGGCTTCGCGGGCGAGCTGGGCCACGTACCCGTACGGCCCGACGGCCCCCTGTGCTCGTGCGGCGCGCACGGCTGCCTGGAGACCTACGCGGGCGAGGAGGCGCTGCTGCGGGCGGCCGGGATCGGCGCGGGTGGCGGCCCCGCGCTGCGCGCGGCGGCCGAGGCGGGCGACCCGGCGGCGCTGCGGGCGCTGGAGGAGGCGGGCGCCGCCCTCGGCATCGCGCTCAGCGGCGCGGTGAACCTGCTCGACCCGCAGGCGGTGGTGGTCGGCGGCCCGCTGGCCGCACTCACACCCTGGCTGCTGCCGGGCGTACGCCGCGAGCTGGCCGACCGCGTCACCGACCGGCAGTGGCGCGCCGAGGACGTGGTCACCTCACGCCTGGGCCGCGACGGCGTACTCCTCGGCGCCGCCTACAGCGCGGCACGCGCCGTGCTCGACAACCCGGCGGACTGGGTGCTCAAGCACGGCGCGTAGCCGTCGTACGGAATGACGGGATGACGGGATCGCTCGGGACGGCCTACTGCGGGGCCGTCCACGCCGCCCAGGACATGTTCCAGCCGTTGAGGCCGTTGTCCGGCTGGATCGTCTTGTCCGGCGAGTTCTTGACGATCACCACGTCACCGACCAGCGAGTTCGCGAAGAACCAGGCGGCCGGGGTGGTGGCGTCCTTGCCGCCCTTGGTGTCGCTGATGCCGATGCACCCGTGGCTGGTGTTGGTGTGGCCGAAGATCGCCTTCGAGCCCCAGTAGTTGCCGTGGATGAAGGTGCCCGAGTTGCTCAGCCGCATGGCGTGCGGGACGTCCTTGATGTCGTACTCGCCCTTGCCGTCGTCCTGCGTGAAGCCGACCGTGGCGCCGTTCATGCGGGTGGTCTGGAACTTCTCGGCGATGACCATCTGGCCGTCGTACGTGGTGTGGTCCGGCGCGCCCGCGGAGATCGGGATCGTCTTGATCACCTGGCCGTCGCGGACGACCGTCATCATGTGCGTCTTGGTGTCGACGGTGGAGACCTGGGAGCGGCCGACGGTGAAGTTCACCGTCTTGTGCTGGACGCCGTAGACGCCCGGGGCGCCCTTGACGCCGTCGAGGTGCAGCGCCAGCGAGACATGCGAACCGGCCTGCCAGTACTGCTGCGGCCGGAAGTCCAGCCGGGTGGCGCTGAACCAGTGGCCCGCCACCACCTGGCCGCTGCTGGAGGTGACGGTGATCGCCCGCTCCACGGCGGCGCGGTGGGCGCTGGTGATCGGCTTGTCGAAGTTGATCGAGACCGGCATGCCCACGCCGACGGTGGAGCCGTCCTCGGGGGTGAAGTAGCCGATGAAGGTGTCGTAGGCGGAGGTGGTCGCGAAGGTGGAGTTCGTGGCGGCGGGGCGGCCCTGCGCGTCGGTGGCGGCGGCCGCGACCGCGTACTGCGTGCCGCGGGCCAGCGCGGAGTCGGGCGTCCAGCTCTTGCCGTCGGCGGATATCGTGCCCGCGACCGCGGCGCCGGTGGCCTTCGCCCGCATGGTGACGGACGTCAGGGTGCCGCCGGTGACCGTGACCTTGGCGCTGTGGATGCTGGCGCCGGTGCTGCCGGTGTGCGGCGAGATGGTGATGTGCGCGTCGGAGGTGGCCTTCTCCGCGGCCGCGTCCTCCTTGGCCTGCGTCCCCTTCGGGGCCGGGGCGGAGGCGGAGGCCGAGGCCGTGGCCGAGGGCGCCACGCTGGTCGCCTTGCCGTCCGCACCGGAGGCGTGCCCGCTGCCGCCGCTGTTGCACGCGGTGAGCGCGACAGTCCCGCCCATGAGCACGGCTATCGCCGCGAGTGTGCTGCGGCGGGTGATCACTGAGCGCTTGGCAGGGGCTTTTCCGGTGTGGTGCGGCGTCACGCATCTCTCCAATGGCTTGGGGTCCCAATGGCTTCCCATCGGTGCGGCCGACTCGCGGGCGAATCGCGACCTTCGTCCATATGCATGGAAACAGGCCGAGGTGGGTTTGTGGTCCGTTTCCGCCGGAATTGTGGGGTTCCCCACGCAGTGAGCCCCCGGCCGGAAGAGGCCGAGGGCTCCGCGTTCCCGCAGGTGGGAGGGGTCTTTATGACGGACTGTCGTCGTCCTCCTCCGCAGCGCTGTCGTCGCCGTCGTCGTCCTCGTCGAGGCCCCAGTCGTCGGCGTCGGGGTCGTACTCGGTGTGCGCGCAGGACCAGGACGCCTGGACCAGCTCGGTGCCGGGGACGGACAACACCAGCTCGGCGGGGTCGACCAGATAGGCCAGTGCCTCGGACTCGTCCTTGCCCACGGCCGCCTCGGCGTGGCCCCGCTCCTGCTGCGGCATGAACGCGTCGGCGCGGATGTGGTCCAGGGCCGCACCCCGCAGATCCTCGGGGGACGTGACCTCCAGGACCAGTTCCACCTGGAGCCGTACGTAGCGCGGACCGCTCTCGCCGCGCGGGATCTCAGTAGTGCTCATGCCACGGAGCGTAAGGGCAGGGGGCGCGGCTTCCCACGAGCCACACCAAGTCACTAGCATCGGCCCCTACGGTCAAGTCACCGCACCTACTGGGGGATCCGTTGACCTCGCCCCGTCCCTATGTCGCCGCCGCGGCCGCCGCCGTTCTCGCCGCGGTCTTCTTCGTACCGTCCGCGACCGCGAGCCCGGGTCACGACTCCACGGCGAAGACGACGAGCACGAGCACGAAGACGAACAACACGCTGACGGTGGAGCACCACGCCACGGCGAAGGTCGTCCTCGCCGACACCGGCGCCATCGACACCAAGCCGTATGTCATCGGCGGTGCCTCGTTCCTGGTGGCGGGCGCGGGGCTGATCCTCAACGCGGGCCGCCGCGCCCGCCAGGCCGCGGTCTGAACCGTCCGACCGCGGCCGGACCGCGACCGTCCGGCCGCGGCCCGGAGCGTCCGGCCCGCGGCCCGGTCCTGATCTCGGTCAGGCCAGCGGCCCGGTGACGGACTCGGCCGCCCGCGCCAGCTTCCCGGCCCGTACGAAGGCGTAGGCCGCCTCCAGGTCGGGCGACAGGAAGCGGTCGGGGCCCGCGCCCAGCACGCCCGCCTCGCGCACCGCGGCCAGCACCGCCGCCGTCGCGGGGGCGGGGTGGCGGTCCTCGCCCTTGTGCTCCGCGGCCCTGATCTCCAGCGCGCGGGTGGCCGCGTACATCTCGACCGCGATGATCCGGGTCAGGTTGTCGACGGTGGTACGGAGCTTGCGCGCCGCGGACCAGCCCATCGAGACATGGTCCTCCTGCATCGCGGACGACGGGATCGAGTCCACCGACGCGGGCACCGCGAGCCGCTTCATCTCGCTGACCAGCGCCGCCTGCGTGTACTGCGCGATCATCAGGCCGGAGTCCAGGCCCGGGTCGTCGGCCAGGAACGGCGGCAGGCCGTGCGAGCGGTTCTTGTCCAGCAGCCGGTCGGTACGGCGCTCCGCGATCGACCCGAGGTCGGCGGCGGCGATCGCCAGGAAGTCCAGCACGTACGCCACGGGCGCGCCGTGGAAGTTGCCGTTCGACTCGACCCGGCCGTCCTCCAGGACCACCGGGTTGTCCACGGCCGAGGCCAACTCGCGCTCGGCGACCAGCCGGGCGTGCGCGAGGGTGTCGCGGCCCGCGCCCGCCACCTGCGGCGCGCAGCGGATCGAGTACGCGTCCTGCACGCGCGGCGCGTCGTCCTGGTGGTGCCCGGTCAGCCCGGATCCCTCCAGCACCCGCCGCATGTTCTCGGCGCTCGCGGCCTGCCCGGGGTGCGGGCGGATCGCGTGCAGCTCGGGTGCGAGGACCTTCTCGGTGCCCAGGAGCGCTTCCAGCGTCAGGGCGGCGGTGATGTCGGCCGCGGTGAACAGCCGCGCCAGGTCGGCGCAGGCCATCACCAGCATGCCGAGCATGCCGTCGGTGCCGTTGATGAGGGCCAGGCCCTCCTTCTCGCGCAGCACCACCGGCTCGATGCCGGCCTCCGCGAGCAGCTCCGCGGCGGGGCGCACCGTACCGTCGGGGCCCGCGGCCTCGCCCTCGCCCATCAGCACCTGCGCGCAGTGCGCGAGCGGCGCGAGGTCGCCGGAGCAGCCGAGCGAGCCGTACTCGTGGACGACCGGGGTGATCCCGGCGTTGAGCAGCGCCGCCATCGTCTCCGCGACGACCGGCCGCACACCGGTACGGCCCGACGCGAGCGTCTTCAGCCGCAGGAACATCAGCGCGCGGACCACCTCGCGCTCCACGGGCGCGCCCATGCCCGCGGCGTGCGAGCGCACCAGCGAGCGCTGGAGCTGCGCGCGCAGCTCGGGGCTGATGTGCCGCACGGCGAGCGCGCCGAACCCGGTCGACACCCCGTACACCGGCTCCGGCTTGGCCGCGAGCGCCTCGATCACGCCTCGCGACCGCGCGATCCCGGCCAGCGCCTCACCCGACAACTCCACCCGGACGTCCCCGCGGGCCACAGCGAGTACGTCGTCCGCGTCGGCGCCGTGGGCCCCGATGACCACGTTATGCATATTCATATTCACGCACCCTAAGCACTGAATCCGTCCCTGTCACTCCCGGGACGGGTGCGGAGTGCGCCGGCGACGGGGTTCGCGGGACGCGGAGGCGGGCGGACGCGCGGGCCGTACGGGCGTCCGGGCATGGCGGAGCCGCCGCGGTGCGCGGCCTGCTTCAGAGCCTGGCTCCCCGCTCAGTCCGCGAGGCGGCCGACGAACGTCAGCCCGCCGTTGGCGGCGTGCAGCCAGCCCGACGCCACGCCCGCCTTCCGCACCACGGCCGACCTGTCCTCACTGTCCTCCCACATGTCGGGAGACACCTGCCAGCCGTGAGCCGTGAGATAGCCGTCCGCCTTCGCCAGCAGCTCCTCGTTCGACTGCCGCTCCTGCGGATCCCACCCGGCGACCCGCACCCCGCCGTCGTCCTCGAACTCGTCCCGCGGATGCACGGCCCGCGGCGCGGCGGCCCTGATCGCCCCCCGCATCTCCGCCGAGACGGCCCGCCGGGGGGCGCCGGGCGAGGCGGGGTCAGGGCTGGGGCTGGGGGCGGCCTCGGGCCGGGCGTTGCCGTAGCCGGGGATGCCGGTGAAGGCGATCGCCGACTCCTGAACACTGAACACCCCGCCGCCGAGCCCCTCCCTGGCGATCTTCAGCATCGTCATCCCGTCCCGCACGGACCGCACGGCCTCCCACCCGTCGGCCCGCACCGCCTCCTCCAGCGCGGCGGTGACCTCCTCGGCGGACCGCTTGTCGGCCTCGTCGTAGCCCGCCAGCGACACCGCGTCCTCGACGACGGAATCCAGCTCGACGCATACGGCACCGGGCATCGCCGCGGTGACGCACGCCGTCACCTTCGCCACGAACCGCGCACTGTCCCTCTCGGCGCTCACGCCGCTCCCTCGCCCACACGTCCGGTCAGTTCCACGGATTCAGGAAGTCCCCGGCGGACTCCAGGACGTCCACACCCTTGCTGATCACAGTCTTCCCCGCGTCCCCCGCCGCGTCGAGCGCGTCCCCCGCGTCGAGCACCACCCCGGTGAAGTCCCCCGACGTCGCGTCGTCCCACGCGTCGCCCCCGTCGTCCCATATCCGCTCCCCGTCGTGACCGACCCCGTCGAAGAGCTGCGTGACGTTGTTCTGCAACCGGTCGATGTCCAGCGCCTTGACCACGGGGAACGACACCACATCCGCCAGCTCCTCCGCCGCGGACTTCGCCCCGTTGGCCGTCACCTTCGCCAGGAACGGCGCCACACCGTCGTCCACGGCCTTCTTGTACGTCTGCTTGTAGACGATGTCCCCACCCAGACCGACCAGTTCGTCCCGCAGCTCGCCGGGAGTCACCCTGTCCAGCACGTTGTATCTGTTCAGCACGTCATTGATCGGCCCGAGCGCCTTCACGTACGAGATACGGCCCGCCAGCAGATCCTCCACGATCGGATCAAGGTCACCCCCCATCCGCGCCACCACATCCGGCGGCACCTTCGCATGCAGAAACGCGACGAGCTCCCGTACTTCGGCGGCGCCGGTCATCTCGTCGTCGAGTGAGGTGTGGGTGAAGGTGAGGTCCTTCGCCCCGTCGAAGAGGATGTGCTGGAGGTTGGCCAGCGACTCGGTACCCGGGTCGTAGTACTGCGAATGACCGGTCGAACCCGTGGTGCCCAGCCGGGTGATGTCCTTGAAATCGGCGGGGTCGTTGCCGAGTCCCTGTGTGTACGAGACGAGGTCCTGCGGCGCCCGCATCGCGTAGAAGTGCGTGTCGGGCATATGGAAGTCGGCGACGGAGTTGATGTTGGGCCCGAGCCCTGGGCTGCCCATGAACACCACGTTCGCCACGTGCATGCCGTCCTGGAGCGCCTTGCTGGTCACCAGCGTGCCGTAGCTGTGCGCGAAGACGTCCGTGGTGGCGCCCGCTTTGATGTCGACGGCGATTCCCGCCCGGAAGTCCGCCAGCGACTGTCCCCCGGCCAGGGATTTCGCCGGGTCGACGGAGTCGCCGATCTCCGGGGTGTCGTAGCCGAGCCAGTTCACCACGGCCGTGTCCGAACGCTCGGCGCCGCTGTTCGGGTCGGCCATCAGGTTGTAGCCGCCGTTGCCGAAGCTGTTGAAATTGTCGAGGCGGTTGGTGATGCCGGGAATCCGGAAGGCGACATTCGATGCGGTCGTCAGATCGCCGACGACTTCCGCCACCCGTCCGTCCGGGTACGGTGTGGCCTTCGCGTCCGCCACGGACCCGAACTCCGCGTCGAAGACGAGGAACTGCCGGGGCACCTCATGCGTGGTGATCTTCCCCGTGTCCGGGTCGACGAACTTCTGCTCGCGCGGATTGAGGAATCCGCGCAATGTGTCCACCCGGTCGCCCGTCCGCTTGTACGCCGGGTCGTCGGGTTTCAGCGTCTTGTAGTAGGCGAGTTCCCGGACGTACTCGTTCTGGATACTGATCCGGTTCGCGGCGAAACGGACGGTGGGAGGAACACCGTCGGTATTGCCGACCACATCCGGCTCGGCGTCGGCCAACTCGGCCTGCTGCAAGGGGGTGAGGGTGGCGAAGTAGTCCTTCACCGCCTGCGCCCTCACGGCTGGGGCGTCGTCCTTGTGCGTGGCGAGGACGTTCGTCAGGGCGGTCTTGAGCTCAGCGACGGCAGGCGAGTTGACGTCGAAGCCGGTCGGCAGACCGAAGGTCGTCAGTGACGTGAAGGGGTCGCCGCTCGGGTTGCGCAGGCCGTACGCCTTCGCCCGCAGGTCGCGCGCGGTGTCCCTGAGATAGGTCTGCAGCGGCTTCAGGCCGGAAACGCTGTCGCTCGACGACAGTTCGGCCGCCCGCGTCTGCGCCCGGGGAATGTCGTCGTTGGCCACCCCCTCGCAGGACGCGGCCAAGCTGTCCAGCATCGCCGGGTCCACCACCAGTAACCCCATGCCGACTTATGCTAGTGACATCCCGGTCCCGGAACGATGGGGCCGACGTACAAGTGCTGTCCTGCGCTGACCGAGCGCGTCCGTGACCGAACCAGCGAGGGTCGGACCATGAGCACTGAGGGCGACAAGCTGCGCGGCGAGCAGTCGGGCTTGCGTGACCTGGCCGGTGAGGTACGAAGCCTGCTCGACGCGACCATCACGGTCGCGGAGGACCAGAAGGCCGACGCCAACCGCTGGTCCGGCCCTCAGGCCGAGCGGGTGCGGGGCGAACTGTCCGTCTGGAAGCGCAAGTTGCTCACCTTCGCGGATGACCTCGACACCGCGGCCAACCAACGAGGTCGGGACGCCACGACGGCGGACGCCAAGCCCGACAAGTGACGGGCGGCCCGACGGGGGCCCATCCGGCCGGGCGGGTCAGCTCTTTGACGCGGTGTCCGGATTGGGCAGGCAGTCGCTGGACATCACGGCGTTCAGCATCGGGACCGTCTTGCCCGAGGACAACGTGAAGCGTGAGGCGCCGAGTTGGACCGTCCCCGCGATCCCGTGCTTCGCCATCTTCTTCCCCGGCCGGGCCGCCGCCGATGCGCCGTCACTGGCCGTCCAGCCACGGGACGTCAGCGACTTCACCATCGCCTCGATCAGCTCGTCGGCGGACCGCTTGTCCGTGACCGTACCGACCGCACCCGCCGATTCCGACTGGACGACCTTGCTCGAACCCGAGGTGTCACGCCACATCGAACTCTTGCAGCCGAAGTGGTCGTAGGAGGGCTCGCTCAGTTCCTGGCCGGGCATCGCCGCCCGCACCGCCGCCACCACGTCCGCCCGCATCGCGTCGATCACCTCGGCCGGCTTCGGTGCCGGGCCGGGCGGCGCCTTGTCCCCGCCGTGGTGGAGGACGCCGCACCCCGTGACCAGCAGCAGCGCGCCGGCCACCGTCACCGTCCGGACCCTGCCCATCAGGAACGCCCCTTCGTCGCACGAGTCGGTCGGAGCTGAGCGTAGCCGGGGGACGGGGGCGCTACGGGTGGTGGCCGCGGATGCGGCGGCGTTCGCTGTCGTCGACGGGGGGTGGGGAGTCGGCGAGGCGGACGACGGGGTCGTCGGGGCCCTCGCGGCCGGCGACGACGGGGTGGACGGCGCGTTCGGCCTTGGCGCGGTACTGGGCGGCGTCGGCGAGGCGGAAGAGGCGGCGGGCGGAGCGGACCGGGCCGATGGGGTCGTCGGTGGAGGCGACGCCGCAGGCCACGCCCTCGCCCACCTCCAGTTCTGCGGCCCGGCGGCACAGTTCGTCGGCGGCGGCCACCACTTCGTCGGACTTCTGGCCGACCGCGACGATGCAGAACTCGTCACCGCCCAGCCGGGCGGCCAGGCTGCCCGGGAGCATCGCGCCGCAGAGGGAGAGCAGCGAGCCGAATCGTTCCAGCAGACCGTCGCCGACGGCGTGGCCGAGCCGGTCGTTGACCGCCTTGAGGCCGTTGAGGTCGCAGACGACCAGGCTCACCACCACGCCCTCCTCCCGGTGCCGCTCCAGTGCCTCGTCGAGGCGTACATCGACGGCCCGGCGGTTGCCCAGCCCGGTGAGCGGGTCGGTGAAGGCGAGTTGCTGGACCTCGGCGAGGCGTTCGGTCTGGGCGATACCGGCCGCGATGACGGCGGCCAGCACCGTGGCGAAGTCCGCGTCGCGGCGCCCGAACCCGGGCGCCCCCACCCCCCGGGCCACGTACAGCTCGCCCCACGCCCGCCCGTGCAGCACGATCGGGGCGACCACGCAGGACCCGCGTCCGCGCCGCCGCAGCGCCGCGGCCCGGCCCCAACTGCTGCCGCCGGGGGACGCGCCCGTGCCCTCCGCGGTCTCCACCCACGCGTGCGGCTCGCCGCCGCCCGCCCACTTGCCGTGCAGGAACTCCACGATCTCCGGGAAGTCGTGCACCGAGTACGACTCGTCGGCCGGCTCCGGCTCCTCTCCGGGCGCCAGCTCCCCTTCGTTCACCAGCACCCGGAGCCTGCCGGTCTCCCGTTCCCACGCGGAGAGCGCCGCGAAGGAACCGTCCATCGCGACCCGCGCCCGCCGCGCGCCCGCCCGTACGGCGTCCAGCGGCGTCTGCGCGGTCGCCAGTGCCTGCGCGAGCTCGACGACCGCGCGAAGCCGTAGATCGGCCGTCCCGTCAACCATCCTTCCAGGCTAAGGATGTTTGTCACGGTTTGAGCGCTGGTTGCGCCGAACACGCTCGAACAACACCCCGTGGGCGCTACTGGCCCGGCCAGTCCGGCGTGCGCTTCTCGTTGAACGCCGCCACGCCCTCCGCCCGGTCGCCGGAGAACGCCACCGTGCGCCACGCCGCGTCCTCCACCTCCAGGCCCGCCTTCAGGTCCATCCCGTGTCCCAGCCGCAGCGCCCGCTTGGCCGCCCGCAGGCCCACCGGGGAGTTCCCCGCCATCCGGTCCGCCATCGCCAGCGCCGCCTCCCGGGCGCCGTCCCCCGTGGCGACCTCGTCCACCAGGCCCAGACCCAGCGCCTCCACCGCCGGGACCCGGCGCGCGCTGAAGATCAGTTCCGCCGCCCGCGCCGCGCCCACCCGGCGCGGCAGCAGCTGCGTCCCGCCCCCGCCCGGGATCACGCCCACCGACACCTCCGGCAGGCCCACGACCGCCGTCTCGTCCGCCACGATCACGTCACACGCCAGCGCCAGCTCGAAGCCGCCGCCCAGCGCGTACCCGTGCACCGCCGCCAGCGTCGGCATCGGCAGATCCAGCACCGAGGTGTACGCCGCCCTCGCGTGCGGGCGCTGACGGCCCAGCTCCGCGTCCGACAGCGAGTTCCGCTCCTTGAGGTCCGCGCCCACGCAGAACGCCTTGTCGTTCGACGACGTCAGCACCGTCACGCTGATCTCGGGGTCCGCGGCCAGGGCCGCGCAGGCGGCCGTGATCGACGCGGCCATCTCCGACGACACCGCGTTCATCGCCTTCGGCCGGTCCAGCACCAGCTCGGCGACGCGCCGCGCGTGCGGCCTGACCTCGACCCACTGCCCGAACCGCTGCTCCACCATGACCCACCCTCCGGGTTAACGACCGTGAACCTGACCATCATCCCACCCGCCCGCCCTTTGTCCTCAAGCGCCGGACGGACGAATCCTCTTGACGCCGAGCTCGCACCGCCCAGCCCTGGCGGGCTGTTCGGGCTTCGCCCGGCTGCGCCGGACTCCGTCCGTCGGTGGAGCTGACGGCAGTCTGTCGGCCGACGCGTGCCCTCAAGCTCCGGACGGGCTGGATTTGTGCGCCCGGGCCGTCCGAAGGAAAGCCGGCCAGAGGCACTGAATCAGCCCGTCCGGCGATTGAGGACACGAAGCGGCCCGGCAGAAGCAAAATCAAGCCCGTCTTTGTTGCTTCTGGCCCGCCCGGGGAGCCGCTCGACCACCTCGGCCACTGTCCGACGGACGGAGTCCGGCGCAGCCGGGCGAAGCCCGAACGGCCCCCCGGGGCCGGGCGGTGCGAGCCCGGCGTCAAGAGGAATCGGCCGTCCGGCGATTGAGGACATGAAGCGCACCGCCAGAAGCCCCAGAACCCGCCCGGAGGGCTAGTCGCGGCGGGTGAGGAGCCAGGGCTCGACGACGCCGAGGCCGCGGACGGGGCGGCGCCACATCGGCTGGAGAGCGAAGCGGTACTTCTCGGTGTCGGTGGCGTCGACGTCGGCCTCGGAGAGGGGGGCGTCGCCCGCCTCGGCGAGGGCCTCGGCGAAGTCGCCGTCGACGAGGACGGCGTCGCGGGGCGCTATTGAGGTGAGGCGGGAGGCGAGGTTGACGGTGGTGCCGAAGACGTCGCCCATGCGGGTGGTGACGGTGCCGAAGGCCATACCGACCCGGAGGGCGGGCATGGTCTCGTCGCCGGTCATCGTCTCGACCAGCCGCATGCCGATCTCGGCGGCCGTCCCGGGGTCGTCGGCGACGAACAGCACCTCGTCGCCGAGCGTCTTGATGAGGCGTCCGCCGTACGCGGCGACCTGGTCGGCGGCGGTGGTCTCGAACGCCTCGACCAGCTCGCCGAGTTCCTCCTCCTCCAGGCGCCGGGTGAGCCGGGTGAAGCCGACGAGGTCGGCGAAGCCGACGGCGAGGCGGCGGTCGACGGCCTCTTCGTCGTCGGACTGGACGACACGGCTGGTGGCGGCGGCCACCTGGCGGCGCCAGACGTAGATGAGGAACTCCTCCAGTTCGGGGAGGAGCAGTTCGACCAGCGGATAGGCGACTTCCGCGCGGGTCATGCCCGGCTCGGGCGGCTCGGTGAGCCCTTCGAGGAAGGAGTCGGTCTGCCAGTCGGCCAGCCGGGCGGTGGTCTGGCCGGTGGAGCGGGCCACCTGGATGGCCATCGACTCGCTCAGCAGGCCCGCCTCGACGAGACCGGCGAGCCGCCGCAGGGCCAGGACGTCGGCCTCGGTGAGCGCCCGGGCCTGGCCGATGTCGGCGAAGCCCATGGCGCGCCAGAAGCGGGAGGCGAGGTCCATGGAGACGCCCGCGGTGCGGGCGGCCTGGAAGGGGGTGTAGCGGCGGGGGGCGCCGAGGATGAGCTGTTCGAGCCGGAGCGCGAGCGGGTGCTCCCCGGACTCCCCCGCGTCCGCGGGGTCCCCGAGGTCACCGGGATCGCCCGGATCCCCGGGATCTCCGGCCTCCGCGGGATCGACACCGTCCGGGTCCGGGTCGGCACCCGGATCCGTGTCGAACGGCTCGTCTGGCGGGGTGCTCGCGTTGTCCACGCTCACCGCCCGTCCCCTGAGGAGTCCCTGCGCACAACCCTTCCGATCATCGAGACGTCGC
The DNA here is from genome assembly GCF_040680795.1 of Streptomyces sp. NPDC051976. Classification (NCBI taxonomy): domain Bacteria; kingdom Bacillati; phylum Actinomycetota; class Actinomycetes; order Kitasatosporales; family Streptomycetaceae; genus Streptomyces; species Streptomyces sp. NPDC051976. The sequence continues at coordinate 152,331 of NZ_JBFAXL010000001.1, forward strand.
AGCCCAACAAACGATACGGCAGGTGTGCCGCAGCTCACTCTCACCCGGAGCACCCGGGGTACGGGACCGGCCGGCACCGGCCAGTCGGCAGCGGCCGAACAGCGCCCCGGGCCCGGCGCCCGCGCGGCCCGCGCCGGATCAGGGAGCGGGCCTCAGATGGACCACGTCCCCCGCGCCGACCGGCTGCTCGCCCTCCGGTGTGGCGATGACGAGCCTGCCGTCGCCGTCGACGTTGACCGCCCGCCCGGCGATCTCGCCGCCGCCCGGCAGCTCCGCGCGCACCTCCCGGCCGAGCGTGGCGCAGCCCGCCGCGTAGGTCTGCTGGAGGCGGGAGGCGGCCGGATCGCCGTCCGCCGCGCGCCAGGCGCCGTACCAGTCGGCGAGCGAGCGCAGCACGGCCCGCAGCAGCGGGTCGCGGTCCGTGCCGGGCGCGCCGGCGAGGGCGAGCGAGGTGGCGGTGGGGACGGGCAGTTCGTCGGCGTGCAGCGACACGTTGACGCCGAGGCCGATGATCACCGCGTCGGCGCCCTGGCGCTCGGCGAGGATGCCACCCGCCTTGCGTTCCTCGCCGTCCACGGTGACCAGCAGGTCGTTGGGCCATTTGAGTGCCGTGTCGACCCCGGCGGTCCTGGACAGCGCGGTCGCGGTGGCGACCCCGGCCAGCAGCGGCAGCCAGCCCCAGCGGTGGACGGGCACCGGGCCGCGGCCGTCGGCCGTCGCGGCGCCGGGGCGCAGCAGGACGGAGAAGAACAGCCCGGAGCGGGCGGGCGCGGTCCAGCGCCGGTCGAGGCGCCCGCGGCCCGCGGTCTGCTCCTCGGCGACCAGCACCGCCCCCTCGGCGGCGCCGCCCGCGGCCCGCGCGGCCAGGTCGCTGTTGGTGGAGCCGGTGGAGTCCACCACGTCCAGCGCGGTCCACACGCTCTCGGGGGTGACCACCGCACGCCGCAGGGCGGTGGCGTTGAGCGGCGGTCGTTCCAGGTCGGACCAGCGGCTGTGCGTCATGCACCCACCCTACGAGCGGGGCACCCGAGTGTGTCCAACGCCGCACTGCCCGTACCCCAGAGTCGCCGTTACGCTACGGAACAGCGTTACTCGTCAGTCAACAAAGACCCGCCGAGAGCAGGAGAGCCGCCTCCATGGCCGAGCCGCAGCACGACATCCACACGACCGCGGGGAAGCTCGCGGACCTGCGCCGCCGTATCGAGGAGGCGACGCACGCGGGTTCCGGGCGCGCGGTGGAGAAGCAGCACGCCAAGGGCAAGCTGACCGCCCGGGAGCGGATCGAACTCCTGCTGGACGAGGGGTCGTTCACCGAGCTGGACGAGCTGGCCCGGCACCGGTCGACCAACTTCGGCCTGGAGAAGAACCGCCCCTACGGCGACGGTGTGGTCACCGGTTACGGCACGGTCGAGGGCCGCCCGGTGGCCGTCTTCTCCCAGGACTTCACGGTGTTCGGCGGCGCGCTGGGCGAGGTCTACGGCGAGAAGATCGTCAAGGTGATGGACTTCGCGCTGAAGACCGGCTGCCCGGTCATCGGCATCAACGACTCCGGTGGCGCCCGCATCCAGGAGGGCGTGACCAGCCTGGGGATGTACGGCGAGATCTTCCGCCGCAACACCCATGCCTCCGGGGTGATCCCGCAGATCAGCCTGATCATGGGCCCGTGCGCGGGCGGCGCGGTCTACTCCCCGGCGATCACCGACTTCGTGGTGATGGTCGACCAGACCTCGCACATGTTCATCACCGGGCCCGACGTCATCAAGACCGTGACCGGCGAGGACGTCGGCATGGAGGAGCTGGGCGGCGCGCGCACCCACAACACCACCTCGGGCAACGCCCATCACCTGGCCGGTGACGAGAAGGACGCCTTCGAGTACGTCAAGGCGCTGCTGTCGTACCTGCCGTCCAACAACCTGGAGGAGGCGCCGTCGTTCCCCGCGGAGGCGGACCTGGCGGTGACCGACGAGGACCTGGAACTCGACTCGCTGATCCCGGACTCGGCCAACCAGCCCTACGACATGCACCGGGTGATCGAACACGTCCTGGACGACGGCGAGTTCCTGGAGACGCAGGATCTCTTCGCACCGAACATCCTCACCGGTCTCGGCCGTATCGAGGGCCGTCCGGTGGGCATCGTGGCCAACCAGCCGCTGCAGTTCGCGGGCTGCCTGGACATCGACGCCTCCGAGAAGGCGGCGCGTTTCGTGCGGACCTGCGACAGCTTCAACATCCCCGTGGTCACTTTCGTCGACGTCCCCGGCTTCCTGCCCGGCACCAGCCAGGAGTGGGACGGCATCATCCGGCGTGGCGCCAAACTGATCTACGCCTACGCCGAGGCCACGGTTCCGCTGATCACGATCATCACCCGGAAGGCGTACGGCGGCGCGTACGACGTCATGGGGTCCAAGCACCTGGGCGCCGACCTCAACCTCGCCTGGCCGACCGCGCAGATCGCGGTGATGGGCGCGCAGGGCGCCGTCAACATCCTGCACCGCCGCACGATCGCCGAGGCGGGCAGCCCGCAGGAGGCCGAGGAGCTGCGCCAGCAGCTGATCACCGACTACGAGGACACCCTCCTCAACCCGTACATCGCCGCCGAGCGCGGCTACATGGACGCGGTGATCGCGCCGTCCCAGACCCGCGCGCACCTGGTGAAGGCGCTGCGCACCCTGCGCAACAAGCGCGAGTCCCTGCCGCCCAAGAAGCACGGCAACATCCCGCTGTAAGCAGGGCCCAGAGGCAGCCGACGACCGCAGAGTGAGGAGCAGCGCCGTGGTGATCAAGGTGGAGCGGGGCAGGCCGACCCCGGAGGAGCTGGCGGCCGTCGTGGCCCTGGTCCAGGCGCGGGCCGCGGCGCTGGAGTCCGCCGCCGACGGCCCGCGCCCCGCGGACGCCTGGGCCGACCCGGCCCGTACGGTGCCGCGCCGTGTCCCGCGGCCGGGACCGTACGCCTGGCGCATGTCGGTCTGGCCCGCCTGAGCCGACCGGGACCGTGACCCCGGGGCGGCAGTGACGGGTGGGACGGGCGAGCTGAGTACCCGTACTCAGGCGCGGGACTTCACCGTGGCGCAACCCTGGGGTCATGCTCTGGTCGGACCCGCGGGACGAGCCTCCCGAGGACATGCGCCTCGTGCAGGCGATGCTGCGCCGCGCGATGGTCGTCATCGCGCTGGCCGCGGCCGTCGTCATGGCGATCGCCGCCTGGCGCGCCTGACCACCCGGGTGTGACCCGCTCTTCGGGATCCCTACGATGTCGGGGTGAACTCGAACCGCCGGGACGTCGTACTCGCCTCCGCCTCACCCGCCCGGCTCGGGCTGCTCCGACAGGCCGGGCTCGATCCGCGCGTCGTGGTCAGCGGGGTGGACGAGCGGGCCATCAGCGCCGACACGCCCGGGGAGCTGGCCCGGGTGCTCGCCGAGGCCAAGGCCGCCGCCGTCGTCGCACGCGAAGGCCGCGAGGGACGTGACGGGAGCGGCGGGAGCGAGGCGGGCGCGGACGGCGGCGCACTGCGCGGCGGCGAGCTGGTGATCGGCTGCGACTCCGTGCTCGAACTCGACGGCGAGGCGCTGGGCAAGCCCGCGGACGCCACCGAGGCGGTGGCACGCTGGAAGGCGATGCGCGGCCGCAGCGGCGTGCTGCGCACCGGGCACTGCGTGATCGACACCGCGACCGGCAAGCAGGTCTCGGCGACCGCCTCGACCACCGTGTGGTTCGGGACGCCGGACGACGAGGAGATCGCCGCCTACGTGGCCAGCGGCGAACCGCTGTACGTGGCGGGCGCGTTCACCCTGGACGGCCGCTCGGCGCCCTTCGTCGAGGGCATCGAGGGCGACTCGGGCAACGTGATCGGACTGTCCCTGCCGCTGCTCAGGCGACTGCTGGCCGACCTGGGGGTCAGGATCACCGACCTGTGGGTCTGAGGCCGCAGCCGGGCCCGTTACGCGGTCGCCGGGGGCGCCGCGGACGGCGGCGCCTCGCCGCCGTTCGGCTTTCCGGGGCGCTCCGACGGGTCCGGACGGTCCGTCAGGGACTCGTCCTCCGGCGCGTACATGAGCAGAGTGCCGACCAGCCCTGCCAAAATCACCATCATCGTGACGAAAGCCAGCCAGCCGACCAGTCCCACCACCAGTGCGCCCACGACGCCGTGCACCACCGCGCAGACGATGAGCACGATCCGGGCGACACGCCCGGTCATCCGGTCCTGCTTCGCTATTCGTGCCACCAGCACGGCGCAGAAGACCAGGAAGAGCGCGAACAGCGCGCCCATCACCCACGAACCCACGGCCATCGCGTCGGAGTTCATCCCTGCGAGGGACATCGACTGATGCCGTACGACCAGGCCGAGGATCCAGTTCACGAAGGCGATGGCGAGGGCTTCGAGAACGAGCACCACCGCCGTACCGACGGCTATACCTCTGCGCACACTGTCCCCTTTGGCCGTCGTTACCACCGGTACCCTGCGGGTCGCAGGCTACTCACGGGTACATGCGGCGGCAAGGGTTCCGGCTCATCCACTCGCGCCGGAATGCCGAGCGGCAAAGATTCCGCCGTCTATTCGTGGGGTTTCTACAAAAGAACGTCAGGTCTGTTCGAAGAGTTGACGCGAGATCTGCCCCACACCGGGGAGTGCGGGACATCCACCCGAGCGGGGCCGTACCGTGGCATGAGCAGGCGTTCACGGGTTCTCCGGGCCCATGGATCACCCTCCGTGTGGGGAAGCTCACGTGCAGGGGTGCCTCGGCATGAAGTGTGGCCAGTACCTAAACTCGGCTTGTTTCAAGGAGGGAGCCATCGTGCGCAAGGTGCTCATCGCCAACCGCGGTGAAATCGCAGTCCGCGTCGCCCGTGCCTGCCGGGATGCCGGGATCGCCAGCGTAGCCGTCTACGCCGACCCGGACCGGGACGCGCTGCATGTCCGCGCGGCCGACGAGGCATACGCGCTGGGCGGCGACACGCCCGCTACCAGCTATCTCGACTTCGCCAAGGTGCTGTCCGCGGCCGCCGAGTCGGGGGCCGACGCCGTGCACCCGGGCTACGGCTTCCTGTCGGAGAACGCGGAGTTCGCCCAGGCGGTGCTCGACGCCGGTCTGACCTGGATCGGACCGCCGCCGCAGGCCATCCGCGACCTCGGCGACAAGGTGGCGGCCCGTCACATCGCGCAGCGCGCCGGCGCGCCGCTGGTCGCCGGCACCCCGGACCCGGTCTCCGGTTCCGACGAGGTCGTCGCGTTCGCCCAGGAACACGGCCTGCCCATCGCCATCAAGGCCGCCTTCGGTGGTGGCGGACGCGGCCTGAAGGTCGCCCGCACCCTCGAAGAGGTGCCCGAGCTGTACGACTCGGCGGTACGCGAGGCGGTGGCCGCGTTCGGCCGCGGCGAGTGCTTCGTCGAGCGTTACCTCGACCGCCCCCGGCACGTCGAGACCCAGTGCCTGGCCGACACCCACGGCAACGTCGTGGTGGTCTCCACCCGTGACTGCTCGCTCCAGCGCCGCCACCAGAAGCTCGTCGAGGAGGCGCCCGCGCCCTACCTGAGCGAGGAGCAGAACGCGCAGCTCTACGCGGCGTCCAAGGCCATCCTCCGCGAGGCGGGCTATGTCGGCGCGGGCACCTGCGAGTTCCTGGTCGGCCAGGACGGCACGATCTCGTTCCTGGAGGTCAACACCCGGCTCCAGGTCGAGCACCCGGTCACCGAGGAGGTCTCGGGGATCGACCTGGTCCGCGAGATGTTCCGGATCGCCGACGGTGAGGCCCTCGGATACGACGACCCGCCGCTGCGGGGTCACTCGTTCGAGTTCCGTATCAACGGCGAGGACCCGGGCCGCAACTTCCTGCCCGCGCCCGGCACCGTCACCAAGTTCGACGCGCCGTCCGGTCCGGGCGTGCGGCTGGACGCCGGCGTCGAGGCCGGCTCGGTCATCGGCCCGGCCTGGGACTCGCTGCTAGCCAAGCTGGTCGTCACCGGCGCCACCCGGCAGCAGGCGCTGCAGCGCGCCGCCCGTGCGCTGGAGGAGTTCAACGTCGAGGGCATGGCCACCGCCATCCCCTTCCACCGCGCGGTCGTGGTCGACCCGGCCTTCGCCCCCGAGTCCGGACCGTTCTCCGTCCACACCCGGTGGATCGAGACCGAGTTCGTCAACACCATCACGCCGTTCGTCGGGGCGCCGGTGGACGAGGACGAGGCGCCCGGCCGGGAGACCGTCGTCGTCGAGGTCGGCGGCAAGCGCCTGGAAGTCTCGCTGCCCGCCTCGCTGGGCATGACCCTGGCGCGTACCGCCGCCGCGGGCGGGGCCAAGCCCAAGCGGCGGGCCGCCAGCAAGGCGAGCACGGCGGCGTCCGGCGACTCGCTGGCCTCGCCGATGCAGGGCACCATCGTGAAGGTCGCCGTCGAGGAGGGCCAGCAGGTCGCCGAGGGCGATCTGATCGTGGTCCTGGAGGCGATGAAGATGGAGCAGCCGCTCAACGCGCACCGCGCGGGCACGGTGCTCGGCCTCAAGGCGGAGGTCGGCTCCTCGGTCTCCTCCGGCGCCGTGATCTGCGAGATCAAGGACTGACCCTCGCACACCGAACGCCGGCGGGGCCGTACTCCTCCAGGGGAGTGCGGCCCCGCCGGCGTCTGCGCGCCCGGCCCGGTGACGGGCGCGGTGTCAGTTCCTGGGCTGCTTCAGCGCGAGCACCAGGACGAGCGCGCAGGAGGTGAAGACCGCGGCCGTACTGAACGCGGCGGTCGCGCCGTGGATGAACGGCGAGGTGTGGGCGTGGCGCGAGACCGTGCCGAACACCGTCACCAGGATGGACAGTCCGAGGCTGCCGCCGATCTGCTGCATGGTCTGCAGCAGCCCGGACGCCGAGCCCGCGTCCTTCGGCCCGACGCCGGACAGGATGAAGGTGTTCAGCGGCATCATGGTGAAGCCGACGCCGACACCGATCAGGATCAGCGGGGCGAGCACACCGGCCGCGTAGCCGTCGGACGCCTTGAGCGTGGCCAGCCAGACCGTACCGGCGACATTGAGCAGACCGCCGGTGGCGGCGACCTGCTTGGCGCCGAAGCGGGCCAGGGCGCGGGGGGCGATCCGGGCGGCCACGAAGAGCGGGCCGGCCAGCGGCAGGAAGGCGAAGCCGGTACGCAGCGGGCTGTAGTGCAGATACGTCTGCAGGTACTGGGTGGAGAAGTAGAACACGCCGAACATCCCGGCGGGCACCAGCAGCATCACGCCGTACGCCAGCGCGCGGTTGCGGTTGAGGAAGAGCCGCAGCACCACCAGGGGACGCTCGACGCGGGTCTCGTTGACCAGGAACGACGCCAGCAGCGCGGCGGCGATGGCGAAGGTGGTCAGTGCCCGCGGGTCGGTCCAGCTGCTCTCGCCGACGCGGATGAAGGAGTAGACGAGCGAGGCCATGCCCAGGGTGCCGGTGAGCGCGCCCGCCACGTCGAAGCGGCCGCCCGGGTGGCGCTCGGTCTCCTTGATGAAGCGCGGGGCGAGCAGCACGATGGCGAGGCCGACGGGGATGTTGACGAAGAACACCCAGCGCCAGGAGCCCCAGTCGGTGAGCATGCCGCCGACGGTGAGGCCGACCGCGGAGCCCGCGCCGGAGATGGCGGAGAAGACGCTCAGCGCGCGGTTGCGTTCGGTGCCCTCGGTGAAGGAGGTCGCGATCAGCGCCAGCGTGCTGGGCGCGGCGAGCGCGGCGGCGGCGCCCTGGAACCCGCGGGCGATCAGCAGGGTGGTCGCGTCATTGGCGAGGCCGCCCGCGACGGAGGCCAGGGTGAAGGCGGTGACGCCCCAGACCAGGGCCCGGCGGCGGCCGATCAGGTCGCCCATCCGGCTGCCGAGCAGCAGCAGGCCGCCGAAGGCGAGCGTGTAGACGTTGAGCACCCAGGACATGCCGGTGGGCGAGAAGCCGAGGTGGGTACCGATCCCCGGCAGGGCGACGTTCACCACGGTGGCGTCGAGCAGCAGCATGAGCTGGGTGCCGACGATGGCCGCGAGGGCGAGGTACGACTGCCAGCGGGCGGGGGACGGCCCGCTGGTGGTGGGCAGAGCGGTGACGGATGAGGCTGTGGTGGAGCGGGTGGCGGTGGTCGACGAGTCGCGCACCGAGGGTATGGACATGCTGAGTAAGCCTCCAGCGGAGAAGCAAGAAACGGAGGGCGCCTCCGATAACTATACGGAGACGACCTCCGGTTCTACAATCGCTTTTGGAGACCGGCTCGGGACCGGTCCCCCAGGAGGCAGGAAGAAGCATGCGGGCAGACGCGCAGCGCAACTACGACCGGTTGCTGGAAGAGGCACGACAGGCGTTCATCGTCCATGGGACCGAAGTGGCCCTGGAGGACATCGCCCGGCACGCCGGAGTCGGCATCGGCACCCTCTACCGGCACTTCCCCGACCGCTACTCGCTGATGAACGCCGTCTTCGAGCAGGAGCTGGACAAGCTCATCGAGCAGGCGCGCGGGCTGCTGACGGCCGAGGACCCCACCGAGGCGCTGCTGAAGTGGCTCAAGGCGGTGGCTGTGCACTCCGCCTACTACCGCGGCCTCTCGGCGGCGATCATGACGGCGCCCGACGCGAAGATGCCCGCCTGCAAGCTCCTGCTGCGCTCGGCGGGCGCCGACCTGCTCATCCGGGCCCAGGAGGCCGGTGAGATCCGGCTGGACGCCTCCATCGGCGACCTGCTCAAGCTGACCAGCGTCCTGGTCACGGCGGCCGAGGGCGACCGGGAGGACCGGGCCCTGTTCGGCCGCCTCATGAACCTGGTCATGGACGGCCTGCGCACCCGCCCGGAGGGGGCGGACCCTGTCGCGGCGGCCACCGGCGCCGCCACCACGCCGTAGCGGCGACGAAGGCCGCAGCCGGCGGCACCAGCAGGCGACCGTCACGGCTGACGACGGCGACGGTTACAGCCGTCGGCGGTCACAGCCGTCGGCGGCGGCCGGCCACGCGCGACCACGGGCGCATATCGCCCAGCGGCTAGCGTCCCGCACGGCGGACGTCCGCCAGGCGCGGGGTCTGTTCCGCACCCGCGGCCAGCGGCTGGGCGCTGCGCAGGGGCTGGTGCCGCCGGGGGCCGGGAAGAGGGGTCTCACGGCGCGGACGTCCGGCGGCGATGGCGTCCGCGCCGCACAGCGGCGCGACGGCGATCTGCACCCCGCGGTCGGCGAGCGCCTGGAGCTCGGTCCCGGCGCGCTCGTCGCCGGGTGGCGGCTCGTCGGTCACCAGGTGGGTGATGAGGTCGGTGGGCACGGTCTGGAACATGGTGTCGGCGCCGAGCTTGGTGTGGTCGGCGAGGACGACGACCTCCGCGGCGGACTGCACCAGCGCCCGGTCCACGCTCGCGGAGAGCATGTTGGACGTGGACAGACCCCGCTCGGCGGTCAGTCCCGCGCCGGACAGGAAGGCCCGCGACACCCGCAGCCCCTGGAGGGACTGCTCGGCTCCGCTGCCCACCAGGCCGTAGTTGGACCCGCGCAGGGTGCCGCCGGTCATCACCACCTCGACCCGGTTGGCGTGCGCGAGGGCCTGGGCGACCAGCAGGGAGTTGGTGACCACGGTCAGCCCCGGCACCCGGGCGAGCCGGCGGGCCAGCTCCTGGGTGGTGGTCCCGGCACCGACGACGATGGCCTCGCCCTCGTCGACGAGATCGGCGGCGACTTCGGCGATCGCCGTCTTCTCCGCGGTCGCTAGATGGGATTTCTGCGGGAAACCGGACTCTCGGGTGAAGCCGCCCGGTAGTACCGCACCGCCGTGCCGGCGGTCGAGCAGTCCTTCGGCCTCCAGTGCCCGCACATCGCGGCGGACGGTCACTTCCGAGGTCTGGACGACGCGGGCGAGTTCACGGAGCGAGACCGCCCCGTTGGCCCGCACCATTTCGAGGATCAATTGGCGACGTTCTGCAGCGAACACAGAACCGACAGTAACGCCAACCGCCGTCGACTTTCAGCACTTTGCACCAGATGATGGAATATCCGCCCGAAACAGACCTTCAAGTGCTATGGGGCGCACTTGAGTTCAGTACCCCGGCCGAGGCGCGGCTACTCCCGCGCGGCCGTCTTGCGGGTGTGGAGCTGGCGGGCCACCTCGGCCACGGAGCCGGACAGCGACGGGTAGACGGTGAAGGCGTTGGCGATCTGCTCCACCGTCAGGTTGTTGTCCACCGCGATCGAGATCGGGTGGATCAGCTCGCTCGCCTTCGGCGCCACGACCACGCCCCCCACCACGATGCCGGTGCCGGGACGGCAGAACAGCTTCACGAAGCCGTCCCTGATGCCCTGCATCTTGGCCCGCGGATTGCGCAGCAGCGGCAGCTTGACGACGTTGGCGGCGATCCGGCCGCCGTCCACGTCGGCCTGGGTGTAGCCGACGGTGGCGATCTCGGGGTCGGTGAAGACGTTCGACGAGACCGTCTTGAGGTTCAGCGGGGCCACCGCGTCGCCCAGGAAGTGGTACATCGCGATCCGGCCCTGCATGGCCGCGACCGAGGCGAGGGCGAAGATGCCGGTGACGTCACCGGCCGCGTACACGCCCGGCGCGCTGGTACGGGACACCTTGTCGGTCCAGATGTGGCCCGATTCGGTGAGTTTGACGCCGGACTCCTCCAGACCCATGCCGGAGGTGTTGGGGATCGCGCCGACCGCCATCAGGCAGTGCGTGCCGGTGATCACCCGGCCGTCGGCCAGCGCCACCTCGACCCGGTCGCCGACCCGTTTGACGGACTGGGCGCGCGAGCGGGCCATCACGTTCATGCCGCGGCGCCGGAAGACGTCCTCCAGGACGGCGGCGGCGTCCGGGTCCTCACCCGGCAGCACGCGGTCGCGGGACGACACCAGGGTCACCGTCGAGCCCAGCGCCTGGTACGCGCCGGCGAACTCCGCGCCGGTCACACCGGAGCCGACCACGATCAGCTCTTCCGGCAGCTCGTCCAGGTCGTAGACCTGCGTCCAGTTCAGGATCCGCTCGCCGTCGGGGAGCGCATCCTCCAGCTCACGCGGGCGGGCGCCGGTCGCCACCAGGACGGCGTCGGCGCTCAGCCGCTCGCTCGTACCGTCGGCGGCCTCCACGACCACGCAGCGGGTGCCGTCCGCGGTCTGGCAGCCCTCCAGCCGCCCGCGGCCGCGCATCACCCGCGCCCCGGCCCGGGTGACCGCGGCAGTGATGTCGTGCGACTGGGCGAGCGCGAGGCGCTTGACCCGGCGGTTGACCTTGCCGAGGTCGACGCCCACGACACGCGCGGACCGCTCCAGCGGCGGTGTGTCGTCGGCCACGATGATGCCCAGTTCCTCGTACGAGGAGTCGAAGGTGGTCATCACCTCGGCGGTGGCGATGAGCGTCTTGGACGGTACGCAGTCGGTCAGCACCGACGCACCGCCCAGGCCGTCGCAGTCGACGACGGTCACCTCCGCGCCGAGCTGCGCTGCCACCAGCGCAGCTTCGTATCCGCCGGGTCCGCCACCAATGATCACGATCCGAGTCACGTACCCCATTGTCCCGCACGCGCCAAGAGATCACTGCCACGGGGCACCCATGTCCCCGCGGCGGGGTCGCCGCGTGGCCAGGCCGCTCCCGTACCCTCGTGGTCATGTCGCTCTACGCCGCCTACGCCGGCAACCTCGACGCGCGGCTCATGACGCGCCGCGCCCCGCACTCGCCGCTGCGCGGCACGGGCTGGCTGGACGGCTGGCGGCTGACGTTCGGCGGCGAGCAGATGGGGTGGGAGGGCGCGCTGGCGACCCTCGTCGAGGACCCGCTCAGCCAGGTCTTCGTCGGGCTCTACGACATCGCGCCGGTCGACGAGGAGTCGATGGACCGCTGGGAGGGTGTGCCCCTCGGCATCTACCGCCGCGTCACCGTCCGCGTCCACACCCTCGACGGCGACGCCGCCGCCTGGCTCTACGTCCTCAACGACTACGAGGGCGGCCTCCCCTCCGCCCGCTACCTCGGCGAGCTCGCCGACGCCGCGGAGTCGGCGGGGGCGCCTCACGATTACGTCATGGGCCTGCGCAAACGTCCCTGCTGACGCCTTCCCCGGACGAAGGACGTGCCCCGTCAGGGGCGCGGGGAACTGCGCGGCCCGCCCCCACCGGGCCGGTGGTCGGGAAACAACGCGTCTGCCCCATTGGGGCCGGTGGTGACGCGCGCCACCGCGGTGGCTGGTCGCGCAGTTCCCCGCGCCCCTTCGGGGCACCTCCGGTGCCTGGTCCACCGCAAGCGCAGCGCGCTTCCCCGCGCCCGTACGGGGCACTCCGGTGTGACCGGCGACGCAGCGCGAACGCACCTTCCCCGCGCCCCTACGGGGCACTACCGGTGCCTGGTCCACCGCAACCGCAGCGCGCTTCCCCGCGCCCCTGCGGGGCGGTCGTCCTCCCGCCCGGGGAGGTTTGGTGGAGGTCCTGCCCGGAGGGCGTCAATTGTTGGATCGTCCGATTTCTCGGGGTGTTGCGGATGGGACGTCTACGCGCGTAGGCCGAGAGGGGTTACCCTCGTGCGCGTGAACGCTTCCGTGAACCCCGATCCCTATGCCGCGGCCGACGCCGCCGCCGCCCGCCTGCGCGAGCTGACCGGCGCCGAGACCCACGACGTGGCCCTTGTGATGGGCTCGGGCTGGGTACCCGCCGCCGACGAGCTCGGCACCGCCGACATCGAGATCCCGATCACCGATCTGCCCGGTTTCCCGGCCCCCGCCGTGGCCGGCCACTCCGGCAAGGTCCGCTCGGTGCGAATCGGCGGCGTGCGCGCCCTGATCTTCCTCGGCCGTACCCACCTCTACGAGGGCCGGGGCGTCGCGAGCGTCGTGCACGGAGTGCGTACCGCGGTCGCGGCGGGCTGCAAGACGGTCGTGCTGACCAACGGCTGCGGCGGCCTGCGCCCGGGTTACCGTCCCGGCCAGCCCGTGCTGATCAGCGACCACATCAACATGACGGCGACCTCGCCGATCGTCGGCGCCAACTTCGTCGACCTCACCGACCTCTACTCGCCGCGGCTGCGCAGCCTATGCAAGGAGGTCGACCCCTCCCTGGAGGAGGGCGTCTACGTGCAGCTCCCCGGCCCGCACTACGAGACGCCCGCCGAGATCGGCATGGTCCGGGCGATCGGCGGCGACCTGGTCGGCATGTCCACCACGCTGGAGGCGATCGCCGCCCGCGAGGCGGGCGCCGAGGTGCTCGGCATCTCGCTGGTCACCAACCTGGCCGCGGGCATGACGGGCGAGCCGCTCAACCACGAGGAGGTCCTGGAGGCGGGCCGCGAGTCCGCCACCCGGATGGGCTCGCTGCTGGGCCGGGTGCTCGGGCGGCTGTAACGGGTAGAGGCCCTCAGTCGGCGGGCAGGCGTTCGTGCCGCCCCGCCGCCGTACAGGGCTGCCCATGCTCGGCGTGACGACGTGACGGTACGTGGCTCGAAGGTGGAGGGTACGGGGATGGCGAAGATGACGGCCGCGGAACTGCTGGCGCACGCGCGCGGGTGGCTGGCGGAGGACCCGGATCCCGGGACGCGTGACGAGCTGGCCGCGCTGCTGGACGCCGCGGACGGCGGCGGCGCCGACGCGCTGGCCGAGCTGGGCGACCGCTTCGACGGCACGCTGCAGTTCGGTACCGCCGGACTGCGCGGCGAGCTGGGCGCCGGGTCGATGCGGATGAACCGGGTCGTGGTGATCCGGGCCGCCGCGGGCCTGGCCGCGTATCTGAAGGCGCAGGGCGCCCGGGACGGCCTGGTGGTCATCGGCTACGACGCCCGACACAAGTCGTACGACTTCGCCCGCGACACCGCCGCGGTGATGACCGGCGCGGGCCTGCGCGCCGCCCTGCTGCCGAGCCCGCTGCCCACGCCCGTGCTCGCCTACGCCATACGGCATCTGGGCGCCGCGGCCGGTGTGATGGTCACCGCCAGCCACAACCCGCCGCAGGACAACGGCTACAAGGTCTACCTCGGCGACGGCTCGCAGATCGTGCCGCCCGCCGACGCGGAGATCGCCGCCGAGATCGCCGCCGTCGGCTCCCTCGCCGACGTGCCCCGGCCCGACAGCGGCTGGCAGGTGCTCGGTGACGAGGTGCTGGAGGCGTATCTGGCCCGCGCGGCCTCGGTGGTGACGCCCGGCGGTCCCCGTGACATCTCGATCGTCTACACGCCGATGCACGGCGTCGGCCTCGGTACGGCGATGGCCGCCTTCGCGCGGGCCGGTTTCCCCGCCCCGACCGCGGTGGCCGAACAGGCCGAGCCGGACCCGGAGTTCCCGACCGTGGCCTTCCCCAACCCGGAGGAGCCCGGGGCGATGGACCTGGCCTTCAAGTGGGCCCAGTCGGCCAACCCCGACATCGTCATCGCCAACGACCCCGACGCCGACCGCTGCGCCGTCGCCGTACCGGACCGCACCGCCCCCACCGGCTGGCGGATGCTGCGCGGCGACGAACTGGGCGCGCTGCTCGCCGTCCACCTGGTGCGCGGCGGCTCCGCCAAGCGCGGCCAGGACGTCTTCGCGGCCAGCATCGTGTCGTCCTCGCTGCTGTCGAAGATCGCCGCCCGCGCCGGGCTGGGCTATGAGGACACGCTGACCGGCTTCAAGTGGATCGCCCGTGTCGAGGGCCTGCGCTACGGCTACGAGGAGGCGCTCGGCTACTGCGTAGACCCCGGCGGCGTACGCGACAAGGACGGCATCACCGCGGCGCTGCTGGTCGCGGAGCTCGCCGCGTCCCTCAAGCGGGAGTCGCGCACCCTCACCGACCTGCTCGACGACCTCGCCCTGGACCACGGTCTGCACGCCACCGACCAGCTCTCGGCCCGGGTCGCCGACCTCTCGCTGATCGCCGACGCGATGGCCCGGCTGCGCGCCCACCCCCCGACGGTCCTCGCCGGTCTCCCCGTCACCTCCGCGGAGGACCTCGCCGAGGGTTCCGGCGACCTCCCGCCCACCGACGGCCTGCGCTACCACCTCACCGGCACCGCGACCTCGGGCGTGACCTCGGCCCGCGTCATCGCCCGCCCCAGCGGCACCGAGCCCAAGCTCAAGTGCTACCTGGAGGTCGTCGTCCCGGCCCCGGCCCCCGCCGACCTCCCCCCGGCCCGCACCACCGCCTCCCGCGTCCTGTCCGCCCTCAAGACGGACCTCGCGGCGGCCGCCGGGATCTGAACCTCAGCTGAAGCTGCGCCGGTACGAGTACGGGCTCACCCCGGTGGTCCGCTTGAACCGGTCGCGGAACGCGGTGGGTGAGCCGAACCCGACCTGGGCGCCGATGCGTTCGACGGAGTGGTGGGTGGTCTCCAGCAGGTGCTGGGCCTGGCGGATACGGGCCCGGTGCAGCCACTGCAGCGGAGTGGTGCCGGTCTGCTCCCTGAAGTGGCGTATCAGGGTCCGGGTGCTGGTGCCCGCCCGGTCCGCGATGTCGGCAAGGGTCAACTCCCTGCCCAGATTGCCCTGCAGCCAGAGCAGCAGCGGCTCCAGCGTCGACCCCTGCGGGGTGGGCGGGTGCGGGTGGACGATGAACTGCGCCTGCCCGCCCTCGCGTTCCAGCGGCATCACCGACAACCGGGCGGCGTCGGCGGCCACCGCGGAGCCGTAGTCACGCCGGATCATGTGCAGGCACAGGTCCAGTCCCGCGGCGGCCCCCGCCGACGTCAGGATCTGGCCGTTGTCGACATAGAGCACATCCGCGTCGACCTCGATCTCCGGATACGCCGCGGCCAGGGTGTCGGCCGCGACCCAGTGGGTCGTCGCCCGCAGCCCGTCGAGCAGCCCGGCCGCCGCCAGCAGGAACGTCCCCACACAGATGGACGCGATCCGCGTACCGTCCCCCGCGGCCGCCCGCAGCGCGTCCCCCACGGCGGGCGGCAGCGGGGCCGCGGGCGTGTTCGTCCCCGGCACGATGATCGTGTCCGCGCCCTTCAGCCCCTCCAGCCCCCACGGAGCCTTCAGGGTGAACGCGCCCGCGTCGATCTCCTCGCGCTCGGCGCACACCCGGATCTGGTACCCGGCCCGCCCGTCCGGCAGCCGGGTGCGGCTGAAGACCTCGATCGGGGTCGTCAGATCGAACGGGATCACCTGGTCCAGCGCGAGCACGGCAATGGTGTGCATGGCCAAAGCGTAACGCCCCACCGGCACCGCGCCATCTGGCCACCGCCATATTCTCCCAGGTCAGAGCCCTCCCAGGCCCGTTGGCACTTTTCCGTTGAAAGGTGGCACTCACGCCACTGGGAGGCACCCCGGAACCCACCTAGCGTCGAGGACGTCCGGCGCACCGCCGGCCACCGTGCGGCGGCCCCTCCGTGAGAACCCCGCACCCCGTACCCCGCACATCGTGAGGAAGCACAGCACTGACGATGACGAAGTTCCTGCTCTCCCTGCACGTCCTGGCAGCCGTACTGACCGTCGGACCGGTCACCGTCGCCGCGAGCATGTTCCCCAGAACCCTGCGCCGCGTCCACGCCGAGCCCGGCGACCCCGACGCGCTGTCGACCTTGCGCACGCTGCACCGCATCTGCCGCGTCTACGCCACCATCGGCCTCGCGGTCCCCGTCTTCGGCTTCGCCACGGCCAGCAGCCTCGGCGTCCTCCGCAGCCCCTGGCTGATCACCGCCATCGTCCTGACCGGCATCGCGGCCGCCAACCTGGCCCTGCTCATCCTCCCGGCCCAGGACGCGGTACTCACCGCCGTGACGCGGGCGCTCGAGCCTGCGGCGGCAGCCGAGGCGAACCCCGACGCGCGGCCCGAGGCCGCACCCGTCGCCGTACCCCTCCCCGTACCCGGCCCCCAAGCGGCCGCCCAACTGGCCATGCTCACCGGCGTCTTCAACCTGCTGTGGGCGACCGTCACCGTACTCATGATCATCCGCCCCGGCTCGACCACAGGAGCCTGACCGTGCACCTTCGCCCGCTGCGCATCGCGGCCCGCGCCGAACTCATCTCCCTGATCATCCTGCTGGGCAACCTCTTCACCGCCCACCTCAAGCCCATCTCCGCCCTGATGGGCCCCACCCACGGCTGCGCCTACCTCTTCACCGTCATCGCCACCTGGCGCCTCCCGGAGGCCACCCCCACCGCCAAGGCCCTCGCCTTCCTCCCCGGCATCGGCGGCCTCCTCGCCCTCCGCCACCTCGGGCCCGACGGCACCACCGAAGTCACCGGCACCCAAGTCCCGTAGTCCGCAGCGGGCCGGTACGCGGGCCCTCCGGCGGAGGGGTGGGGAATCGGATATTTACGGCGCTTCTGCCACCCCCTACTCGGCACCCTCTCCCCAGCCACAAATATCCGGCAGCATTCCCCACCCCTCCGCCTACGACCCCGCTCCCCTCAGCTCCATAGCCGAACAGGCAGCTCGACCGCCTGCCGCGGGCAGTAAGGCACCATCGCCGACCGGCGAACGCAATAGGCACGCCCTTCACACCGCAGCGGGGGAAGACCTCACCACCCCGTTGCCGCCCGTGGCAAACGTGAGCCCCCCTCACCGACCGGAGGGGGGCGGGGGCGCAGGGGGAGGGGTGGGGAATGCTGCCGGATATTTGTGGCGGGGAAGACGGCACCGCAAACGAGCCGCCAGAAGCGCCGTAAATATCCGATTCCCCACCCCTGCCCCGGAGCCCCCGCCCCCCGACCCCCGCCGCTCCCGGTTCAGCCGCCGATGCCCAGGAGGACGGCGAGCACGATCGCACCGGCCAGCGCGGGAGCGATCACTTCGTAGGCCCAGCGAATCTCCGGCTGAGGACGGGAAGCGGCGTCGTCCGGCGCGGCGTGCAGCTCGACGAATTCGCGCAGCTCCAGGAGGGCCTGGTCGGAGGGGGCGCGGATGGTGCCGTCGTCGCCGGGGACACCGCGGCGGGCGCCGGGCCGCATGCCGGGGCGGCTGCCCGGACGGCCGCCGGGGATGGCGAACGGGTCGTCGCCCGCGGCCTGGGCGCGGGACGTCTGCCGGGACGCGCGCTTGCGGGCGCGCAACGACACCGGGATGGCCCAGAGCTGGTACTTCTTGCCGCCCGCCAGCATCTCCATGGAGTACGAGGCGCGGATCGCGTCGACCCCGGCCCACGGCACGGTGATCGTACGGAACGGGTTCCGCACCCGAATCCGCGTGTCGCTCGCGAAGATCGCCGGGCGCACGGTGAAGGCCGCCACCAGCGGCAGCGCGAACAGCAGCCCGGCCAGCGCCAGCCACGGCGCGTGGCCGCTGCCCCGCACCACCGCGTCCCCGCCCAGCCACGCCACCAGCACGATCAGCGCGATACCGCTGATCACGCCGGCCATCGACCGGTAGACGCGGTCGGCGTACTTCGGCCCCTCGTCCCCGGCGGTGGCCGAAGACGTCGGGCGATCCTTGGAGCTCGTCATAACCCCCGATTCTGCCTGACGCCCGCAGCGCACCCCGCCCCCACGAGATTGCGTTCCCGCATCAGTCCCCCGACCCCGCGCCCCGGCCGGCACCGCCGAAAGGTGCGATGCGGCTCCCCGCCGCCGCGGCGGGCAAGCCGTTTCGGGCCACACCCCGGAGGCACCCGGGCCCGCCGCCCCAAGCGCCGCGCGGCACACGACAACTCAATCCGCCGCAGCGGCGGCGAACCCCATCGCGCCTACCCGGCGGTGCCCGCCGGACCGCAAACCCTGCGGCCCGGCCGCCACCGCCGAACCAGCCCGTCGCGGTTGCCCGCCGCAGCGGCGGAAAATGCTTCGGGCCACACCGGAGGCACCCGGGCCGCCAGCCCGAGGCGCCGCCACACGGCGACTCATTCCGCCGCCGCGGCGGACAGCCCAGCCAGCCCAGGGACCTCCGCGCCCAGCCGCCGGCCCGCGGCCCGGCCGCCACCGCCGTACCCGTCCGTCGCGGTTGCCCGCCGCCGCGGCGGCGGAAAATCCTGCGGGCCGCACAGGGCGCCCCCGCACAGGCGTCGCCGCCGCACGTGAGATCGGGCACGCCACCGCGGCGGCGGGACGGCTTCGCCCCCGGCGCCCGGGGACCGGTCCGGATGGGGCGAGCACCGTTGTCGGGTATCGCCTCCCCGGCGAGGGGGGATCATAGGGGGGTGGTAGTGACATGCTGCTACGCGCGTAGATATGCTGATGTGGTGACCATGCCCTCTGTACCCGCTTTCGCCCCCGACGCCGTGGGCCGCCTGGCGGCCCTGGCGGATGTGACGGCGTCCGACGCCGCCCTCCGCCGCTTCCTGCACGGACTGCCGGGTGTCGACGCGGTCGGGCTAGAAGCCCGCGCCGCGACCCTCGGCACCCGTTCGATCAAGACGACGGCGAAGGCGTACGCCATCGACCTCGCCATATCCATGATCGACCTGACCACGCTCGAAGGCTCCGACACGCCAGGCAAGGTCCGGGCGCTGTGTGCCAAGGGCGTACGCCCGGACCCGACGGACCGTACGACGCCGCAGGTCGCGGCGATCTGCGTGTATCCGGACATGGTGGCCGTGGCCAAGGAGGCGCTGGGCGCCTCCGGGATCCATGTCGCCTCCGTGGCCACCGCCTTCCCGGCGGGCCGGGTGGCGCTGCCGGTGAAGCTGGCGGACACCAGGGACGCGGTGGCCGCGGGCGCCGACGAGATCGACATGGTGATCGACCGCGGCGCGTTCCTGTCCGGCCGGTATCTGGAGGTCTTCGAGGAGATCAAGGCCGTCAAGGAGGCCTGCGTCAGGACTGGGGGTACCTCCCAGGCCGAAGGCTCTGGGGGAGGGACGGCCGCCCACCTCAAGGTGATCTTCGAGAACGGCGAGCTGTCGACGTACGACAACATCCGCCGCTGCTCCTGGCTGGCGATGCTCGCGGGAGCGGACTTCATCAAGACCTCGACCGGCAAGGTCGCGGTCAACGCCACCCCGCCGAACACGCTGCTGATGCTGGAGGCGGTGCGCGACTTCCGCGAGACCGTCGGTGTGCAGGTCGGCGTCAAGCCGGCCGGCGGCATCCGTACGTCGAAGGACGCCATCAAGTACCTGGTGATGGTCAACGAGACGGTCGGCGACGACTGGCTGACCCCCGACTGGTTCCGCTTCGGCGCCTCCAGCCTGCTCAACGATCTGCTGATGCAACGTCAGAAGCTCAGCACCGGCCGGTACTCCGGTCCCGATTACGTCACGGTGGACTGATAGTCATGGCTGACCAGAAATTCGCATACGCCCCCGCGCCCGAGTCCCGCGCGATCGTCGACCTGGCCCCCTCGTACGGCCTGTTCATCGACGGCGAGTTCACCGAGGCAGCGGACGGCACCGTCTTCAAGACCGTCTCGCCGTCCAGCGAGGAGGTGCTCGCCGAGGTGGCGCGCGCCGGTGAGCAGGACGTGGACCGCGCGGTGAAGGCCGCTCGCAAGGCGTTCGAGAAGTGGTCCGCGCTGCCGGGCGCCGAGCGCGGCAAGTACCTCTTCCGGATCGCCCGCATCCTCCAGGAGCGCTCGCGCGAGCTGGCCGTGCTGGAGTCGCTGGACAACGGCAAGCCGATCCGCGAGACCCGCGACGTCGACCTGCCGCTGGTCGCCGCGCACTTCTTCTACTACGCCGGCTGGGCCGACAAGCTCGCCTACGCCGGTTACGGGCCGGACCCGCGCCCGCTGGGCGTGGCCGGCCAGGTCATCCCGTGGAACTTCCCGCTGCTGATGCTGGCCTGGAAGATCGC
Organism: Streptomyces sp. NPDC051976; assembly: GCF_040680795.1. Taxonomy (NCBI): domain Bacteria; kingdom Bacillati; phylum Actinomycetota; class Actinomycetes; order Kitasatosporales; family Streptomycetaceae; genus Streptomyces; species Streptomyces sp. NPDC051976. The sequence continues at coordinate 172,921 of NZ_JBFAXL010000001.1, forward strand.
CCCGGCGCTGGCCGCGGGCAACACCGTGGTGCTCAAGCCCGCCGAGACCACCCCGCTGTCGGCGCTGTTCTTCGCCGACGTCTGCCGCCAGGCCGGGCTGCCGCGCGGCGTGGTCAACATCCTGACCGGCTACGGGGACGCGGGCGCGGCCCTGGTGGCGCACGAGGGTGTGGACAAGGTCGCCTTCACCGGCTCGACCGAGGTCGGGAAGGCCATCGCCCGTACGGTGGCCGGCACGCACAAGAAGGTGACGCTGGAGCTGGGCGGCAAGGCGGCGAACATCGTCTTCGACGACGCGCCGATCGACCAGGCCGTCGAGGGCATCGTCAACGGCATCTTCTTCAACCAGGGCCATGTCTGCTGCGCGGGCTCCCGGCTGCTGGTGCAGGAGTCGGTGCAGGACGAGGTGCTGGACGCGCTCAAGCGCCGGATGAGCACCCTGCGGGTCGGCGACCCGCTGGACAAGAACACCGACATCGGCGCGATCAACTCCGCCGAGCAGCTGGCCCGGATCACCGCGCTGGCCACGGCGGGCGAGGACGAGGGCGCGGAGCGCTGGGCCCCGGCCTGCGAGCTGCCGGAGTCGGGTTACTGGTTCGCGCCGACGCTGTTCACCGGCGTCACCCAGGCGCACCGGATCGCCCGCGAGGAGATCTTCGGCCCGGTGCTGTCGGTGCTCACCTTCCGTACCCCGGCCGAGGCGGTCGAGAAGGCCAACAACACGCCGTACGGGCTGTCCGCGGGCGTGTGGACGGAGAAGGGCTCGCGCATCCTGTCGATCGCGAGCAAGCTCCGGGCCGGTGTGGTGTGGGCCAACACGTTCAACAAGTTCGACCCGACCTCGCCGTTCGGCGGTTACAAGGAGTCCGGCTACGGCCGGGAAGGCGGGCGTCACGGCCTGGAGGGGTATCTCGATGTCTGAGGCGCGTGACACGCGGCTGAGCGTGTTCAAGACCTACAAGCTGTACGTCGGCGGGAAGTTCCCCCGCAGTGAGAGCGGCCGGGTGTACGAGGTGACGGACTCCAAGGGTGCCGCCTGGCTGGCGAACGCGCCGCTGGCGTCCCGCAAGGACGCGCGGGACGCGGTGGTCGCGGCCCGCAAGGCGGTCGCGGGCTGGTCGGGCGCGACCGCGTACAACCGCGGGCAGGTGCTCTACCGGGTGGCCGAGATGCTGGAGGGCCGCCGCGAGCAGTTCGTCCGCGTGGTGGCCGAGGCGGAGGGGCTGTCGAAGTCCAAGTCCGCGGCCGTGGTGGACGCGGCGGTGGACCGCTGGGTCTGGTACGCGGGCTGGACCGACAAGATCGCGCAGTTGGTAGGGGGCGCCAACCAGGTGGCGGGTCCTTACTTCAACCTGTCGACGCCGGAGCAGACGGGCGTGGTGGCCGTACTGGCGCCGCAGGAGTCGTCGTTCCTCGGCCTGGTCTCGGTGGTCGCCCCGGTGATCGCCACCGGCAACGCGGCAGTGGTGGTCGCCTCGGAGCGGGCGCCGCTGCCCGCGCTGTCGCTGGGTGAGGTGCTCGCCACCTCGGACGTGCCCGGTGGCGTCGTCAACATCCTGTCCGGCCGCACCGCGGAGATCGCCGCGCCGCTCGCCGCGCACCAGGACGTCAACGGCATCGACCTGACCGGCGCGTCGGCGGAGCTCGCCCGCGAGCTGGAGACGGCCGCGGCCGACAACCTCAAGCGGGTACGCCGGCCGGCGGCCGAGGACTGGACCGCCGACCCCGGCACCGGGCGCCTCACCCACTGGCTGGAGACCAAGACGGTGTGGCACCCGATCGGGGTCTGACACCCCGGCGTCTCAGCCCGGCAGCAGGCCGGCTGCCGGGCCCACCACCGGCAGTTCCGACAGCGAGCCGCCACGGGTCAGCGGACCCGTGGCGGCCGCGGTCGACACCGGCTTGAAGTCGGCGACCTGCGGCGCCACCGCGTTGTCCAGCGGGTCGACGCCGGTGTTGGACAGCGGGTCCAGGGTGAGGTTCTTCACCGGGCCGAGACCGGCGCCCGTGGCGTCGGTGACGGCCTGCGTGGGCAGCGCGTCGGCGACGCCCTGCGCGGGCAGGGCGCCGGTCGTGCCGGAAAGGCCGTCCGCGGCGGCGACACCCGCCGGGGCGAGCGCGGCGGCGGCCGCGGTGAGGGTGAGGACGAGCGCGGTACGGAGCGAGGGCATGGACACCTGGTCCCTCTCGGAGCGGGTCGGGGGCGAGTGCGGCTCCGGATCCGTTACCGAAGCCCGCTCTCGGAGTGTAATGGTGCGGGCGCACACGGTAGTTACCGTACAGCGGGTCGTCCCCGGCCCGGGGATCCGGGACAATGGTGTCCCGTGAGTTCTCAGACCGCCCGCGTGATTCTGCTGACCGGCCCCTCGGGGTCGGGGAAGTCCTCGCTCGCCGCGCGCACCGGACTGCCGGTGCTGCCGCTCGACGACTTCTACAAGGAGGGCGACGACCCGTCGCTGCCCCTGCTGCCCGGCACCACCGCCACCGACTGGGACGCGCCGGACTCCTGGAACGCGGACGCCGCGGTCGCGGCCATCGCGCGGCTGTGTGCGGAGGGCGCCGTCGACACGCCGGTGTACTCGCTCGCCGCCAGCGCGGTGACCGGCCACACCCGGCTCGACCTGGGCGGCGCCCCGGTCTTCCTCGCCGAGGGCATCTTCGCCGCCGAGATCGCCGGACGCTGCCGAGACCTCGGGCTGCTCGCGGACGCCCTCTGCCTGCGCGGCCGCCCGTCGACGACCGCGCGCCGCCGTTTCGTACGGGACCTGCGCGAGGGCCGGAAATCGGTGCGCTTCCTGGTCAGGCGCGGCTGGCACCTGATGCGTGCAGAACGCGGCATCGTGGCCCGCCAGACGACCCTCGGCTGCCACCCCTGCGGCCACACCGAGGCGATGGCCCGGATCGACACGGTGACCCACCCGGCCCCGGTGACCGCCGACGCCTGACCGCGTCTGTCACAGAACGACGGAAAAGACGACGGGACCGGACGGCATTCCCCTGGCCGTCCGGTCCCGCTCCCCCGTCCCCCCGTTTCCCCCACTCCCCCGTGCGTCCCCCCGACCGGCTCCCCCGCCGGTGTCCGTGCGGCGTGCGGTCAGGCGACCAGCTCGCCGAAGGCGTCCTCTTCGTCCTTGCCGAAGTTCAGCGCCTGGTCGTCGCGCATACGGCGCAGCGAGCGCCAGATGCTGCTCTTGACGGTGCCGACGCTGATGCCGAGGATGTCGGCGATCTCCGGGTCGGTGCGGCCCTCGTAGTAGCGCAGCACCAGCATGGTCCGCTGCTGTTCGGGCAGCCGGGCCAGCGCCTGCCACAGCACCGCGCGCAGCTCGGTGCCGCCCATCTCGTCCGTGTCGCCGACCGTCTCGGGCAGCTCCTCGGTCGGGTACTCGTTGAGCTTGCGCCGCCGCCAGGCGCTGATGTGCAGGTTGGTCATGGTGCGCCGCAGGTAGCCGCCGACGGCCGCCTTGTCGCTGATCCGGTCCCAGGCCCGGTAGGTGGAGAACAGCGCGCTCTGCAGCAGGTCCTCGGCCGCGAACCGGTCGCCGGTCAGGTGGTAGGCCGTCGCGTAGAGCGAGGCGCGGCGCTCCTGGACGTACGCGGTGAAGGCCGCCTCGGCCTCCGCCGCCTTCGCCCGGGCCGCCGCCCGCTCGTCGAGCGACTGCTCGTCCCGGCCGGCCGGCTCGGCGCCGTCGACCGCCGCGATGAACGGCGAGCGCTGGCGTACCACCGTCGGGTGCGCGGCCACCGGGTGAGTGGTGCGCGCCGCGCCGCGTGCGTACCCCCGTGCACCCGCGGCACCCGCCTTCTCGGTGGTGCGAGTGACAGCGTGTGCATGCGGTGCATGAACTGCGGTGCTGGTGGTCATGTGCAGTGTGTTCATGTCCGCCCCCGTCGATGGAACCTTCAGCGTGGTCTTCGGCGTCGCATCCGGTGAGGAGTGCGCTCTTCCGATGTCCATCAGACTGCCGGGCCAGTTTCATGGCGCTGTCCGCCGAGTGTCACAGCCGCGCAACAGAGCTCGCCGGGCCGGTCGGAAACCAAGGTCACGAAGGCGTGGTGACTTCCCGTGACCTCCCCGCGCTTCATTCCGGAGCTTGCGGTACGCAACAATGTCCGGCGTGCCTTTCCTGTTGCTAATCGAGGATGACGACGCCATCCGTACGGGTCTCGAACTCGGCCTGTCCCGCCAGGGCCACCGTGTGGTGGCCGCGGCGACGGGCGAGGACGGCCTCAGGCTGCTCAAGGAGCAGCGCCCTGACCTGATCGTGCTGGACGTGATGCTGCCGGGGATCGACGGCTTCGAGGTGTGCCGCAGGATCCGGCGCACCGACCAGCTCCCGATCATCCTGCTGACCGCGCGCAGTGACGACATCGACGTCGTGGTGGGCCTGGAGTCGGGGGCCGACGACTATGTGATCAAGCCGGTGCAGCCGCGGGTGCTCGACGCCAGGATCCGCGCGGTGCTGCGGCGCGGCGAGCGGGACAGCACGGACTCCGCCGCGTTCGGCCCGATCGTCATCGACCGCAGTGCGATGACGGTGACCAAGGACGGCGAGGACCTGCAGCTCACCCCGACCGAGCTGCGGCTGCTGCTGGAGCTGAGCCGCAGGCCGGGGCAGGCGCTGTCCCGGCAGCAGCTGCTGCGGCTGGTGTGGGAGCACGACTACCTCGGTGACTCGCGGCTCGTCGACGCGTGCGTGCAGCGGCTGCGCGCCAAGATCGAGGAAGTGCCGTCGTCGCCGACCTTGATCCGTACGGTCAGGGGCGTCGGATACCGCCTGGACACGCCGCAGTGACACGTGCTTTCGGCGGCCTGGGATCGGGGCTGCTGCGCTGGACCAGCCTGCGGTTGCGCCTGGTCGCGGTCTTCGCCGCCGTCGCGCTCACCGCCGCCGTCTCGGTGTCGGGGATCGCGTACTGGCTCAACCGCGACGCGGTGCTGACCCGGGCGCAGAACAGCGCGCTCAACGACTTCCGTGACGCACTGCAGCGTGACGCGGCGTCACTGCCGCTGATACCCACCTGCGAGTCGCTGAACAACGCGGCGACGCGGATCGGCGGGCCCGACACGTACCAGGTGGTGCTGATCGACACCACGCCCGACAACGCGCCGTGCGCGGCGCCGTCGAACCGTGACGCGTTCACCCTGGACGACGTGCCGCAGTCGCTGCAGCGCGCGGTCAACACCCGGCACGCGAAGGACGACAACAAGTACCACCTGCACTGGGAGCGGATCTCGCTGCAGGGGCACCCGTATCTGGTGGCGGGCGCGCGGATCAACGGCGACGGCCCGACCGGCTACATGCTCAAGTCGCTGGACGCCGAGCGCAAGGACCTCAACTCCCTTGCCTGGTCGCTGGGGATCGCGACGCTGCTCGCGCTGGTCGGCTCCGCGCTGCTGGCGCAGGCGGCGGGATCGACGGTGCTGCGTCCGGTACGGCGGCTCGGCGAGGCTGCGCAGCGGCTCGGCGAGGGGCATCTGGACACCCGGCTGAAGGTGTCGGGGACGGACGAACTCGCCGAGATGTCGCGGACGTTCAACAACGCGGCGGAGGCGCTGGAGACCCGCGTCGAGGAGCTGAGCGCGCGGGAGGCGGCCAGCCGGCGGTTCGTCGCCGACATGTCGCACGAACTGCGCACCCCGCTGACCGCGATCACCGCGGTCACGGACGTACTCGAGGACGAGGCCGAGGCGTTGGACCCGATGATCGCCCCGGCGGTACGGCTGGTGGTCAGCGAGACACGGCGGCTGAACGAACTGGTGGAGACGCTGATGGAGGTCACCCGGTTCGACGCGGGAACCGCGAAACTGCGGGTCGACGAGGTGGATGTCGCGGACATGGTGATGGCCTGCATGGACGCGCGGGCCTGGCTGGACTCGGTGGAACTCGACGCGCCCCGCGGCATCCTGGCCACTCTCGACCCGCGACGGCTGGATGTGATCATGGCGAATCTGATCGGGAACGCGCTCAAGCACGGCGGCTCGCCGGTCAAGGTCGCGCTGCGCGCCGAGGGCGGCGCGGACGGCGAGATCGTCATCGAGGTCTCCGACCACGGCCCCGGCATCCCCGAGGACGTGCTCCCGCACGTCTTCGACCGGTTCTACAAGGCGGACGCCTCCCGGGCCCGCTCCGAGGGCAGCGGTCTCGGCCTGTCCATCGCGATGGAGAACGCGCACATCCACGGCGGCGACATCACCGCGGCCAACGCCCCCGGCGGCGGCGCCGTCTTCACCCTGCGGCTGCCGGTCAGGCCGCGCTCCGAGGACGCGGACGACAGCGGCAACGGCACCGACGGCGGCGCCTTCCCCGGTTCGGGTGAGGTGCGATGAGACGCGGGCGGAGCGGTACGGCCACGGCGGCCGTCGTCCTGCTGGGCGCGCTGCCGCTGCTGGGCGGCTGCGGAATCCGTACGACGACGGTGCCGGTGGACGCCGGGCCCGCGCCGTCGCGGGTGTCCTGCGCGGTGCCGGGCGCGACGGCCTCACCGGCCACGGACACGGTGGTGCGCCAGGTGTATCTGGTGTGCGGCATGCAGACCGCGCCGCTGTCCCGTGCGGTGCCCGTACGACAGGGCAAGATCGACCGGATCGACCAGGTCAGGGAGTTGCTCGCCCAGGTGCAGCGCAGTCCGCTGACGGCCGAGGCGAAGGCGGGCTTCTCCACGGCGGTGCCGGGCAGCCTGGTGGTCTTCGGGCCGTTCAAGGGCGATCCCGCGCCGGCGCTGCGACTGAGCCAGCCGGTGGACGAACTGCCGTCCTTCGCGCTGGCCCAGATCGTCTGCACCCTCGCGGCCGATCCGGTGGTCTCCCCCACGCACACCGTGCTGCTCGGCGGCATCGGCTCCAACGGCAAGATCAGGAGCTACACCTGTACCTCCGACCTGCGCACCCGCCCGGATGCGGCGGACGGCGCCGGAACCGTCGTCGGCTGAGCGGCGTCTTCGACGTCGTGCGGCACGAAGGCTTCGTCTTGAGGGTGCGCGCGGCGGGGCTGCTGCTCACCGCGGCGTACCTCGCGTTCATCGGGTGGATGCTGCTGCGGCCGCACTACGTGGCGTGGGTACCGTCACCGAACCTGCGGCCGTTCGGCACGATCCGGGAGGACCTGGCGATGGGCGGCCTGGAGGCGGCCCGCCGGATCCTCGCCGGTCTGGCGCTGCTGGCACCGCTCGGGGTGCTGCTGCCCATGACGGGGGGCCGGATCCACACCTCGGGGTTGACCTCCTTCGCGAGGACGGTCTTCGCGGGGCTGATGGTCTCCCTGTCGGTGGAGTTCACCCAGACCCTGGTACCGGGCCAGCTCTTCGACGTGGACGCGCTGCTGCTCAACACCACGGGTGTGGCGCTGCTGCATCTGCTGGTGGTGCCCTCGGTCCGCGGGGCGCTGCGCCGCCGCGAGGCCGCCGGGCCGGTCCCCGAGGGGGCCGAGCGGGGGTCTCAGGGTCCGACCCCGAGAGCGACCAGGGTCGGGATCGCCCCGTAGAGCGATGATCCGAGGGGGTTCGTCCCCCTAGCGTGAGTGGTGTCGAGATGACCGACCTCACGAAGGAGTTCCGAGATGAGCGCCCTGGTACGCCCCCGCGAAGGCCGCATGATCGGCGGTGTGTGCGCCGCGCTCGCCCAGCGGTTCGGCACCTCCGCCACCACGATGCGGATCATCTTCGTCGTCTCCTGCCTGCTGCCCGGCCCGCAGTTCCTGGTCTATCTGGCGCTGTGGGCGATATTCCCCGGTGAGAAGCGGGGCGCGGCGGCCTGGTGACCGACGGGAAACGGGCCGCGCCCCCGGCCGAGAGCAACTCGGAGGGGGCGCGGCCCGTCGTGTGCGGTGCGGTGTCCGGTTCAGCCGCCGATCGGCAGGCCGCCGAGCAGGCCGCCGGGGCCGATCTGGTTGCCGGTGGGCAGCAGCTTGGCGGGGTTGCCGGGGATCGCGGAGGTGCTGTCGCCGAGCGCCTGCTGAGTGCTGGACGTGCTGTCAGCGGCCCCGGGCACCAGCTTGGTGGCCGAGCCGACGGGCAGACCGTCGAGGACGTTGGGGGACCCGGCCTGGCCGGTCCCCGGCAGGGCCGGGAGCGTGGTGGCGGAGGCGGTGCCTGCCGCGGCCGCGGCAAAGACGAGGCCGAGCGCGGTGGTCGCGAGGGTCTTCTTGGTTCGGGTCATGACTCCGGAACGTAGTCATTCGCCGACCGGCCGTGCAAACGGCGTGGCGCGGCCGTAACCTGGCTGACACCGGGTCACCGCCGCGCCCCGCAGGCCGTTTCTCAGCCCTCGTCGGCCGCGGAATCGCTGGCCAGCGTCGGTGCGGACGCCGACTGCTGGAAGAGCCACTCGGCCTTCAGCTCGGCGTATCCCGGCTTGATCACCTCGTTGATCATGGCGAGACGTTCGTCGAAAGGGATGAACGCTGATTTCATCGCATTGACGGTAAACCACTGCATGTCGTCGAGCGTGTAGTCGAACGCCTCGACCAGGTGCTCGAACTCCCGGCTCATGCTGGTGCCGGACATCAGGCGGTTGTCGGTGTTCACGGTGACCCGGAAGTGCAGTCGCCGCAGCAGGCCGATCGGATGCGTGGCGTACGACTCGGCCGCGCCCGTCTGCAGGTTCGACGTCGGGCACATCTCCAGCGGCACCCGCTTGTCGCGGACGTACGAGGCCAGGCGGCCGAGCTTGACGGGGCCGCCCTCCTTGCCGGGGTGCACGTCGTCGATGATCCGCACGCCGTGGCCGAGCCGGTCGGCACCGCACCACTGCAGCGCCTGCCAGATCGACGGCAGGCCGAACGCCTCACCGGCGTGGATGGTGAAGTGGTTGTTCTCCCGCTTGAGGTACTCGAACGCGTCGAGGTGGCGGGTGGGAGGGTAACCGGCCTCGGCGCCCGCGATGTCGAAGCCGACGACGCCCAGGTCGCGGTAGCGGTTGGCGAGTTCGGCGATCTCCTGCGAGCGGGCGGCGTGCCGCATCGCGGTCAGCAGCGCGCCGACCCTGATCCGGTTGCCGTCCTCGCGGGCGCGCCGCTCGCCTTCCCTGAAGCCGTCGTTGACCGCCTCGACGACCTGCTCCAGGGTGAGGCCGGACTCCAGGTGCTGTTCGGGCGCGTAGCGGATCTCGGCGTAGACGACGCCGTCCGCGGCCAGGTCCTCGGCGCACTCCGCGGCGACCCGCACCAGGGCGTCGCGGGTCTGCATCACCGCGCAGGTGTGCGCGAAGGTCTCCAGGTACCGCTCCAGGGAACCGGAGTCGGCCGCTTCGCGGAACCAGACGCCGAGCTTGTCCGGATCGGTTTCGGGCAGCGCGTCGTAGCCGATCGCGCGGGCCAGTTCCACGATCGTGCCGGGGCGCAGCCCGCCGTCGAGGTGGTCGTGGAGCAGGGCCTTGGGCGCGCGGCGGATCTGTTCCGGGGTCGGGATGCTCGGTTTCGGGTTCTGCATGCCCGAAGAATAGTCCCTACGCGCGTAGACCGCGCGCAAGCGGTAACTATTTTCCGCCCGGCCATACTTTGCACACCCCCTTGTCTGCCATCGTTGCGCCATGGCTTCACAAGCTTTACCGGCGCGTGGGGCGCGGCTGGGCCGCCCGGTGACGTCCGGGCGGGTACCCGGGCCGCGCCAACGCGAACGGTACGACGATACGGCCGCGACGGTGCGCGCCGTAGTCCTCGCGCTGCCCGGAGGTGACGCGCTCAGCACCCGGCGCCGCTCGCCCGTCGCCGCCGCCATGATGTGGCCGCTCGCCCGCCACCTCGTGCGCGAGGGCGCGGCCGACGGTGTCGCCGCCCATGTCGTCCACTACCGCTTCCGCGGCTGGAACGGCGGCCACGCCCACCCCGCGGAGGACGCCGAGTGGGCGGTCGGCGAGGCGGTACGGCGCTACGGCGACGTGCCGGTGTGCCTGGTCGGCCTCGACATGGGCGCGCGGGCCGCGCTGCACGCCGCCGGCCACCCCGCGGTCACCGCTGTCGTCGCGCTGGCCCCCTGGCTGCCCGGCGGCACCGAACAGGAGCCCGTGAAGCAGCTCATAGGACGCCGGGTGCTGGTGGTACACGGCACCGATGACGACACCACCGATCCCGAGGTCTCCTACGAGCTGGCCGAGCGGGCCAAGAAGGTCAATCGGGAGGTGTGCCGGTTCGAAGTCCACTCCGACGGGCACGGCCTCCATCAGCACCGGCCCGAAGTCTTCGCCCTCACCGCCGATTTCGTTCTCGGCTCCCTCCTCGACCGGCCCTACGCCCGGCCCGTCGCCGACGCGCTGGCGGCTCCGCCGCCCTTGGGTCTGAAGATGCCGCTGGCCGCGGGCTTCGGCAAATCCCTCCGGGCCTAAGCCCGGACCCCCTGCGGAAGACCTCGCCCCGTAGGGGCGCGGGGAACTGCGCGACCAGCCGTCGCGCTCCTGCAGGTCACCACCGGCCCCAATGGGGCAGACGCGTTGCTTCCCGACCACCGGCCGGTGGGGGCTGAGCGCGCAGTTCCCCGCGCCCCTGAAAAACAGGCCCACCGCAAGCGCAGCGCGCTTCCCCGCGCCCCTTCGGGGCACTCCGGTGCAGCCGGGAGCGCGACCGCGCCCCTCAAAAAACAGGCCCTCCGCAAGCGCAGCGTTTAGGCGGGGAGGAGGGCGCCGCGGCGGGCTAGGAGGAAGGTGCGGAAGGCGGTGACCGGGGGTGGGGAGGGGGCGCCCTCGAGCCAGGCGAGACCGATCTCGCGGACGGCGCGGGGGCCGGTGAGGTCGAGCTCGACGACGCCGGGCCGGGGGACGGCGGGGGGTGGGAGGAGGGCGACGCCGAGACCGGCGGCGACGAGGCCGCGGAGGGTCTCGGCCTCCTCGCCCTCGAAGGCGACCCGCGGGGTGAACCCGGCCTCGGCGCACAGCGCGTCGGTGATCCGGCGCAGGCCGTACCCGGGTTCGAGGGTGACGAAGAGTTCGGCGGCGGCCTCCACGAGCCGCACCCGTTTGCGGGCGGCGAGGCGGTGACCGGACGGGACGACGAGCCGCAGCCGCTGCTCGTCGAGCTTCCGTACCACCAGGCCGGTCTCGTCCGGCGGCGGTGAGGTCAGGCAGAGATCGAGCTCACCAGCGCGCAGCCGCTCCAGCATGGCCTCGCCGTACGTCTGCACGAGCTGGAAGCGGATCCGCGGGTGGTCGGCGCGGAAGGCGCGCAGCAGGGCAGGTACGGTCTCGGGCCCGAGGGTGTGCAGGAAGCCGAACGCGACCCGGCCGCCGCCGGGATCGGCCTCCAGCCGTACGGACTCCGCGGACCGCTCGACCTCGGCGAGCGCGCGCTCCGCGGAGGCGAGGAAGGTGACCCCGGCGCGGGTGAGCCGGACCGCGCGGCCGTGCCGGGCGAAGAGCGTCACCCCGAGATCGGCCTCCAGCCGGGCCATCGCCCGGCTCAGCGTGGACTGCTGCATCCCGAGCTGCTGGGCGGCCCGGGTCACGTGCTGGTGGCGGGCCACCGCGGTGAACTGCGCGAGCCGCGGGGCGAGTACGGCCGCCCACGACTCCGCGTCCAGCTCGGCCGCCACAACGGATTCGGCCTCTTCACCGCCCACCGACATACCGCCCCACCTCCTCTTATGCGCCTGTGCATCAATCACGTCCATCCTATGCATTGGACGCATCAGAACCGTCGTCCTACGGTCGAGCCATGTCTCCCGCCGATACCAGGGCGGTGGCCGCCCCGCCGCGCCCGGCCGCCGCCCCCGCCCCCGCTTCCGCTCCCGCCGCCGACGAGCGCCTGCGCCCCGGCAGCTCCGGCTACCGCCGCGCCAACCTCGCGCTCTTCGCCGCGGGCCTGGCCACCTTCGCCCTCCTCTACTCCACCCAGGCGCTGCTCCCGGCCCTGTCCACGGGCCTGTCGCTCAGCCCGGCGCAGGCCAGCCTCACCGTCTCGGCGACCACCGCCGCACTGGCCGTGGCACTGCTGCCGGTCAGCGCGCTCAGCGAGAAGTACGGCCGCACGCGGGTGATGACGGCCTCGGTCTTCTCCGCCTCCCTGCTCGCCCTCGCCGTCCCCTTCGCGCCGAACCTCACCACCCTGGTCGTGCTGCGCGCCGTCCAGGGCGTGGCGCTGGCCGGGCTGCCCGCCACCGCGATGGCGTACCTCGCCGAGGAGGTCCACCCCTCGGCGGTGCCGTCCGCGATCGGCCTGTACGTGGCGGGCAACTCCATCGGCGGCATGAGTTCGCGGGTCGCGGGCGGCGTGCTGTCCGAGGCGTTCGGCTGGCGTGCGGCCCTGCTCGTCGTCGGCCTGTCGGCGCTGGCCTGCGCGGTCGCCTTCCGCCTCCTGGTGCCGCCCGCCCGGCACTTCACCCCGGGCCCCGTCCATCCGGCGGCCCTGTGGCGCACGGTCACCGCCCACCTCGGCAACCCGCTGCTGCGGCGGCTGTACGCGATCGGCCTGCTGTTCATGGCCGTCTTCGGCGCGGTCTACACGGTCCTCGGCTACCGGCTCACCGCGGCCCCGTACCACCTCTCCCAGACGGCCGTGGGCGCGGTGTTCCTGGTCTACCTGGTCGGCACGCTCGCCTCCGCGCTCTCCGGCACGCTGCTGGCCCGCACCGGCCGCCGCGGCGCTCTCTACGTCGCCGTCACGCTCACCGGCGGCGGTCTGCTGCTCACCCTCGCGGGCGGCCTCACCGCGATCCTCCTCGGGCTGGTCCTGATCACCGCGGGCTTCTTCACCGGCCACTCCGTCGCCTCCGGCGAGGTCAGCCGCACCGCCACCGCCGGCCGCGCCCAGGCGTCCGCGCTCTACCTGACCGCGTACTACGTCGGCAACAGCCTGGGCGGCACCCTCGGCGCCACCGCCTACCACGGCGCGGGCTGGCCCGGCACGGTCGGCCTCGGGCTCGCGGCGGTCGCCGGGGTCACGGGCATCACCCTCTACGCCACCCGCCGTGCGGCGATCCACCGCTGACCGCCCCGCGTCTGCTACCCCGTATTCAGCACCGCCCCCCACGAGAAGAGCACTCACGTGAGCACCGAGACCACCCGGTGGAACGCCGCCGAAGAATGCTGGGAGACCAGAGCGCGGGGGCGGGCGGTGCTGGCCGACCCGCGGCTGAACCGCGGCACCGCCTTCACCGCGCGCGAGCGCGACGCGCTCGACCTGATCGGCCTGGTGCCGCCGCAGGTGCTCACCCTGGAGCAGCAGACGGCCCGCGCCTACGCGCAGTACGGGCTGCAGCCCAACGACCTGGCCAGGAACGTCTATCTGCGGGCCCTGCACGACCGCAACGAGGTGCTGTTCTACCGGCTCGTCGGCGACCACCTCGCCGAGATGCTGCCGATCATCTACACGCCCACGGTCGGCACGGCGATCCAGCGCTTCAGCCATGAGTACCGCCGCCCGCGCGGGGTGTACCTCAACGTCGACGCGCCCGGCGACATCGCGCGCTCGCTGCGCGCCACCGGGCTGACCGGCGACGAGGTGGACCTGATCGTGGCGACCGACGCCGAGGCGATCCTCGGGATCGGGGACTGGGGTGTGGGCGGCGTGGAGATCGCCGTCGGCAAGCTGGCGGTCTACACCGCGGCCGCCGGCGTGGACCCGGCCCGTACCCTCCCCGTCATGCTGGACGTGGGCACCAACCGCCGCGAACTCCTCGACGACCCGCTCTATCTGGGCACCCGTCACCCGCGTGTCGACCAGCCGACGTACGACGCCTTCATCGACGCCTACGTGGACGCGGCCACCACCCTCTTCCCCGGCGCGCTGCTGCACTGGGAGGACTTCGGGCCCGCCAACGCCCGCCGGATCCTGGGGCGTTACCGCGACCAGGTGCTCACTTTCAACGACGACATCCAGGGCACCGGCGCGGTCAATCTCGCCGCCGTCCTGGCCGGGGTCCGGGTCAGCGGCACCCCGCTACGGGACCACCGCGTGGTCGTCTTCGGCGCGGGCACCGCCGGGATCGGCATCGCCGACCAGCTCCGTGACGCGATGGTCGCCGCCGGGCTCTCCCGCGACGAGGCCACCCGCCGCTTCTGGTGCGTCGACCGCCACGGGCTGCTCACCGACGCCATGGACGACCTCCGCGACTTCCAGTCGCCCTACGCCCGCCCCGCCGCCGAGGTCGCGGAGTGGCCCGCCACCACCCTCGCCCAGACCGTCGCCCACGCCCGGCCGACCGTCCTCATCGGCACCTCGGGCCAGGCCGGGGCCTTCACCGAGTCCCTCGTACGCGCCATGGCCGCCGCCGTGCCGCGGCCGATCATCCTTCCCATGTCCAACCCCACACCCCTCGCCGAGGCCGTCCCCGCCGACCTCCTCGACTGGACCGACGGCCGCGCCCTCGTCGCCACCGGCAGCCCCTTCCCCCCGGTCACCCGCTCCGGGGTCACCCACCCCATCGGCCAGGCCAACAACGCCCTCATCTTCCCCGGCCTCGGCCTCGGCGCCATCGTCGTCCGCGCCTCCCGCATCACCGACCGCATGATCACCGCCGCCGCCGAAGCCGTCGCCTCCCGGGCGCCCGCCGACGCCCTCCTGCCCCCGGTCTCCGACCTCGCCGCCACCTCCCACGCGGTCGCCCTCGCCGTCGCCCTCGCCGCCCTCCACGACGGCGTCGCCCTCTCCCCCCTCCCCGCCCCCGACATCCCCCAGGCCCTCACCACCGCCACCTGGCACCCCCACTACCGCCCCATCCACGCCCTCTAACCCCGGACCGGGGCCACCCAAACCCGCGCCTACGGCGCGGTGTTTCCCACCCGCACCACCCGTGCGGGTGGGTGGGCAGGTGCCGGTCCCCCAGTGGACGCTTCCCACCATCGGCGTCCGCGCGTCACAACCCACCGCGCCCCCATCCACCCATCAGTGACCCGAGGGGGGCGGGGGCGCAGGGGGAGGGGTGGGGAATGCTGCCGGATATTTGTGGCGCGGAAGAGGCTGCCGCAAACGAGGTGCCAGAAGCGCCGTAAATATCCGATTCCCCACCCCTCCCCCGGAGCCCCCGCCCCCCGACCCACCACGAACTACGCGATGCGGTCCAGGACGATCGGCGGCGCCGCAAAAGCCGTCCCCGCCGGCGACACGGTGAACGCCCCCTCCAACGCCTGCTCCGCGTAAGCGAACTTCTCCGGCGTATCCGTGTGCAGCGTCAGCAACGGCTCCCCCGCCACCACCTCGTCCCCCGGCCGCGCATGCCACTCCACACCGGCCCCCGCCTGCACCACGTCCTCCTTGCGCGCCCGCCCGGCCCCGAGCCGCCACGCCGCGACACCCACCCCATACGCGTCCAGCCGAGTGAGCACGCCAGAAGCCGGCGCCACCACCACATGCCGCTCCCGCGCCACGGGCAGCTCCGCCCCAGGATCCCCGCCCTGCGCCCGAATCATCCGCCGCCACACATCCATCGCCGACCCGTCCGCCAGCGCCTTCGCCGGATCCGCGTCCGGCAGCCCGGCGGCGTCCAGCATCTCGCGCGCCAGCGCGACCGTCAGATCGACGACGTCGGAAGGCCCGCCACCGGCCAGCACCTCGACCGACTCGCGCACTTCGAGCGCGTTGCCGGCCGTCAGGCCGAGCGGCACCGACATGTCGGTGAGGAGCGCGACGGTCCGCACGCCGTGGTCGGTGCCGAGGCCGACCATGGTGGCGGCCAGCTCCCGCGCGTCGTCGAGCGACTTCATGAAGGCGCCGGACCCGACCTTGACGTCGAGCACGAGCGACCCGGTGCCCTCGGCGATCTTCTTGGACATGATCGAGGAGGCGATGAGCGGGATCGCCTCGACGGTCCCGGTCACGTCGCGCAGCGCGTACAGCTTCTTGTCGGCCGGCGCCAGCCCGTCGCCCGCGGCGCAGATGACAGCGCCGACGCCATCGAGAACCGACAGCATCTCCTCATTGGACAAGGCGGCCCGCCACCCGGGGATGGACTCCAGCTTGTCGAGGGTGCCGCCGGTGTGGCCGAGGCCGCGCCCGGACAGCTGCGGCACGGCCGCGCCGCAGGCGGCGACCACGGGGGCCAGCGGCAGCGTGATCTTGTCGCCGACGCCGCCGGTGGAGTGCTTGTCGGCGGTGGGCCTGGCCAGCGCCGAGAAGTCCATCCGCTCACCGGAGTTGATCATCGCCGCGGTCCAGCGGGCGATCTCCGCCCGGTCCATGCCGTTGAGCAGGATCGCCATGGCGAGCGCCGACATCTGTTCGTCGGCGACCGCGCCGCGCGTGTACGCGTCGATGACCCAGTCGATCTGCTCGTCGCTCAGGCGGCCGTGGTCACGCTTGGCGCGAATGACTGAAATTACGTCCATTTCCCCACATCTTCCTCATACGTGGCGGCGGGCACCGCCGCCACGGCCGCTCAACGCCCCAGGTCCTCCGGCCCGAAGGCATCCGGCAGGACCTCACTCATCGGCCGGATCCCGCGCACGGTGTCCACCAGCAGTTCGGGGCCGCCCGCCTCCCACAGGAGCTGGCGGCAGCGCCCGCAGGGCATCAGGATGTTGCCGCGCAGGTCGGAGCAGGTGAAGGCGACCAGCCGCCCGCCGCCCGAGGCGTGCAGCGCCGAGACGAGGCCGCACTCGGCGCACAGGGCGACCCCGTAGGCCGCGTTCTCCACGTTGCAGCCGACGACGACCCGGCCGTCGTCGGCGAGCGCCGCCGCGCCGACCGGGAAGCCGGAGTAGGGCGCGTAGGCCCGCTCCATGGCGTCCCGGGCGGCGCGGCGCAGCGCCTGCCAGTCGATGCTGTCAGCGTTCGACGAGGTCACCCGCCCTGTCCCTTCCGGTACGGGATTCCGTCGGCCTTGGGCATCCGCAGCCGCTGCGCGGACAGGCCCATCACCAGCAGCGTGGCGACGTACGGCGTGGCCTGGACGACCTCGTCGGGCACGGTGTCGGTGAGCAGGTACCAGAGCGCGAGCAGTACGGCGAAGGTCATCGCGATGGCGGCGGCCACGTACGCCTTGCGGAGGAACTTCCACACGGCCATGCCCAGCAGCAGCAGCGCGAGCAGCAGAAGGAGCGCGTGCACCGAGTCGCTGCCGTTGCGGAGCTGGAGGCTGTCGGCGTAACCGAACAGGCCCGCGCCCATGGCGAGTCCGCCGGGCCGCCAGTTGCCGAAGATCATGGCGGCGAGACCGATGTAGCCGCGGCCGCCGGTCTGTCCGGCCAGGTAGAAGTGCGTACCGATGGCGAGGAAGACACCGCCGAGGCCGGCGAGGGCGCCGGAGACGGTGACGGCGATGTACTTGTACAGGTAGACGTTGACGCCCAGCGACTCGGCGGCGATCGGGTTCTCGCCGCAGGAGCGCAGCCGCAGACCGAAGGACGTACGCCACAGCACGAAGAACGTGGCGATGAACAGCACGATGGCGAGCAGCGTGAGCGCCGAGATGTCGGTGACGAGGCCGGCGATGATGCCCGCGATGTCGGAGACCAGGAACCAGTGGTGCTTCTCGACCGAGATCAGCCAGTTCGACAGGCCCGGCACGGTGAAGGACTTGATGTCGCCCATCGGCGGTGACTGCTTGGGGCTGCCGCCGAGCTGCGCGGCCTTGCCGACGTTGAACCAGCGCTTGGCGAGATAGGCCGTGACACCGGCGGCGAGGATGTTGATCGCGACACCGGAGATGATGTGGTCGACGCCGAAGGTGACGGTGACGATCGCGTGCAGCAGGCCGCCGGCCGCGCCGCCGAGGACACCGGCGAGCACACCGAGCCACGGGTTGGTCTGCCAGCCGGCCCAGGCACCGAAGAAGGTGCCGAGGATCATCATGCCCTCGAGGCCGATGTTGACCACGCCGGAGCGCTCGGCCCACAGGCCGCCGAGGCCGGCCAGGCCGATGGGTACGGCGCCGGCCAGGGCGCCGGCGATCTGTCCCGAGGAGGTGATGTCGTTCGCGCTGGTGATGGCGCGCACGGCGGAGACGATGATCAGCCCGGCGGAGACGATCAGCAGGATGACCGGGAAGGTCAGCCGGAAGCGTCCGCTCTTGCCACCGCTCACGCGGGGCGCGGCCGGGGGCGGGGTCTGGGTTGCGGTGGCGGTCACGCCTTCACCTCCTGCTTGTCGTCGGGGCCGTCGGAGCCGTTGTTACCGCCGCCGGGAGGACCCGCGGCGGCGGCGAGTTCCTCGCCGACCTGGCGCTGCTGCCGGACGAGGCCGTAGCGGCGGACGAGTTCGTAGGCGATGACGACGGCCAGGACGATGACGCCCTGGATGACGCCGACGATCTCCTTGTCGTAGCCCTCGAACTCCAGGCCGTTGGAGGCGCGCTCCAGGAAGGCCCAGAGCACGGCGCCCACGGCGATGCCGACCGGGTTGTTGCGGCCGAGCAGGGCGACCGCGATGCCGGTGAAGCCGATGCCGACGGGGAAGTCGGTGCCGTACTCGTAGGACTGGTTGAGCAGGGTCGGCATGCCGACCAGACCCGCCATGGCGCCGGAGATGAGCATGCTGCTCATGACCATCTTCTTGACGCTGACGCCGCTGGCCTCGGCGGCGGGCTCGGAGCGGCCGACGGCGCGCAGGTCGAAGCCGAAGCGGGTGCGGGAGAGCAGGAACCAGTAGATGACGCCGGCCAGCGCCGCGAAGACGATGAAGCCGACGATCGGGTCGGTGGAGGTGGTGAAGTTGAACAGGTGGCTGGAGGACGGCAGCGGCTTGGTGGAGACCATGTTGGCGCTCTTGTCGGTGACGCCGAGCCTGCCGTCCTGCAGGAAGTAGCCGATCACGATGCCCGCGAGCGAGTTCAGCATGATCGTGGAGATCACCTCGCTGACGCCGCGGGTGACCTTCAGGACACCGGCGATCGCGGCCCACAGGGCGCCGACGACCATCGCGGTGAGGATGATGATCGGGATCTGGATGATGCCGGGGATGGACATCGCGCCGCCGACGGCGGCGGCGAAGAAGGCCGCGAGCCGGTACTGGCCGTCCACACCGATGTTGAACAGGTTCATCCGGAAGCCGACCGCCACCGCGAGACCCGCGAGGTAGTAGGTGGTGGCCTTGTTGAGGATGTAGACCTGGCTGTCGGAGTGGCTGCCGTACGTCACCATCACGTTGAACGCGTGGAACGGCTCCTTGCCGGTGGCCAGCAGCACCAGGGCGGTGACCACCAGCGCGCCGACCACGGCCAGTACGGGTGCGGCGATCGCCAGGATCAGCCGGTCCTTGTCGAACTTCTTCATTCGTCCTCTCCCCCGTGCTCCAGGTGGCCGGAGGCAGCGCCGGTCATGGCGGAGCCCAGCTCTTCCGGGGTGATGGTGGCGGGGTCGGCGTCGGCGACGAGCCGCCCGCGGTACATGACACGCAGGGTGTCGGACAGGCCGATCAGCTCGTCCAGGTCTGCGGAGATCAGCAGTACGGCCAGGCCCTCGCGGCGGGCGGCGCGGATCTGGTCCCAGATCTGCGCCTGTGCGCCGACGTCCACACCGCGGGTGGGGTGCGAGGCGATCAGCAGCTTGGGCAGATGGCTCATCTCGCGTCCGACGATCAGCTTCTGCTGGTTGCCGCCGGACAGCGAGGCCGCGGTGACCTCGATTCCGGGGGTGCGGACGTCGAACTCCTTGACGATCCGCTCGGTGTCGCGGCGGGCGGCGCCGGAGTCGATGAGGAAGCCGCGGCTGTTGGGCCGCTCGGTGACATGGCCGAGGATGCGGTTCTCCCACAGCGGCGCTTCCAGCAGCAGGCCGTGCCGGTGCCGGTCCTCGGGGATGTAGCCGATGCCGTCCTCGCGGCGCTTGCGGGTCGGCGCCTGGGCGATGTCGTCGCCGTCCAGCACCAGGGTGCCCGCGTCGAGCGCCTGCATGCCCATGATGGCTTCGACGAGTTCGGCCTGGCCGTTGCCCTCGACGCCCGCGATGCCGAGGACCTCGCCCTTGTGGATGGTGAAGCCGATGTCGTCGAGCACGATGCGCTCGACGCCGTCGAGGTCGACCTCGGCCAGCCGCAGGCCCTCCACGGTGAGCATCGGCTCGGTGGTGACGGTGGACTCGCGGGTCTCGGGCGACGGCAGCTCGCTGCCGACCATCAGTTCGGCGAGCTGCTTGGTGGTGGTGTTCTTGGGGTCCGCGTTGCCCACCGTGGTGCCGCGGCGG
This sequence comes from Streptomyces sp. NPDC051976, assembly GCF_040680795.1. NCBI lineage: Bacteria > Bacillati > Actinomycetota > Actinomycetes > Kitasatosporales > Streptomycetaceae > Streptomyces > Streptomyces sp. NPDC051976. Next base: position 192,962 of record NZ_JBFAXL010000001.1, read on the forward strand.
ATGACGGTGATCTCGTCGGCCACCGACAGCACTTCGCCGAGCTTGTGGGAGATGAAGATGACGGTCAGGCCCTCGGCCTTCAGCCCCCGCAGGTTCTCGAAGAGCGCGTCGACCTCCTGGGGGACCAGGACCGCGGTCGGCTCGTCGAGGATCAGCGTACGGGCGCCGCGGTAGAGGACCTTGAGGATCTCCACCCGCTGCCGGTCGGCGACGCCGAGGTCCTCGATGAGCAGGTCGGGGCGGATGCCGAGGCCGTACGCGTCGGAGATCTCCTTGATCTTCGCGCGGGCCTTGGCGCCGATCCCGTACAGCTTCTCGCTGCCGAGGACGGTGTTCTCGAGCACGGTGAGGTTGTCGGCGAGCATGAAGTGCTGGTGCACCATGCCGATTCCGCGCGCGATGGCGTCGCCGGGGTCGCCGAAGGTGACCAGTTCACCGTCGATGGCGATGGTGCCCTCGTCCGGCTTCTGCATGCCGTAGAGGATCTTCATCAGCGTGGACTTGCCGGCGCCGTTCTCGCCCACGAGGGCGTGCACGGTGCCGCTGCGTACGGTGATGTCGATGTCGTGGTTGGCGACGACGCCGGGGAACCGCTTGGTGATTCCCCGCAGTTCGACCGCGGGCGTTGCGGAGGACGCGGCGGCGGGTTTACTCGTGGACGCGTTGATGGCGCACTCTCCTCGGGGGAAAGGCTCGGGGCGGTGGTGGTGAACGTATCGCGGGAACGGAACTCTACGCGCGTAGTGCTGCTCATTCCACAGCGTGGATCACAAGATCCGCACAGTGAGCGAGGCCCGGCGGGGGAGCCTGAGCATCCCCCGCCGAGCCTCATGGTCGGGCCGGTTCAGTCGCCGAAGGTCACGGCGTGGAGCTCACCTTGATCTGACCCGAGATGATCTTCTGCTTGGCAGCGTTGATCTGCGGCAGGATGTCGTTGATGAAGCCGCCCGACGTCGCCAGACCCACACCGTTGTTGGCGAGGTTGTACGTGTTGGTGCCGGTCTTCGGCTTGCCGTCCTTGACCGACTTGATCAGGTCGAAGACCGCCACGTCGACGTTCTTGATCGCCGAGGTGAGGATGCTGTTCTTGTACTTGGCCAGGGCCGGGTCGTTGTACTGGTCGGAGTCGACACCGATCGCCCAGGCGCCGGGCTTGCCCGCCACCGCCTGGATCGAGCCGTCGCCGGACAGGCCGGCCGCGGTGTAGATGACGTCGATGCCGCTGTCGAGCATGCCCTGCGCCTTGCCGTGCGCCGACGTCGGGTCGTTGAAGCCCTTGGTGTCCGTCTCGTACAGGTACTGGTCGGTGACCTTGACGGAGGACTTGGTGTCCTTGACGCCCTGGTCGAAGCCGGCCTGGAAGGTGCCGATCAGGGTGTTGTGCACACCGCCGATGAAGCCGACCTTGCCGCTCTTGGACTTCAGCGCCGCCGCGACACCCGCGAGGTACGAGCTCTGTTCGGTCGCGAAGACCATGCTGTCGACGTTCGGGGCGTCGACCACGGAGTCGACGATGCCGAAGGTGGTCTTGGGGTACTTGGCGGCGATCTTCTTGACCGCGTCGCCGTACGTGAACCCGACCGCGATGACGGGGTTGTAGCCGCCGCCCGCGAGGAGGTCGAGGCGCTGCTCGCGGTCCGACTCGGTCTCGCCGTTGCTGGCCGTCTGCTCCTTGGAGCCGAGGTTGAACTCCTTGTCGGCCTTGTCCAGGCCGCGCGCGGCGGAGTCGTTGAAGGAGTGGTCGCCACGACCGCCGACGTCGTAAGCCATACCGACGCCCTTGTTGGAGCTGCTGCTCGACGAGCTGCTGCCGCACGCGGTCGCGGTCAGTCCCAGAGCCGCGGACGCCACGCCCGCGGCGATGATCTTGGTTACCCGGCGCAAGAGGGTCCCCTTCAGTCTGAAGCGCCCCGTCCGGCGCTGGCTAAGCGGGAGCTTAACGCGCGTAGATGTCAGGTAAAGACCGAATGACGGCCCGTTATCGGATCGACGCATTTCAGCCAGGTAGCCGACTCGTAGCCAGGGGTTCACCGGGTGTCAGGACAGCAGCGCAGCCGCCGTGAAAAGGTCCACGCCGACCTCGATCGCCCCCTCGTCGACGTCGAAATCACCCTGATGCAGATCGCGCTTCGTCGTGTCGCCGACCGGTCGCACACCCAATCGGGCGAGGGCGCCCGGCACATGCTCCAGGTACCAGGAGAAGTCCTCGCCGCCCAGGCTCTGCTCGGTGTCCTCCACGGCGTGCGCACCGTAGCGCGCCGTCATGGCGTCCCGCAGCAGTTCCACCGACAGGCCCTCGTTGACCACCGGCGGCACACCGCGCTGGTACGTGATCTCGCACTTGGCCCGGTACATCGCGGCCACCTGGTCGATGACCTCGTGCACCAGGTCGGGCGCCTCGTGCCAGGCGGTCAGGTCCAGGCAGCGGACGGTGCCCTCCAGCTCGGCGCGCTGCGGGATCACGTTGGCCGCGTGCCCGGCCGAGATCCGGCCCCACACGATGCTCAGCCCGGACCGGGGGTCGACCCGCCGGGTCAGTACGGCCGGCAGCTCGGTGGCGAGCTTCGCGGTCGCCATCACCAGGTCGGTGGTCAGATGCGGGCGGGCGCTGTGCCCGCCCGGTCCCTCCAAGGCGAGAGTGAGCCGGTCGGCGGCCGACGTGATCGCCCCCTGCCGTAGACCGATCCTGCCGACCTCGACCTTCGGGTCGCAGTGCACCGCGAGGATCCGGTCGACGCCGTCCAGGACGCCCGCCTTGATCGCGTCCAGCGCGCCGCCGGGCATCAGCTCCTCCGCGGCCTGGAACACCAGCCGCACCGGGCGCGGCAGTGCGCCCTTCCTGGCCAGCCCGGCCAGTACCAGCCCCGCACCCAGCGTGACCGCCATGTGCACGTCGTGCCCGCAGGCGTGCGCCCGGCCGTCCACCGTCGACCGGTACTCCACCGTCTTCGTGTCCGGCACCGGCAGCGCGTCGATGTCCGCCCGCAGCGCCAGCCGCGGCCGCAGCGGGTCCGCCGCCCCGATGTCGCACACAACCCCGGTGCCCGCGGGCAGCACACGCGGCTCCAGCCCGGCGGCTTCCAGCCGCGCCTTGATCTTCTCCGTGGTCCGGAACTCCTGCCGCCCCAGTTCGGGGTGGCGGTGCAGATCGCGCCGGAACTCGACGAGTTCCGCGCGCAGCGCCGGAGTCAGTACCGCCTCGGAAAGCGCGCCGGACGGCACCGCGGGTGAGTCGTTCACCTCAGTCAGCGTAGGGCCCATGAACGGTTCCTCTTGGGTGATCGGGAAAAATTTGTTGCTACCGGAGGAGAAGAAGTCGCCCGATCGGCGCATACCGGATCATCCTCAAGGGTAAGCCCACCCTTTTGGGGTCGCGGGCCTGTCACCCCTCATCGTCGCTCAACGAGCGACGGGGCGCGAGGCAACGATCCTCCTGGCGGGGTGGGCGAGGCCGCGAAATCGCTAGACTTCAGCCATGACGGAACTGCCGGATTGGATGCGCCCTCCCCGTCTGGAGGGCTGGTATGCCGACGACCTGGATCGCCTGCCCGAGGCGCCCCGTCACACCGAGCTGATCGATGGAGCGCTCGTATTCATGATGTCCCCGCAGCGGTCATGGCATGGACGCCTCGTCACCGCTCTCACGGTCGCGCTCATGGACCAGGCCCCGGACGCCTACGAGGTCGACCGGGAAATGACCATCCGCCTGGACGCCCGCAACCGACCCGAGCCCGATCTTCTGGTCACCACCGTTCCCTACGTGGCGGACCGGACCTGGTATGCACCGGAGGACGTCCTCCTCGTCGTCGAGGTCGTCTCCCCCGAGTCCGCGCACCGCGACCGCACGGTCAAGCTGAGGAAGTACGCCGAGGCGGGTATCGCGCACTACTGGTGCGTCGAGGAGGAGGACGGCTCGCCCGTCGTGCACGCCTACGAGCTGGACCGCCCTACCGGGGCGTACGCGCCCGCCGGGATCTTCCGGCGCTCCTTGCGGCTGCCCGCTCCGTTCCCGGTCGACCTCGATCTCGACAAGCTCACGCCCTAGGGGCGGGGGCCGAGGAGGCGGGTGTAGAGGTCGAGGAGGGGGGCGGACTCGGTTTGCCAGGACCATTGGCGGAGGATGTCGGTGCGGTCGTAGGCCTTGCGGTAGCGGTGGGGGTTGGTGAGGACGGCTCCGACGGCGCGGACGAAGTCGGCGGTGTCGCGGGCGCGGAAGACTTCGCCGTTGCCGAGTTCGAGGGTGGCGGCGGCCATGGCGCGGACGTCGCTGACGACGACGGGGAGCCGGGCGTGGGCGTACTCGAAGTAGCGGGTGGACAGCACCGTCTGGTGGTACGGGAGTTGGTGGACGGGGAGGACGCCGATGTCGGCGGAGGCCAGGAAGGCCGGGATCTCGTCGACGGGGACGTAGGGGACGACGTGGAGGCGGGCGTGGACGCCGAGTTGGGCGGCGCGGTCGCGTAGTTCGCGCAGGTGCGGGTGGCCGGGGTCGGGGACGACGAAGGCGGCGTGCAGGTCGTAGAGCTTGGGCAGCGCCTCGACGACGGTGGCCGGGCCGCGCTCGGGGGTGACCGGGCCGGTGTGGACGAGCAGCGGGACGTCGGGGGCCAGGCGGCAGCGGGCGCGGATGCCGTTGGGGTGCGGGGGCGGGTTGCTGACCAGCGGCGGGGCGTTGCGGACCACCGCCGGGGTGGCGGACAGCCGGTGGCGGGCGCGCAGTTCCCTGGCGAGGCCCTCGCCGACGGTGACGACGCCGTCCGCCTCCGGTGCGAAGACCCGCTCGTGGGCGTCCCCGGCGACGGTGGCGCGGCGGGACGGCGCCGCGGTGCGCGGCGGCACGTCCCAGACGACCTCGATCCGGTGCCCCGAGCCCTCGGCGCGCAGTGCGGCGCGGATCGCCACGCCCAGTGCGCGGTGGCCGAGCGCGTGGATGAGGTGCGGGCGTACGGCGTCCAGCACCGGCCCGAAGGCGACCTCCTCGTCGAGCAGGCCGGGGTCGAGGCGGCGCCAAGCGCGGCGGCCGAGCAGCAGCCGGGCCAGCTCGGTGACGAGGTTGTCCAGGCGGGCGTCGGGGCTTTTCCGGCGGCGGACGGCGGCCAGGTACTGGGCGGCCCGCACCCGGGTCCAGCCGACCCGGACGCCGTGCCGCAGCCAGGCGAGGGCGTAGCCGCAGCGGGCGATGGCGCGCAGCGGCAACGGGCGGTGCACCAGGGCGAGTTCGGCACCTCTGGTGGCGAGGAGGGCGCGGCCGGCGGCCGCGAGGGTGGTGCGCTGTTCGTACGCGGCGGCGCTGCGGTAGGCGAGCGGCCAGCGCAGGCCGGGGCGGGGCCGCCGCACCCGGTGGCCGCCGAGCACGCCGCGGACCGTCACCTGGCGTACGTCCACGCCGGGTGGCGCCACGGTCGCCGGTGCGAGGCCGATCAGTGTGACCCGGTAGCCCGCCGCGCGGGCGGCGTCCGCGACTCTCAGGGCGCGCGAGTCGCCGTCGAGGCCGCTGCCCGAGAGGACCGCCACGCGGGCTGGTCCCCGTAAACCCTCCGTCATTCCCGCACTGAACCCTACGGAGATGATCAATTGGTTACGGGGGGCTGGACGCGGAGCGAACGCGGCGGCGGGGAGGGGCGGTTCCGGAGGGGTGGTTTGCGGTTCGCTCCGGGCCGCGCGCCCGCGTGGGCTGATCGCGCAGTTCCTCGCGCCCCTTTGGGGCGCTGGTGCTAGGCCGGGCTGGGGGATTCGGTGGCGTTGAGGCCGTGGAGGTCGCGGGCGGTGTGGGTGATGCCGGAGAGGAAGGTGTGGGCGCGGGGGGAGGCGGCGGCGGTGAGCCATTCCTGGTCGATGTCGCAGACGACGATGCGGACGCCGGTGCCCGCGAGGGCGAGGGGGAGGGTGTGGACGACCGTGGAGGGGAAGGAGAGGACGGACTGGCCGATCGGGCCGCGGCGGGCGACCAGTTCGAGCGGCAGGTCGGGCCGGACGATCTCCAGGCCGGTCTCGGCGGCGAGCCGGTGCAGCTTGTCGGGGGCCTCGCGGCGGTGCGCGAAGTACCGTCGGGCGCCGTGCCGTTTGGCGAGCGAGGCGACGACGGCGAGATAGCGCTCGGGGTCGACCACGCCCGTCTCGACCAGGGAGGTGCCGATCAGATCGGTGCCCGGGAGGGTGCGCGGCGGCCCGAAGCGGCTGCGGGTCCAGGCGAACCGGTTGGTACGAAGCGCCATCCCCGGCGGCGGCGTGGCCGGCATCGCGCTGAACAGCTCGACCTTGCGGCGCCCGCCGGGCGTGAGGCGGCGGCGGGCGGCGGACGAGAAGACGCCGAAGGCGGCGTCCAGCGGGGAGCGGCGGCGGCCCCGGCGGTGCCAGCGCACCAGCCGCCCGCCCTCGGAGAGGATCTCGGTGAACTCCATGGTGGCCGTGCCGTCGTCGACCACCGTCAACTCCCGCGCCCGGCACAGCGGCAGCAGCACCTGCACCAGCCGGGAGAACGGGTCGCCGATGACGAGGTGGCGTACCCGCATCAGCATCGGCGCGAGGGTCAGCGCCGTACGCAGCAGACCGCCGCGGCGGCCCCGGGCCTCGAACCAGCGGACGGCCGCGCCCTCGTCGCGGGCGAGTTCGGCCATCCGCCGCAACTGGCCCCGGCTGGTGGGGTCCACCGGCGAGAGCACCACGACGGTGAGCGGCCGGGCCGCGGGGACGGTGTCCCCGGCGGCCCGGTCCTCGTCCGTCACGGGCGGCCCGGCGGGCGCCGCGGGCGGATGGACGTGCGCCCATTCCAGGACGTTGAGGAGTTGCACGGGTGACTCGACGAGCGCCACGACCCCGGTGCCCGCGGGGGGCGCCTGCCAGGCCACTGACGCGGGCCTACCGGCCATTTCCCGATCCTCGTTTCCGTTTCCGTATCCGCTGGCGCGGAGGCGTCCGGGGGGAAGCGGGGGCTAACCCGCCCTGGTGGAACCGCTGTTCGGTACCGCGCACAGGTGTCAGACCGCGGCGGGGGCGTCCGCGCCCTCGGCCTCGGCCTCGGCGACGACGCCCGCGACCCTGCGCAGCTTCTTCATCGGGCCGAGCTCGCCCTCGTAGACCTTCTTGACGCCGTCACCGAGGGAGGTCTCGATGATCCGGATGTCGCGCACCAGGCGCTCCAGACCCTGCGACTCGACCGAGGCGGCCTGGTCGGAGCCCCACATGGCGCGGTCGAGGGTGATGTGGCGCTCGACGAAGACGGCGCCGAGGGCGACCGCGGCGAGCGTGGTCTGCAGGCCGACCTCGTGGCCGGAGTAGCCGACGGGCACGTTCGGGTACTCGGACTGCAGGGTGTTGATCATGCGCAGGTTCAGCTCTTCGTGCTTGGCCGGGTACGTCGACGTGGCGTGGCACAGCACGATGTTGTCGCTGCCGAGCACCTCGACCGCGTGCCGGATCTGCCGCGGCGTCGACATGCCGGTGGACAGGATCACGGTGCGGCCGGTGGCGCGCAGCGCGCGCAGCAGGTCGTCGTCGGTCAGGCAGGCGGAGGCCACCTTGTGGGCGGGCACGTCGAACTTCTCCAGGAAGGCGACGGACTCGACGTCCCACGGGGAGGCGAACCAGTCGATACCGCGCTTGCGGCAGTACTCGTCGATCGCCCGGTAGCCGTCCTCGTCGAACTCGACGCGGTGCCGGTAGTCGATGTACGTCATACGGCCCCAGGGGGTGTCGCGCTCGATCTCCCACTGGTCGCGCGGGGTGCAGATCTCCGGGGTGCGCTTCTGGAACTTGACCGCGTCGCAGCCCGCCGCGACGGCCGCGTCGATCAGGGCGAACGCGTTCTCCAGGTCGCCGTTGTGGTTGATGCCGATCTCGCCGGTGACGTAGACGGGCTGCCCGTTGCCGATGTGGCGGGAGCCGACGCTGCGCAGGTTCGCGGGGACAGAAGTGGTCACGAGGGTGTTCCTTACGGTTCGGGACTACGGGGGTGTGTCGGTCCGGGACGGGACAGAACGGGAGGAGGGAGCTGGGGTCAGCGGGAGAGGGTCGGGCCCAGCAGCCAGGCGGCGATCTCGCGGATCGCGCCGTGGCCGCCGTGCGTGGTGGTGACGGCGCGGGCCGCGGCACGCACCACGTCATGGGCGCCGGCGACGGCGACGGGCCAGCCGACCAGGCCGAAGCACGGCAGGTCGTTGACGTCGTTGCCCGCGTAGAGCACGCGCTCGGGTGCGATGCCGTTCTCCTCGCACCACTGCTTGAGCGCGATGTCCTTGCGGTCGATGCCGTGCAGGACGGGGACCTGGAGCTTGCGGGCCCGGGCGGCGACGACCGGGTTGGTCTCGGTGGACAGGATCAGGACGGGCAGTCCGGCGCGGCGCAGTGCCGCGATGCCGAGCCCGTCACCGCGGTGCACGGTGACGGCCTCGTGCCCGTCGGAGTCGATCAGCACCCGGTCGTCGGTCTGGGTGCCGTCGAAGTCGAGGACGACCGCGTCGACGTCGTCGCGGGTCGGGGTGGTGGCGGCGGAGTCCAGCAGCGGGGCGAGCGCGCGGGCCCTGGCCAGGTCGGCCGGGTCGTCGATCTCCAGCACCCGGGCGGGGTCGGTGCGGACCAGCGCGGTCCTGCCGAAGAAGCGGTGCCCGGCGGCGCGGAAGCCGTCGGCGCGCATCGCGTACGCGGCGCCGGTCTCCAGCAGGTCCTGCGGGCGGTCCTGGCGGCGCGGGCGGGTGGCCTTGTCGTGGTTGACGCCGTAGCCGGAGTCCTCGTCGCGCCAGACGAAGCCGTGGAAGGGGGTGACGGTGTGCGCGGTGTCGGCGCCGCCCTCGGTGACCGCGGCGACCACGTCGTCGATCTCGGCGGCGGTCAGGAACGGGCTGGTGCACTGTACGAGCAGCACCACGTCCGCGCCCGTGCCGGTCATCGCGGCGTGCGCGTCCATGGCGTGCAGCACCGCGGCCTCGCTGGTCGCGGTGTCCCCCGCGATGGCCACGGGCCGCAGTACGACCTCGGCGCCGGCGGATCTGGCGACCTCGGCGATCGCCGGGTCGTCCGTCGACACCACCACGGCGCTCACCCTGTGCGCGCCCGTGCACGCCCGGATCGCCCGGGCCACCAGCGGGATGCCGCCCACCGGCGCGAGGTTCTTCCCGGGCACGCCCTTGGAGCCGCCGCGTGCGGGGATCACCGCGAGCACCTGGCCTCCGGCCGGGTTGCTGGACGAGTCGGTCATGAGGTGGCTCCTGTCTTCTCTCGGGCCCCGCCCGATGCGGTTCGCCGCTGCGCGGCGGGCTTGCGGAAGGCCGTGCCCCGAAGGGGCGCGGGGACGCGGGCTGCGCCTGCGGAGGGCCTGTTTTTCAGGGGCGCGGGGAACTGCGCTGCTCGCGCGGAGGACGTGCCCCGTAGGGGCGCGGGGAACTGCGCGGCCAGGCCCCACCGGGCCGGTGGTCGGGAAACAACGCGTCTGCCCCATTGGGGCCGGTGGTGACCTGCAGCCCGTCGCGGGCTGGTCGCGCAGTTCCCCGCGCCCCTAACGGGGCACTCCGGTGCCTGGTACTCCGCAAGCGCAGCGCGCTTCATAGCTGGCCCCAGCGGCGGATGGCGGGGGCTACGCGCTGGACGCCCTGGCGGTAGGCGGTGCGGGCGGAGTTGCGGACGAGGTCGCGGACGGCGCGGCGGACGGGGCCGGGGTCGCGGGGCGCGAGGCCCGCCGCGGGCTCGCCCTTGGGGTCGAGGCCGTGCCGGGCCAGGACGCCGGGGAGGTAACCGGGGGCGGTGCGGAGCGTGTAGTACGGGGCGAGCGCGGGCAGTTCGGGCTCGGCGAGCAGCGCCTCGACGCGGGCGCGCAGCGCGGCGAAGGGCGCCTGGGCGGCCACGCCGTGCGCGGCGGTCCACTCGGGGTCGGCCCGCGGCACGCGCCCCTCGTCGAGTTCGTCCCAGGAGGCGTAGCAGCCCGAGCCGAGGAAGTGGTGGTTGCCGAGCGACTCGCGGATGCCGAGATCGGTGAGGATCGCGGTCGGCACGCCCCGGTGCAGCGCTTCGAGCGCCGCGGTGGAGCTGACGGTGACGAGCAGGTCGGTACGGTCCAGGACCTCGGCCATGTTCCCGTAGACCAGCCGCAGGTTGTCCGGCGGATCGAGGGCGGCGACCAGCCGCTGGTACGGGTGCTCCTCGATGTGCGTGGTGTGCTCGCCCGGCTTGCTGCGCAGCTTCACCAGCACTTCGCGGTCGGCGTGCCCGCGGGCGTGGGAGACGGCCCGGCGCAGCAGGTGGATCCGGTCCGCCCGGCCTTCCGGCGCGGAGGGCTGGACGGCGAAGGTGACGGTGAACGGCCGTGTGGCGTCTGCCTGGTAGGGCTCGCCGCCGAGGAAGGGCAGCGCGGTCTCCACGATCGCGCCGGTGGGGTGTCCGACGCCCTCGTAGACGTGGCGGAAGCGGCGCGCGTCGTCGGCGCTGTTGGCCAGTACGACATCGGCCCCGGCGCGCAGCAGCAGGCCGTCGGCGAGCTTCTCGTAGACCACGCCGACGTATCCGGTGATCACCAACGGCCGCCGCGGGCGGTCCTGCCAGGCGCGGGCGAAGCCGTGCAGCAGCGCCTGGACGGTGCCGCCGACGCAGGCCAGCACGACCACGTCGCAGGAGTCCTCGTCGGTGGCGGCGAGGATCTCCGCGGCGGTCGACTCGGTCATCGAGTCGGCGGGGATGCCGAGTTCGGCGAGCTGACGCGCGGTGGGAGTGGCCCGGCCCCGCAGCAGGCGGGCGTCGAGACGGGCATCCGGGTCGATCCGGCGCGCGGTCAGCGCACCCCATTTCCACCTGGTGTCCGAGTCGGCGATCACAGTGACCCGCAGGGGTCCGGGCTTACGTTTTGGCACGACGCAGACGCTAGGAAGCGGTTGAGTTCAACTCGCCAATTGCCGACCAACGGAAGGTAAACAAAATGCCGCGACTTGGCAGTTGATCAAAAGCTGTCCGCTATACGCGCGTCGGGTCCCCCCGAGCGGGGCCCAACGGGGAGGCCGGTCCACCGTCCCGTCATCGGCCGTTTACGCAGATGTACGCCGGACGCAAAGTTAAATGCCGGGCGGCGGCCTAATGTACGGCGGGTGGTCAAGCTCTCCGTCATCGTGCCCTTTTTCAATGTGCAGCAATACGTACCCGACGCGCTGCGCAGCCTCCGGGCCAATGCCCGCCCGGATTTCGAATTCGTCCTGGTGGACGACAGGTCGACCGACCAGACACCGCGCCTGCTGGAACAGGCGGTCGACAGCCTCCCCGGCGCCCGCCTGGTACGGCACGAGCGCAACGGCGGTCTCGCCACCGCCCGTAACACGGGCATCGACAACGCCCGTGGCGAGTACCTGACGTTCCTCGACGGCGACGACTGGTACGGCCCCGGCTACCTGGAGCAACTGCTCGGCGCCATCGAGGGGTTGGGCACCGACTTCGTCCGCACCGACCATGTGCAGTGCACCGGCCGGGCGCGCAACATCATCCGGGTGCCGCACGGCCGCCGCGGGGTGGCGCTCACCCCGCGCGAGGCGATCCTGCCCGCGGACCGGTCCACCTCGGTGGACTACCCGTTCGCCTGGGCCGGGATCTACCACCGCCGGCTGGTGGACGCCGGACTGCTGCACTTCCCCGACGGGCTGCGTACCGCGGAGGACCGCCCGTGGATCTGGCGGCTGCACCGGGAGGCCGAGTCCTTCGCGGTGGTCGGCCTGATGGGCGTCTTCTACCGCCGCGGTGTCGCCACCTCGCTGACCCAGATCGGCGACGTGCGGCAGCTCGACTTCATCCGCTCCTTCGACCAGGTGATCGCCGACATCACCGCGGACCGGGACGCGGAGCTGTTCCTGCCCAAGGCGGTACGCACCTACTGCGCGATCATCGCCCACCACCTGGGCAACATCGAGCGGTTCGAGCCGGCCATCGCGCGCAAGCTGCGGGCGATGAGCGCGGCGGCCCTCAAGGCGCTCCCGCAGGACGTGCTGACCGAGGCGCTGGACTCGATGGACCTGGAGCGCAGCGTGAAGATCCGCCGGCTGCGCTGGCGGGTGCCGGTGCGCACCGACGACCTGGACTCCCGGTCCCACCCCGGCTCCGCTCCCCCGGCCGCCCCGGCCGCGCCCGGCGGCGGCGCCCCGGGCGGTGACCCGGACCTCGACGACGATCCCGATGCCCGCGACAACGAAGGATCGGCGGTCGCGTGATGGCACGTACTCAGATCTTCCTCGCCTCCACCCTCTACGGCGTCGCCACGCTCGCGGCCGCCCTGGACACCGGCTCGCTGCCCGACGCCGACCGCAGGCTGCTGGTGGTCAGCAACAACGCCGCGGTACCCGAGACCACCCCGGACGTCCGCGAGGCTCCCGGCTTCGAGGCGCTCGCCGCCCGTTTCGACCGCGTCCTGTCGTGGAACGAGGCGATCCACCCGCTGCACCCGGGCGGCTGGTCGCCGCGGGCCGACGACACCCCGCTGTGGGAGCGGCATCTGCGGATGCTGTGGGACCTGGGCACCGACGAGCTGTCCCTGGTCGTGGAGTCGATCCAGGTCGAGCCCGCGCTGGCGGTGGCGAACTGCTTCATGGGCGCGCCGATCACCGTCTACGCGGACGGCCTGATGTCGTACGGCCCGACCCGTAACAAGATCGGTCCGCTGGTGGACACCAGGATCGACCGGCTGCTGCACCTCGACGTCGTCCCCGGACTGCGCCCGCTGCTGCTCACCGAGCACGGGGTGGAGCCGCGGGTCATCCCGTCCGAGGGCTTCGCGAAGGTGCTCTGCGAGCTGGCCGAGGCGTCGGCGGACACCGCCGAGGAGAGCCTGGCGAACGTGCCCGAGGGCGCGGCGCTGCTGCTCGGCCAGTACCTGTCGGCGCTGGGCATCCTCACCGCGGCCGAGGAGGAGGAGCTGCACCTGTCGATGGTGCGCGGCGCCGCGAAGCTCGGGCACACCGAGATCGTCTTCAAGCCGCACCCGGTGGCGCCCGCGCACTGGACGGAGCCGCTGGAGCGCGAGGCCGAGCGGCTCAAGGTGCGGCTCACCGTGCTCAACACCCCGCTGCTGGCCGAGGTCGTCTACCAGCGGTCCCGGCCCGCCCTGGTCGTCGGCTGCTTCTCCACCGCGCTGCTGACCGCGTCGGTGCTCTACGGCATCCCGGTCGCCCGTACCGGAACCGGCCTGCTGCTGGAGCGGCTGTCGCCGTACCAGAACAGCAACCGGGTGCCGGTGACAATCGTGCACGCGCTGCTGCCCGACCTGGCCGACGCCGCGGCCGTACGGTCCTGGTCGCCGCCGTCGCCCGAGCAGGTGGCCGCGGACCTCACCCCGCTGCTGCGGGCGGTGGGCTTCTGCATGCAGCCCAAGGCGCACCCGCGGCTGCGGGCCGAGGCCACGGAGTATCTGGCGACCCAGCTGACCCCGGCGACCTGGCCGTACTTCAAGCGGCGGCGGCTCACCTCGCTGGGGCTGCCCGGCGCGGTCCCGGCCCGGCTGGCGTTCGTGCCGCGCAACCGGACCGTGCGCAGGGTCGCCCGGCGGGCCCGCGCGTTCAAGAAGGCGGCGCTGGGCTGACCGTTTTGAGCCGCTTCACCCCGGTGAGTTCCGTCACTGCCCCTTTACCGGGCGGTGGCGGAACACGCATCGTGGAGGGCTCCGGGGGGCCGTGACGTTTCCGCACGATGAGGACCGACGCCATGAGCGAGATCGCCGCACCCCGCACCGAGCCCACCACCGGCACCGGTGGCCCGAAGGACCGACGGCACCTCGTCGAGCAGATCGCGGGCTGGACGCTCACCGTGCTGGTGGCGATGCTGCTCACCCAGATCCACCTGATGTGAGCGGGGCTCCGCGCCGAGGAGCACTGAGCAGCGCTGAGGAGCCCCGCCGACCGGATCAGAAGGCGTCGGTGGGGACGTAGGTGCCCCAGACCTCGCGCAGTGCGTTGCAGACCTCGCCGACGGTGGCCCGGGCGCGCAGTGCTTCCTTCATCGGGTAGAGGACGTTGTCGGTGCCTTCTGCGGCCTTGCGGAGTTCGGCCAGTGCGGTGTCGACGGCCTTCTGGTCGCGGCGGGCGCGCAGCTCGGCCAGCCGTTGTGCCTGCTGGGCCTCGATCGCGGGGTCGACCCGCAGCGGCTCGTAGGGCTCTTCCTCGTCGAGCTTGTAGCGGTTGACGCCGACCACGACCCGCTCGCCGGAGTCGGTCTCCAGGGCGATCCGGTAGGCGCTGGTCTCGATCTGCGACTTCTGGAAGCCGCGCTCGATCGCGGCGACCGCGCCGCCCATGTCCTCGACCTTCGCCATCAGTTCCAGCGCGGCGGCCTCGACGTCGTCGGTGAGCTTCTCCACCACGTAGCTGCCCGCGAACGGGTCGACGGTCGCGGTGACGTCGGTCTCGTAGGCCAGCACCTGCTGGGTGCGCAGCGCCAGCCGGGCCGACTTGTCGGTGGGCAGCGCGATGGCCTCGTCGAAGGAGTTGGTGTGCAGCGACTGGGTGCCGCCGAGTACCGCCGCCAGGCCCTGGACCGCGACACGCACCAGGTTGACCTCGGGCTGCTGCGCGGTGAGCTGCACGCCGGCGGTCTGGGTGTGGAAGCGCAGCATCTGCGACTTGGGGTTCTTGGCGCCGAACTCCTCGCGCATCACCTTGGCCCAGATCCGGCGGGCGGCGCGGAACTTCGCGACCTCCTCCAAGATCGTGGTCCGCGAGACGAAGAAGAACGACAGCCTCGGGGCGAAGTCGTCCACGTCCATCCCGGCGGCGACCGCGGTGCGCACGTACTCGATGCCGTCGGCCAGCGTGAAGGCGATCTCCTGCGCGGGCGACGCCCCGGCCTCGGCCATGTGGTAGCCGGAGATCGAGATGGTGTTCCACTTGGGGATCTCGGCCCTGCAGTACTGGAAGATGTCGGCGATCAGCCGCAGGCTGGGCTTGGGCGGGAAGATGTACGTGCCGCGGGCGATGTACTCCTTGAGCACGTCGTTCTGGATGGTGCCGGTGAGCGCGCCCGCGCTCACGCCCTGCTCCTCGCCGACGAGCTGGTAGAGCAGCAGCAGCAGCGCGGCGGGCGCGTTGATCGTCATCGAGGTGGACACCTTGTCCAGCGGGATGCCGGCGAAGAGCACCTTCATGTCCTCGACGGAGTCGATGGCCACCCCGACCTTGCCGACCTCGCCGTGCGAGATGGCGGCGTCCGAGTCGTGGCCCATCTGGGTGGGCAGGTCGAAGGCGACCGACAGGCCCATGGTGCCGTTGGCGATGAGCTGCTGGTAGCGCGCGTTGGACTCCGAGGCGGTGCCGAAGCCCGCGTACTGCCGCATCGTCCAGGGGCGCCCGGTGTACATCGACGGGTAGACACCACGGGTGAACGGGTAACCACCGGGCTCACCCAGCCTCTCGGCGGGATCCCAGTCCCCGAGTGCGTCCGGACCGTAGACCGGCTCGATCGGCAGCCCGGATTCCGACTCGCGCGTCATGCTCACGCCTCCGCAGTGCTGGATGGGTTGGTGCTGGACGGTATGCCGCTGACTCGTTCTTACCCGCGAGTAGCCGTGTGTCCCCGGCACGGACTGTAGTGGCGGGCGTGCGTGCCGTGGGGACAACCCGGCTGGGACCTTCCTCACAGTCTTCCCCCGAGTTCCCGCAACCGCGCGGCCGGGAATCGGTGTCTAGGGGAGGACAAGAGCGCTTTCAGGGGGATGAGGGGATGGGAATGGGCAGGAGATCGCCGATATCCGTGGCCGTCGCGGCCGTGTCAGCGGCGCTGACCGCGGCCGTGCTCGTGGGCTGCGGGCCGACCGGCAGCACGGCGGACAAGGGGGGCACGTCGCAGCCGACCACTGCGGCCCCCTCGACGTCCGCGACCACCGGCGCACCGGCCGCCACCGACCCGTCGACCGCGGGTTCGGACCCGTCGGCGACGCACACCACGGCCGCGGCCCCGGCACCGTCGGCCACGACCAAGCCGCCCGTCGCCCCGGCCTCCGTCATCGCCAACGGCTCGACCAGTGAGAAGGTCCGCGAGCTGCAGGCCAGGCTGGCGCAGCTGCACCTGTTCAGCCAGGCGGTGACCGGCTTCTACGGCACCGTCACCGAGCACGCGGTGAGCGACTTCCAGGAGCGGCACGGACTGCCCTCGACCGGGCACGTCACCCAGGCCACCTGGACCAAGCTCGGCTCGCTGACCCGGGTGCCCACCCACAAGGAGCTGTACCCGGTCGTCACCAACAAGCCCGCGGGCAAGCTGGACGCGCGCTGCATGACCGGCCGCGCGATCTGTGTGAGCAAGACCACGCGCACACTGTCCTGGGTGGTCAACGGCAAGGTGCTGGCGACCATGGACGTACGGTTCGGCTCGCAGTACACGCCGACGCGCGAGGGCCTCTTCCACGTCAACTCCAAGAGCCGCGACCACGTCTCGACGATCTACCACACGGCCATGCCGTACGCGATGTTCTTCAGCGGCGGCCAGGCGGTGCACTACTCGTCCGACTTCGCGGCCCGCGGCTACGCGGGTGCGTCCCACGGCTGCGTCAACGTCCGCGACAAGGCGGCGATCGCCTCGCTCTTCGACCAGGTGAGGGTCGGTGACAAGGTCGTCGTCTACTGGTGAGGTGCCGGTGGTGAGGCGTTGACGCACACAAGCGCGGCCGGGCAGGGGGAATGCGCCCGGCCGCGCTCTGTGCGAGGACCCCGGTACGGGGAGAACCGGGGTCCAGGACCGATGACCAGTCGGTCCACTTCCTAAAGCGCACGGGCTCCCGGAAACGTCACCCGCCGGTCAGCGGCCGCCGCGCGGCCCGCTCTTGGCGTGCTTTCCGTGCGTCGGCGCAGGTGTGGGGTCGTGCCGCCGGTGACCCCCGTGGTGCCTGTGGTGCGACGGCCGGTGGCAGGACGCCGACCCGTCCTTGTGCTGCGCGCCGCAGGAGGTGGCGGGCAGCGCGGGTACGGGGGTGCGGGGCGCCTTGGGCGCGGCTTCTGCCGGGTGCGAGGCGTCCGACGGGTCCGCGGGCGCCGAGGGGGTCGGCGAGGCCGACGGGCTCTGGGGCGCCGGGGTCCGCGGCGGCTGCGGGACCGCGCGCGTCACGGGCGGCGTGGTCGCCGGGCCCGCGGTGGCCCCGTCCGGTGCCACGGCCGCGGGCGGCCTGCTGACCGGCCCCGACCCGGCGCCGTCCCCGGGCAGTACGTACCGTCCTCCGGCCACGGCGACCGCCATGCCGCCGACCGCGAGCACCGACACCGCGGCCGCGGCCGACACCCGCAGGGCGCGCACCCGCGACGGCCTCGGGCCGCCGGACGGCCGCGCCGCCCGGCTCCACCGGAAGAACCCGCGCGAGGCGGCGGCCGGCGGCGCCTCGTCGGGCACGGCCGTCCGCAGGGTCCGGCCGGGCGCCGAGACCCGCGCCGCCCGGAAGGCCATGACCGCCGCGTCCTCGCGCAGCGCCGCGCCCGGCGGGCGCCGTACCGTCACCGAGGCCGCCGCCGCGAGCAGTTGCGCCAGCCGCGCCGCGTTCACCGCGTCCCACGCGTCGGCGGGCACCACGACCCCGCCGTCCAGCAGCACTTCCGCGGCCGCCTCGTCCAGCCACCCCTGCCGGTCACCGCTGTCCGCCCCGGTGCCGCGGGTTGCCCGCGCGGGGTCGCCGCCGGGACCGGGGGCGGGGTCGGGGGCGGGCTCGTGTCGTCGGGTGTGCCTCATCTCAATTCCTCAAAGCGCCTTCGACACGGAAAACGTCACATCTGATCGTTGTCCGTCGTTTTCCAGAAGTTCCGCGAGGCGCCGCAGCCCCCGGTGGGTGGCCATTCGGACGGAACCCGGGCGTTTGCCGAGGACGAGCGCGGCGCTCGTGGAGTCCAGGCCCATCACGACCCGCAGCAGCACCGCCTCGGCCTGCTCGCGCGGCAGCGAGGCGATGGCGGCCAGGGCGCGGTCGGTGGCGACCGCGTCGAGCGCCTCGCCCGCGGTGTCGGACCGGTCGGGAAGCTGGACGAGTTCGTCCACCCCCGCGCCCGAGACGGGCCGTCTGCTGCGGGCGCGGATGTGGTCGAGCGCCCGGTTGCGGGCTATCCGGGCCGCCCAGCCGCGGATCGACTCACCGGGGCCGCGGAAGTTGGGCAGGTCGCGGGCGATCTGCAGCCAGGCCTCGGAGGCGACGTCCTCGGCGTCGACCGGACCGACCAGGCTGCGGACGTACTGCAGCAACTGCGGTTGCACAGCGCGGTACACGACGCGGAACGCGGTCTCGTCACCCCGTTGCGCCGCGCTCACCGCGGTATCCAGATCCACCTCTGGCGCCACCCCCTCGCACACTCGCCCCATCCTGCCTCAAATGCGGCTGTGACACTTTTGGACTGGGATACGCCGTACAAGACGGCGGCCGGGGACGCTCCTGTGGGGGGAGGCGGCCCCCGGCCGTCGTTAGTCGACATGAGCCCGCCGAGGAGCCTTCCGATGATTCTGGACCGTCTCCACGGCGGGCTCCCCGACGGCCTCCCACCGGGCAGACTCGTCCCCGGGTCCTCCCCCGGCCTGTGGCTGAGCGACGAACCGGTCGTCGCCCCCGGCCGGTTGTGGGCCCGCTACCAGGCGCAGCAGAGGCAGACCGGCTGGCTGCCGCTGCTGATGGCCTGGCCGTGCGCCACCGGCGAGGGCCACGACGTGGCGGAGATCGACGCGGTGGACGCCGAATCGTCCCTGCGCGACTCGTGGGCCTCGTACCAGGAGACGCGTTCGCTGCGCCCGCCGCACCCGGCGATCGACGAGATCTGGCCGAACGAGGTCGCGCCGCTGCTGGCCGCCGACCCGGGGCCGCCGTTCACCCGCTGGCCGGGGCTGGCCGCGCCCTCCCCGCCGCACCCGGGCCCGTCGCCCGACGCGGTCGCGCGGGCCGCCGTCGGCCAGATGCTGCACTACTTCACCACGCGTTTCATCGCGCACATCGCGCTGGTGCGGGCCGACCGCACCGCCGATCTCCCGGCGCTCGCGGGCTGGGAGTCGGACGCGCCCGCGCTGGAGTTCTCGGCGCTGCTGCGCACCTGGGAGGACCGTTTCGGCGCCCGGGTCGTCGGTATCGAGGGCTCGTCGGTCTTCGTCTCGGTGGCCTCCCCGCCGCTCAGCTCGGCGCACGCCGCGCACGTCGCCCTGGAGCACGTCCTGACCGGCGCGTCGAACCTCAACGACGGCACCTTCCCGTTCCCCGACTACGCCGAGGCGCTGCGCGGCGAGCGGCTCTGGTCCTTCTGGTGGGACTGACCGTCAACAACGGCCCCCGCCGCCCCTCCCGTACGAGTGAAGTTCAGCCACCCGTCGGATGACGCGGTGTCGGCGGCCCCTACAGTGGTGTCATCCCCCGCCGATGACCATCTGTTGACCATTGCCGCTGTCCCTCTCCGTTGACCCACCAGGAGCCCGCCGCTGTCCAGCGACACCCCGTCCGAGGGGCTGTACCGGCTCAACCAGGCGTCGTCCCTCGCCGCGGAGGAGATGCTGCGCGCCTGCTGCGGCAGCCACCGGTGGGCCCGCCGGGTGGCCGCGCACCGGCCGTACCCGACGGTGGAGGCGCTGCTCGCCGCGGCCGACGAGGCGGCGTACGACCTGACCTCCGGTGATCTCGCCGAGGCGCTGGCCGGTGAGGCGACCACCCCGCTGCCGGACCGCGGCGGCCTGGCCGTCCACACCGCGCTGCGCGCCGCCCACGCCGCGTACGAAGCGAGGTTCGGCCACGCCTTCGTCATCGCGCTGGAGGGCGACGGCCCGGCGGACCCCGCCGCGATGCTGGACCACACCCTGGAGAGCCTGCGCGAGCGGCTCGGCCACGACGAGGACGAGGAAGCGGTGGCCACGGCGGAGCAGCTGCGCCGGATCTGCCGTACGCGGCTGCTGCGGCTGGCGACCGCCGGCGCCCGGCCGGCCGCGCCCGCCCCGGGAATGTCCCCGGCCGGTTAACCCGACCGTGCGGGATCGATCACACCTGGCCCACCCCGTGGTACCGAGCCGACATCGCGTCGCTACGATGGCCAGGGCCGGTGGACCGTACCCGGCCGGGCGTGACCGACAGAGAAGCCGGCAGCCCTCGCCCCGCTCCCGGAGGGTTTTTTCCGTGCCGGCTGGAACGCTGTACCGCGGCCGGGAAGGCATGTGGTCCTGGGTGGCTCATCGAGTCACCGGTGTCCTCATTTTCTTCTTCCTGTTCGTGCACGTCCTCGACACCGCCCTCGTGCGTGTCTCCCCCGAGGACTACGACAAGGTCGTCGCGACCTACAAGACCCCCATCGTCAGCCTGCTGGAGTACGGCCTCGTCGCCGCGATCCTCTTCCACGCGCTGAACGGCCTGCGGATCATCGCCGTCGACTACTGGACCAAGGGCCCGCGCTACCAGAAGCAGATGCTCTGGACCGTGCTCGGCCTCTGGGCCCTGCTGATGGTCGGCGCGATCTACCCGGTCCTCGGCCACGCCGCACGAGTCCTGTTCGGGAGCTGAGCGATATGTCCACCGATGTGACGCCCATGGACGCCGTGGAGATGACCGGCTCCAGCGTGACGTACAGCCCGGCGAACCCGGCTCCTGTCATCGAGCCGCCGCGCGCCCGCACCAAGCGCACCCCGCGCAGCACCCGCACCAACTTCGAACTGTACGGCTGGCTGTTCATGCGGCTGTCCGGTGTCGTGCTCGTCGTCCTGGTCCTCGGCCACCTGCTGATCCAGCTCGTCCTGGACGGCGGTGTCACCAAGGTCGGCTTCGCGTTCGTCGCGGGCCGCTGGGCCTCGCCGTTCTGGCAGGGCTGGGACCTGGTGATGCTGTGGCTGGCCATGCTGCACGGCGGCAACGGCCTGCGGACCGTCATCAACGACTACGCCGAGCAGGCGAACACCCGGCTCTGGCTCAAGACGCTGCTCTTCACCGCGACGGCGTTCACCATCGTGCTCGGTTCGCTGGTGATCTTCACCTTCGACCCGAACATCCGCTAAGCCAGGGCTGGACAGGGAAGCGACCCCAATGCAGATCCACAAGTACGACACCGTCATCGTCGGCGCGGGCGGCGCCGGTATGCGCGCGGCCATCGAGGCCACCAAGCGCAGCCGCACCGCGGTCCTGACGAAGCTCTACCCGACCCGCTCCCACACCGGCGCCGCGCAGGGCGGCATGGCCGCCGCCCTCGCGAACGTCGAGGAGGACAACTGGGAGTGGCACACCTTCGACACGATCAAGGGCGGTGACTACCTGGTCGACCAGGACGCCGCCGAGATCCTGGCGAAGGAGGCCATCGACGCGGTCCTCGACCTGGAGAAGATGGGCCTGCCGTTCAACCGGACGCCCGAGGGCCGGATCGACCAGCGCCGGTTCGGCGGTCACACCCGCAACCACGGCGAGGCCGCCGTGCGCCGCGCCTGCTACGCCGCGGACCGCACCGGTCACATGATCCTCCAGACGCTGTACCAGAACTGCGTGAAGGAGGGCGTGGAGTTCTTCAACGAGTTCTACGTCCTCGACCAGCTCCTGACCGAGGTCGACGGCGTGCAGCGGTCCGCCGGCGTCGTCGCGTACGAGCTGGCCACCGGCGAGATCCACGTCTTCCAGGCGAAGGCCGTGATCTACGCGTCCGGCGGCACCGGCAAGTTCTTCAAGGTGACCTCCAACGCGCACACCCTGACCGGTGACGGCCAGGCCGCCGTGTACCGGCGCGGGCTGCCGCTGGAGGACATGGAGTTCTTCCAGTTCCACCCGACGGGCATCTGGCGGATGGGCATCCTGCTGACGGAGGGCGCCCGTGGTGAGGGCGGCATCCTCCGCAACAAGGACGGCGAGCGCTTCATGGAGAAGTACGCGCCGGTCATGAAGGACCTCGCCTCGCGTGACGTCGTCTCCCGGGCGATCTACACCGAGATCCGCGAGGGCCGCGGCTGCGGTCCCGAGGGCGACCACGTCTACCTCGACCTGACCCACCTGCCGCCGGAGCAGCTCGACGCGAAGCTGCCGGACATCACCGAGTTCGCCCGCACCTACCTGGGCATCGAGCCGTACACCGACCCGATCCCGATCCAGCCGACGGCGCACTACGCGATGGGCGGTATCCCGACCAACGTGCAGGGCGAGGTGCTGCGCGACAACACCACCGTGGTGCCCGGTCTGTACGCGGCCGGCGAGGTCGCCTGCGTGTCCGTGCACGGCGCGAACCGGCTCGGCACCAACTCGCTGCTGGACATCAACGTCTTCGGCCGCCGCTCCGGCATCGCCGCCGCCGAGTACGCGGAGGCCAACGACTACGTGACGCTACCGGAGGACCCGGCGGCGCTGGTCGTCGAGCAGGTCGAGCGGCTGCGCTCCTCCACCGGCACCGAGCGGGTCGCGGACATCCGCCGCGAGCTGCAGGAGACGATGGACGCCAACGTGATGGTGTTCCGCACCGAGCAGACCATCAAGACCGCCGTCGAGAAGATCGGCGAGCTGCGCGACCGCTACAAGAACGTCTCGATCCAGGACAAGGGCAAGCGGTTCAACACCGACCTGCTGGAGGCCGTCGAGCTGGGCAACCTGCTCGACCTGGCCGAGGTGATGGCCGTGTCCGCCCTGGCCCGCAAGGAGTCCCGCGGCGGTCACTACCGCGAGGACTTCCCCAACCGCGACGACGTCAACTTCATGCGGCACACAATGGCCTACCGCGAGGTGGACTCGACCGGCGTCGAGTCGATCCGCCTCGACTACAAGCCGGTCGTGCAGACCCGCTACCAGCCGATGGAGCGTAAGTACTGATGAGCAGCCCGACGCTCGACAAGCACTCGGCGGCCCTGGACGCCGCCGAGAACACCGCCTCGCACCTGATCACCGTCACGCTGCGGATCCGCCGGTTCAACCCGGAGGTCGCGGCCGAGGCCGAGTGGGTCGACTACCAGCTCGCCATCGACCCCAAGGAGCGTGTCCTCGACGCCCTCCACAAGGTCAAGTGGGAGATCGACGGTTCGCTGACCTTCCGCCGGTCCTGCGCGCACGGTGTGTGCGGCAGTGACGCGGTCCGGATCAACGGCAAGAACCGGCTGGCGTGCAAGACGCTGATCAAGGACATCAACCCCGAGAAGCCGATCACCGTCGAGCCCATCAAGGGCCTGACCGTGCTCAAGGACCTCGTGGTCGACATGGACCCGTTCTTCCAGGCGTACCGCGACGTGATGCCCTTCCTCATCACCAAGGGCAACGAGCCGACCCGGGAGCGGCTGCAGTCCGCTGCGGACCGCGAGCGCTTCGACGACACCACCAAGTGCATCCTGTGCGCCGCGTGCACCTCGTCCTGCCCGGTGTTCTGGAACGACGGGCAGTACTTCGGCCCGGCCGCCATCGTCAACGCGCACCGCTTCATCTTCGACTCGCGTGACGAGGGCGGTGAGCAGCGCCTGGAGATCCTCAACGACAAGGACGGGGTCTGGCGCTGCCGCACCACCTTCAACTGCACGGACGCCTGCCCGCGCGGTATCGAGGTCACCAAGGCGATCCAGGAGGTGAAGCGGGCGCTGATCACGCGCCGCTTCTGACCTCCCGGGGATCGTGCTGGTCCCTCACAGCTGGCTGACGATGCTCCTGTCCGTGATCTCGGTGTCACGGGCCAGGAGCATCGCCTTGCTCAGGATGACCGCGAGCGTGCGGTCACCCTCGTAGGGGAGATAGCCCGCGTCGGCCGACGGGTCGCCGCTCTTGGGGACGATGCACAGATACGCGTCGTTGGGCGTCATCAGGATGTTGCCCGAACCGAGGTGGATCTTGTACGTGTGCAGCTCGCCCCTGACGTGCAGGAAACGGCCCTCGATGGTGCAGCGGTCCGCGATCGCCAGCCGGGGGACGAGGCGGGTGAGCAGGTCGCGGCGGGTCTCGGCGCCCTGGGAGAGCTCGCCGAAGCCGTAGGAGTGCCAGTAGTCGCGGAACCTGCCCTCGGGTCCGCCGTCCTGCCACGTCGGGTCGTTGCCTACGCTGCCGACGCCGACGAACAGGTCGACGTCGCGGAGCACCTCGCTGAGCACGAGGGCGGGTATCGCGTCGAGCGGCAGGGCGTCGGCGGGGCCGCCGCGGCCGCCCCAGCCCTGGCCGTATCCGCCGCCGCCGGCGTGGGCGTGGTTGACCGGCGCGTCGAGGGGATAGAAGCGGACCTGGTCGGTGGCGACCCGCAGATAGCTGCCGGACTCCGTGGTGTCGGCGCCGTAGCCGTCACCCACGCCCTCGATCCAGAACTCCGCGCGCAGCCCCCACTGCGGCAGCTCGCGGGTGGCGGGCGGATAGCTGTCGTCGACCATCAGCCGCAGCTTGTTGGTCCAGCCGCGGGCGGCGGCCAGCGAGTGGAACTGGTGCTGGCGCAGGATGTGTGCGGCGAAGCGGTTGGAGTACGTGGCCGTGGCGCGTTCGGCGTCGGTGAGCAGATACACCTCGCGGTGGGCCTGCTTGAAGGGCTGGGTGATCTCGTGCCGCTCCAGCCAGTCGCGCCAGGCGACGACCTCGGCGGGGTCGCGGCCCACCGGATGCCACAGCTCGACGGTCCCGCCGTCCGCGGTGACGGCCACCGGATCGTCGGTGAGGTCGCGCAGCGCGCCGTCCGCGTAGCCGCAGGTCCTGCCGTCGAGCGTCCACAGCAGTCGGCGGGCGAGGGTGCCGGTCAGGGGGTGGTCGAGGTAGCGCTCCCGCCAGGGCGTGTACGCCCAGGTGCGGCGGGCCAGGAACTGCCGGTCGAGCCGCTCGCTCTGCGGGCTGAGCATCCTGTCGATGTCCTTGGCGGCGGCCTTCAGTTCGGCGACGTCCTCGGCGTGGTCGCGCCGGACGGCGGCGGGGATGCCCTTGACGGCCTTGCCCGCCGCGTTGCGCCAGGTCAGCACCGCCTTGCCGGCGTGGATCGCCAACTCGCCGTGGGCGTGCGGGCGGTGGCCGACCTCGGTGAGGCCGTACGCGGGCACGGCCAGCTCGTCGATCTCCTCCCGGGTGAGGCCGAGTGCCTCGGCCCGCGCCTGCAGGGCGGCGTCGAGCAGTTTCAGCGTGCCCTTGTAGGTGACGCGGGAGGCGAGCCGTGCCAGCTCGGCGAGCGCGGCCTCTCCCTCGCCGCGGGACAGCGCCAGCACCGCCGCGTTGGCCACCTTCGGGTTGCGCGGACCGGTCCCGGCGACCTTCCGCAGCGACGTCTCCACCAGCGCGCCCAGGGCGCGGGCGGTGTCGGGGTGCGGTGGCAGCAGCGCCAGCAGCCAGGCCAGGCCGCGTAGCGCGTTCGCGTTGTAAGAGTCGTACAGGTTGTTGACGTCCGGTTCGAACTCGCCGCGCTCCAGCGGCAGGGTGCGGGGCCGCCCGACACGGGCCAGCCACGGCAGGACGGACCGGCGTACGGTGTCGGCGCCGATGGCCTCGATCAGCGCGCGGGCGTCCTTGTCCCACTTCGCGGACGGCCTGGCCGAGGTGGCGGTGAGCGCCAGCCGCAGCAACCGCCCCCAGGGCTCGCCGAGCAGGGCCGCCTCCGCGAGGGCGGTGTCCGCCCACTCCTCGCCCACGTTGAGGACGGGCTCGGTGAGCTTCTTCGCCAGCTCGCCGATGCCGGCGGCCCGGTAGCTCTCGCAGGCGGCGCGGCGGAAGTGGGCGGTGACCTCGGGCGTGAGGGTGCGCCCCGCGGCGAGCTCCTCCTCGGCGACGCTCGCCAGTCCGGCCGACCATCCGGTGAACTGCCGTCCGAGCGCCGCCAGCGTCGCGGCCCGCACCGCGCCGACGGTCTGCGCGGGGAGCCCTTCGGCGATCAGCCCCGGCAGGGCGGGGACCTTGCCCCGGTGGACCGACATGGCAGGGTAGTCCAGATACTGCCGGGCCACCGTCTCGGCCAGCACGGCGCGCTCGCCGTCGGGCAGGGTCCGCAGCAGGTCGATCACTGCCCGGGCCCCGCCCGTCCAGTCCTGCCCGTTCGCCTCCGCGACCCACCGCAGCTCGGTCGCCAGCGCCTCCACGTCCCCCGCGGCGACCGCCTTCCGGAGCTGGCCGCACACCGCCGCGTAGTCGGGCGCCGCCATCAGCCACCCACCAGCGGCACGAGCTTCAGGAACACCACTTCGGTCCCCAGCGGCAGATCCACCTCGTCGTCCAGCTCCTCGACCTGCCGGTCCCCCACCAGCACCACGAACCCGTTCCGCTCGAACGCCGCCAGCGCCAGCCCGCACTGCCGCTCGGCGTCTATCCGCCGCGGCGTCCGCATTCGGTACCCATTGAGCAGCCGCTCCGCGTCCGTCGGCTGCACCAGCCCCCGGAACACCTCGTCCCCACTCGCGTGGTACTCCGCCACCTCCTGAAACACCCGCCGCCGAATCACCTCCCTCAACGCCAACCGCTCCTCCGCGATCTCCAGCCCCCAGGAGTCACGGCGCTCCCCCGATGTCGTCTCGTCGACGAAGGTCACCATTCCCATGCCCGCAGAGCGTAGAGCCGCCCACCGACAACACGTCACGCCCCCGGCCCTCCGACCGGGCGAGAGACCGACCGCCGGTCGGGCGTTGGCGGCGGCGGGGCCGCAGGCCGGTCGCGGTCACGCGGTCATGGCCGCAGGCCGAGCGGCGGTCGGGCGATGGGACCGTGGCGCGGTCACAGCCGCAGGCCAGTCGCGACCACGCGGTCACGGTCAACGCCGCAGGCCGACCGCCGGTCGGGCGGTGGCGACGGGGCCGCAGGCCAGTTGCCCGTCGCGCAGCGACAAGCGCGAGCCGACCGGTCCCCCGCGCCCCCGGGCGCGCCTGGCACCCCCCTGGCCGACCGCAGGTCAGTTCGCTTCGCGCTCCGCGAGGATTTCCTTGGCTGCGGTGAGGGCGTTGAGGGCGGCGGGGAAGCCGGCGTAGCCGGCCATTTGGGTGAGGGTTTCGACGATTTCCTCGCGGGTGCCGCCGACGTTGAGGAAGGCGCGGAGGTGGACGCGGAGTTGGGGGGCGGCGGTGCCGAGGGCGGTGCACATGGCGACGGAGGCGAGTTCGCGGGTGTGGAGGTCGAGGCCGGGGCGGGCGTAGACGTCGCCGAAGACGTACTCGATGAGGTAGCGGCCGAGGTCGGGGGCGATGTCGTCGAGGGAGGCGACGACCTGGACGCCCTCGGGCCCGTCGACCGCCTGGAGGACGTCGACACCGCGGGTGTAGCGGTCGCGGGCGTCCGCGACTGCGGGAGCGGCGTCGTCCGCCTCCTCGTCCTGCGGGCGGGCCGCGAAGACCTCGCGGGCGGCGCTGAGCGCGTTGAGGGCGGCCGGGAACCCGGCGTAGACCGAGGTGTGGATGAACGTTTCGACGATCTCCCGCCGCGTGCAGCCCACGTTGAGCGCACCGTCGATGTGGAAGCGGAGCTGCGGGGCCGCGTTGCCCATGGCGGACAGCGCCGCGATCGTCGCGATCTGCCGCTGCCGCGGGGTGAGCCCGGGGCGGGTCCAGATGTCGCCGTAGCCGAACTCGATGGTGTAGCGGGCCAGATCGGGGGCGATCTCCGCCAGCGAGTCGAGCACGGTCGGGTGCTCGGTCCCGGTCACCAGCCGCAGGGCGGCGAGCCCACGGGCGTAGCGGTCGTCGGAGGTGGCGGCGGAAGCGGCGGAGGCGGCGTGTGCGTGCGTCATGTCTCAGACGGTAGGACTTGGAGTTGACTCGAACGCAAGTCCCACCCCGCGCCGGACGGATTGTCAGTGGTGGGTCCTAGCCTCGGTGGAGAACGAGGGAGGCGTCCGATGACCATCACCGCACCGCTGGAGACGCGGCTTCAGCACGCCGTCCTGGACGACGACGACGGCTACGGGCCGCGGATGCGCGCCGCACACGCGCGGATCCTCGCCGCCGAGGGCGTCCCCGCGCTGCTGGCCCACTGCGCCGCCCTCGACACGCCCCGGCCGACGGGGCGTTGGCGCGCCGAGGCCGCCCGCCTGCTGGCCGCCGCGCCGGACGGCGCCGACGTGGCGCGGCTGCTGCTCGACGGCTTCGCGGGGCAGCCGGAGAGCGTGGTGACGGTCCGCTGGAGCTACGGCGAGGTGACCCGCGAGCGCGGTCTGACCGGCGGCCTCAACACCCGTCTGGTACGCGGCCTGCTGTGGGCGGCGGCGGGGATCGACGCGGAGTGGGTGGTGCCGCTGATCGGCGCGTGCGCACGCCATGCGGGGACGGGCCGGGGCGGCTCGGGCGGCCTGGCGCGCAGCGCCACCGTGGCCACCACGGCGGTCGCGGTCCTGGCGACCTTCGGCGGTGCCCGCGGCGAGGCCGCAGTGCGCTGCCTGGCCGCCCTCCAGGCTCAGGTGGGCGACCGCACCGTGCTGAAGGGCGCCGCACGGGCCCGGCAGGAGATCGCCCGGCGGGCGGGTCTGACCCCCGCTCAGCTGCGGGAGCGTGCGGTGCCCGACGCCGGTCTGGACGCGCGCCGGATACGCGAGGTGCCGCTGCCCGGCGGGTACACCGCGGTGCTGACCGTGGACGACACCGCGGCGGCGTCCCTGACACTGCGGACCGCGGCCGGTGTCGCGGTGGAGGCCGGGCAGGAGGCGCCGTTCGACCTGCCGCCCGGGGAAATGGCCGGGGTGCGGGCCGAGTTGAGGGAGCTGCGGGCACTGCTGTCGGCCGAGCGGGCCCGGCTGGAGGAGCGGCTGACCGCGGGCACCGAGTGGACGGGGGCGCAATGGCAGCGGCTGTACGCCGACCACCCGGTGACCGGGGCCGTCGCGGGCGCGCTGCTGTGGGAGGTGCGCGAGGCGGGTTCGGACGTCTGGTGCGCGGGGCTGCCCGAGCGTGACGGCGCGGGGTGGTGCCTGGCCGGTCCTGACGGCACGGCCGCGCCGGTCGGAGCGTCCGACCAGGTCAGGCTCTGGCACCCACTGCGCGCGGACGCGGAGGACGTCGGGGCGTGGCGCACCGAGTTGACGGCGCGTGAGCTGCGCCAGCCGTTCCAGCAGGTCTTCCGTGAGATCTATCCGCTCGCCCCGGCCGAGCGGACCGCCGTCTCGTCCTCGGACCGGTTCGCGGCGCACATCCTGCGCTTCCCGCAGGCCCGTGCGCTGATGGCGGCGCGCGGCTGGTCGGCCGGGCAGTTGGGGTACTGGGACGGCGGCGCGGAGGGCGAGGCGGTGCGTGAGCTGGCGGCCCGTGACGCCTACGCCTGGCGGGCGCGGCTCTCGTACCGGCTGGTGGAGCGGGAGCAGGACGGTCTCGACGTGGCGCTGTGCGCCACCGACCGGGTGCGGTTCGAGCGGCGGAGCGGGGCGCGGGGAGCCTGGTCCCCCGCCGCGCCGGCGGAAGTGCCCGCCCTGGCGCTGTCGGAGGCGTTCCGCGAGGTCGGCCTGGTCGTGGCGGCGGCCTCGATAGCCGCGGACCCGCTGTGGCAGGACGGCGGCGCCGACGGGCACGGGGCGTACTGGCGGCGGGCGGCGTTCGGCGAGCTGACCGCGTCGGGGCAGGTGCGCGCGGAGGCGCTGGCCCGGCTGCTGCCGCACACCCGCATAGCCGGGCGTACGGAGCTGGACGGCCGCTTCCTGCGGGTCCGCGGCGACCTGCGGAGCTACCGCGTCCATCTGGGCTCGGGGCATGTGCTGATGGATCCGGACGACAGTTATCTGTGCATCGTCGCGGACCGCGGGGTGACCGCCGCGGCCGAGCCGGTGTTCCTGCCGTTCGAGGAGGACGGCGGGATGCTGTCGGTGATCCTGGCCAAGGCGTTCCTGCTGGCCGACGACCTGTCGCTGAAGGATCCGTCGATCACGCACCAACTGCTGCGGTAGCGAAGGGCGTTGCCCGGCCCCCGCCTGGCACCGGTCCCACCCCGGCGACTGGCCCGCGCCGCCCTCATTCCTCGGCGACGACGAGGACGCGGCGCAGCAGGTCGGACAGGGTGTGGCGCTCGGCCGCCGTGAGGGTGCCGAGGAGGCGGTACTCCTCGTGGCCGACGACGCCCATGGCGCCGAGCCAGGTGGCGCGGCCTTCCTCGGTGAGTTCGACGTCGACGCGGCGGCGGTCCTCGGCGGAGGGAGTGCGGCGGACATAGCCGCGGCGTTCCAGGGCGTCGAGGCGGCCGGTGATCGAGGCGGGCGCCATCTTGAGGTCGGCGGCGAGTTCGGAGGGGACGGCGTGGCCGCCGCGCCCGGCGAGCGAGTGCAGGGTGTCGTACTCGTGCTTGTGCAGGTCGAATTGGGCCAGCGAGCGCGCGGAGACCTTGCGGAGGTGGTCGGTGAGGACCTTGGCGCGGGTGACCGCGCCCTCGATGTCCGGATCGAGGTCGGGCAGTACGGGCAGCCAGCGCTCGACATGACCGTCGGTCCAGTCGCGCGCGGTCTGCAGGGGCTGCGGGGTCTCCATGCACCGATCCTATGCCGCCTTGCCGACGATGTGTCGGTAACGAATTATTCGTTGACGAATCATTCGGTGCCGAAATACTGTGCTGCCGTGACCCACTCGCCGCACTCGCCGCAGGACACCGCCCCGAGCCCCCACCCCACCCCGCACCCGCTGCGGCACCGCCCCTTCCGCCTGCTCTTCACCGGCCGCACCCTGTCCTCGCTGGGCGACGCCGTGGTCCCGGCCGCGCTGGCCATCGCGATCAGCGACGCCACGGACTCGGCGTCCGCGCTGGCCGTGGTGCTGGCCTGCGCGATGCTGCCGCGCCTGGTGCTGCTGCCGCTGGGAGGGGTGATCGCCGACCGGTTCGACGCCCGCAAGGTCGCGCTCGGCACCGACCTCGTCCGCTGCGCCGCGCAGCTCTTCGTCGCCCTGGAGCTGATCGGCGGTGATTTCCGGCTGCTGCACATCGCGCTCGCCGAGGCGGTCGGCGGTGTCGCCTCCGCCTTCGCGATGCCGACCGCTGCGCCGCTGGTCGCGGGCACCGTCGAGCCGGACGGCCTGCTGCGCGCCAACTCGCTGATGGCGTCGGCCAACAGCGCCACCCGCCTCGCCGGCCCCGCCGTCGCGGGCGCGCTGATCTTCACCGCGGGCCCCGGCTGGGCCTTCGTCCTGGACGCCGCGTCCTTCGCCGCGAGCGCCGCCCTCCTGACCGTCATCCAGGTGCGGCGCACCCTGATCCCGCGTCGCTCGATCGGCGCCGACCTGGTCAGGGGCTGGAGCGAGGTGCGCTCGCGCGACTGGTACTGGACCAGCCTGATCGCGCACTCGGCGTGGAACGGCGCCGCCGCCGTCCTCGCCACCCTCGGCCCGATCGCCGTGCACGATCGACAGGGCGGCGCCGGCCTGTGGGTGTGGGTGCTGCAGGCGGGTTCCGTCGGGCTGCTGCTCGGTTCGCTGCTCGCCTCCCGGGCCCGGCTCCGCCGCCCGATCCTCACCGCCAACCTGGGCCTGGCCACCTACGCGCTGCCGCTGCTCCTGCTCGGCGCCGGCGCGCCCGCGCCGCTGCTGATCAGCTCCTACGCCCTGGCGCTCTGCGCGCTCGGCTTCCTCACCCCGGTGTGGGAGACCTACGTCTACGCGTCCGTCCCCGCCGGGGTGCTGGCCCGTGTGACCTCGTACGACTGGCTGCTGTCGCTGGCCGCGATGCCGCTGGGGTACGCCCTCGCGCCGCTGGCCGCCCACGCCTTCGGCCCCGCCGTACCGCTCTATGCGTCCGCGGCGCTGGTGGGCGCGGCGTGCCTGGGGACCGCCGCCGTCCCCGGCGTGCGCAACGCGGTACCGGCCGCGCCGCAGGACGCCCGCCCCGCCGCCCCGGTCGACGCCTGACCGACGACCGGGGCGACGGCGGTGGCGGTGGCGGTGGCCCGGCCGCTACGCGTCCACCTTCTCCACCGCCGAACTCGCCGCGGGCAGCGTCACCCGGACGGTCAGGCCGCGTCCGGGTGCGGTGTCCAGCGCGACCTCGCCGTGGTGGGCCTGGACGACGGCCTGGACGATCGACATGCCCAGGCCCGCGCCGCCGGTGTCGCGGGCGCGGTCCGGGGCGGCCCGGTAGAAGCGGTCGAAGGCGCGCGCGGCGTCCTCCTCGCTCAGCCCGGGACCGGCGTCGCTGATCCGCAGCAGCACCCGCTCGCGCTCCTCGCCGTGCGCGGTGACCTCGATGACCAGCGGCGAGTCGGCGGGCGTGTGGACCCGTACGTTGCTCAGCAGGTTGCCGACGACCTGGCGCAGCCCCGCCTCGTCGCCGAGCACCTCCAGGGTGTCCGCCGCCGCGCCGGGACCGTCCGGCAGCAGCACGGTGAGCGGGCGCTCCGGCTGCTGGGCGGCGAGGTCGGCGGCGGCGTCGCGGACCAGCCGGGACAGGTCGACGGGACCGTAGGTGAGCGTGGGCCGGTCGTCGAGCCGGGCCAGCGCGAGGAGTTCGTCGACCAGGCGGCTCATCCGCAGCGCCTCCGCGGAGACCCGGCCGAGCGCGCGTTCCTTCTCGTCGTGGTCGAGCATGCCCTTCTCGTAGAGCTGGAGGTAGCCGCGTACCGAGGCCAGCGGGGTGCGCAGTTCGTGCGAGGCGTCGGCCAGGAACTGCCGGAGCTGGGCGGTGGCGCGCTCGCTCTCGGTCATGGCGGTCTCGATCTGCTGGAGCATCGCGTTGAGCGCGGTGCTGAGCTGCTCGACCTCGCTTGACCCGTAGCGGGCGGGCGCGATCCGCCGCGAGAGGTCGCCCTCGGAGATCGCGGAGGCGGTGTCCACGATGTCCTCCAGCGGGCTGAGTCTGCGCCGGGAGGCGGTCAGCGAACCGGCGGCCAGCAGCGCGAGCAGCACCAGGCCGACCACGGACTCCACGATGAGCAGGTCGTGCACGGCCTGTTCGAGCCCGTTGAGCCGCATGCCCTGGACGACCATGCTGCCGTCGTCCAGCCGGGTCACCACCACGCGGTACTCGGTGCCGCCCGCGTGCACGGTGGCGGCGTCCCCGGTGCGGGCCAGTCCGGCCGGGTCCGGGATCGCCGCGGCCAGGTCGAGCCGCTCCTCGCTGACGGACCCGCCGCTGTCCTCGCAGACCGCCGCGGGCGTGCCCTTGGAGTCGAGGACGATGAAGAGGTCCTGCTCGAACGCCTTGGCGAAGGACGAGCCGCCCTTGCCCTGCTGGAGGAGCCGGGCCAGCGTGCACAACCGCTCCAGCCCGTCGGCGGTGACCGGTGTCCCGGCCAGCGACGCCTGCGACTTCTTGAGCGTGTCGTCGATCTCGCCGCCGAGCACCATGTACGTGGCCATGATGCTGGCGGTGGCGGTCAGGATCAGGCCCGCGGCCAGGAAGGAGACGTTGGCGATCGTGAAGCGCCCGCGCAGCGTCTTCGGCCGGGCCCAGAAACGGCGACTCACCCCGCGACCCCGCCGTCCGCCACGGCCCGCAGTCCGTACCCGATCCCCCGGCGCGTCTCGATCAGCGGCGGCCCGAAGCGGTCGAGCTTGCGGCGCAGATACGATATGTAGGTCTCCACGACGGTGGACGACACGGCGCTCTCGTACTGCCAGACGTGCTGGAGCAGCTGCTCCTTGGTGAGGATGCGCCCGGCGTTGCGCAGCAGGTGCCGCAGCAGGTTGTACTCGGTGGGCGTCAGCTCGACGTGCTGCCCGGCGCGGCGGACGGTGTACGTGGCCTCGTCCATCTCCAGGTCACCGTGGCGCAGTACGCGGTCGGCGCCGGTCTCCCGGCGCCTGGTGCGGCGCAGCACCGCGTGCACCCGGGCCACCACCTCGTCGACGCCGAACGGCTTGGTGATGTAGTCGTCGCCGCCCAGCGCGAGACCGGCGACGACATCGCGCGGCGCGTCCCTGGCCGTGACGAAGATGACGGCCAGGTCGTCCGGCTCCTGGCTCGCGGCGCGCTCGGCGCGCAGGGTGCGGCAGACCTCCCAGCCGTTGCCGTCCGGCAGCATCACGTCCAGCAGCACCAGGTCCGGGCGATGTTCCCGGGCGGCGGCTATCGCCTCACGCCCGGTCGCGGCGCTGTGCACGGTGAAACCGTTGTATTTCAGGGTGATGCGGAGGATGTCGGCGATTCCGGGTTCGTCCTCGACGATGAGCACCGTCGCGTTGACTGCGGGTGCCGCGGTGTCCAGGTGGTCGCTGTTCTCCATGGCCACCAGTATCCGTATCCGCGCAACCGTCTCTCCCGCCGCGAACCTTGGAGTTTCGTGAGAGAAGACGGTTCGGCTTGATGCGTGGGAAGAGCGGGGCGGATGGTGGTGACGGTCAGAACATCTACGAGTTCCATATAAACAAAGGGGGCTGGGGCCGTGGCCGCATTGGCGCGTTGGTGCTTCCGGCACAAGTGGATGGTGATCTTGCTGTGGCTGGCGGCGCTGGTCGGCGTCGGCGCCGCGGGGAATTCCCTGGGCAGTGACTACACGAATGTGTTCTCGTTACCTGGCACGGAATCCACCAAGGTCCTGGACCTGATGGACAAGGCCGTGCCGCAGCAGTCGGGCGAATCCGACTCGGTGGTGTGGCATGTGGAATCGGGTTCCGTACGGGACGCCTCGGTCAGGGCGCGTATCGCGCCGGTCCTCGAGAAGATCGCGAAACAGCAGGACGTCGGCACGGTCGTCAGCCCCTACGACCCGGCGGGCGCCGCGCAGATCAGCAAGGACGGCACCACCGCCTACGCCACCGTCACATACACCAAGGTCGGCGACGCGCTGTCCAAGTCCCAGATGCACGAGCTGGTCGACACCGCCCACAGCGGCAGGACCGACGGGCTGCGCATCGAGGTCGGCGGTGACGCCGTCGCCCAGTCCGAGACGCCGCCCGCCGGGCTGAGCGAGTACGTCGGCATCGGCGCCGCCGCGGTGGTGCTCTTCCTGGCCTTCGGCTCGCTCTACGGCATGCTGCTGCCGATCGTCACCGCGCTGTTCGGCATCGGCATCTCGTCGTCGGCGATCCTCGTCCTCAGCCACGCGATGAGCGTCCCGGACGTCTCCGGGCAGCTCTCGATGCTGGTCGGCCTCGGTGTCGGCATCGACTACGCGCTGTTCATCGTGACCCGGCACCGACGAGGCATCCTGCGCGGCAGGACACCGGAGGAGGCGGCGGTCACCGCCGTCAACACCTCGGGCCGGGCGGTGCTGTTCGCGGGCGCCACGGTCTGTATCGCGCTGCTGGGCATGTTCACGATGCGGCTCGGCTTCCTCTACGGCGTGGCGATCTCCGCCGCGATGACCGTGGTCGTCACGGTCGCCGCCGCCGTCACCCTGCTCCCGGCGATGCTGGGCGTGCTCGGTGCCCGGGTGCTCAGCCGCCGCCAGCGCCGCAGGCTGGCCGCCGACGGCCCGAGCACGACGCCGCCGAACGGCCCCGCGGTGCGCTGGTCGTCCTTCGTCGAGCGGCATCCGCGGGCGCTGGCGGTGGTCGCCGTCGGCGTGATGGCCGTCCTCGCCATCCCCACCCTCTCGCTGCGCCTGGGCTCCTCCGACCAGGGCAACAACCCGAAGAGCGCCAGCACCCGCAAGGCGTACGACATGCTGGCCGCCGGTTTCGGCCCCGGCTTCAACGGGCCGCTGACCATCCTGGCCGAGGTGCCCGGCGCGCGGGACAAGGCGGCGGTGGACCGGCTGGTGACCACCCTGCGCACGACCGACGGCATCCAGTACGCCGCCGAGGTGCCGGTGAAGGCGGGCTCGGGCGTCGCGCTGATCGAGGCGATCCCGACCACCTCGCCGCAGGACAAGGCCACCACCGACCTGATCGACCACCTGCGCGACGACGTCGTGCCCGCGGCCGAGCAGGGCACCACCATGCGGGCCTACGTCGGCGGCCAGACGGCGATCTTCAAGGACTTCGCGTCCGTGCTCTTCGGTAAGCTCCCGCTGTTCATCGCGGTGATCATCGCCCTCGGCTTCGTGCTGCTGCTGATCGCCTTCCGCAGCCTGGTGGTGCCACTGACCGCGGCGGCGATGAACCTGGTCGCGGCCGCCGCCTCCTTCGGCGTGCTGGTGGCCTGCTTCCAGTGGGGCTGGGGCGGCACCGTCCTGGGCGCGGGCCGCGACGGGCCGATCGACGCGTATCTGCCGGTCATCATGCTCTCGCTGCTCTTCGGCCTGTCGATGGACTACCAGGTCTTCCTGGTCAGCCGGATGCACGAGGAGTGGGTGCACACCCGCGACAGCGCGCGGGCGGTACGGGTCGGGCTCGCCGAGACCAGCCGGGTGATCAACTCCGCGGCCGTCATCATGATCTGTGTCTTCGGCGCGTTCGCGCTGAGCGGCATCAGGGTGCTGGCGATGTTCGGTATCGGCCTGGCGGGCGCGGTGGCGCTCGACGCGTTCATCCTGCGTACGGTCCTGGTGCCGTCGCTGATGCACATGTTCGGCGCCTCCAACTGGTGGCTGCCCGACTGGCTCGACAGGCGGCTGCCGCACCTCGCGGTCGAACCCGCCGAGGGCGCGCTGCCGCTGGGCACGGCGGGAACGGACGCCGACGGCGTGGACCGGGAGTTCAGCTACTCCAAGGACTGAACCCGTCCGCACCAGGGCCTGGCCCCCGAGCGCTGCCCGGGGGCCGGGCCCTGGGTTGAGGTCGAGAGCGTGTCAACGGTCACCGTCCGGCGTCAGCCCTGTGCCTCAGGCGGACGCCGCGGCGGCGAGCAGCGTCTCGGCGGCTGCCGTACGGGCGTAGAGCACGGAACGGCCCGCCCGGTGGGCGCTGACCAGGCCCGCGGCGCGCAGGGCGGTCAGATACTGCGACACCCCGGCGGCCGACAGCCCTGTGCGGGAGGCCAGTTCCGTGGTGGAGGCCGGGGCCTCCAGCTCGGCCAGCAGCAGGGTCCGCGAGCGCCCGAGTACGGCGGCCAGCGCGGCGGTCCCGGTGACCGGCCGCGGCTCCCACAGGGTGCCGACCCCGCGCGCCGGATAGGCGAGCTGCGGCGGTTCGGGGAACGCGACCCGGGTGAACAGACCCGGCCAGGTGAAGGCGGACGGCACCAGCAGCAGTCCCGTCCCGGCGGTCGGCCGGGACAGCGTCCCGTGCCTGCGGACCACCCGCAGCCCGTTGTCGTCCCAGCTCACCGACGCGTGCAGGTCGTTGAAGAGATGGGCGGCGCCGTGCTCGGCCACCTGCCGGGCGCGGTAGCGGACATCGGCGTCGAGCACCGCCCGGATCCGCGCCCAGTACGGCGCGAGCGCCAGCTCCCAGTACGTCTCGATCTCCTCGACCAGCCGGCCCATCCGGGCCGCGGGGTCCGCATACAGGCTCCGCAGCCGGGGGCCGAGCCCGCCGGGTTCGTCCGCCAGCCGGTCGAGGTCGCGGCGCACCCGGTCGGCGGGGACGGCCCGCACCTCGGCCAGTTCCCCCGCCAGGGTGGGGGCGGGGCCCGCGGGCGCCGGGTTGATGAAGTCGGGGACGTAGCCGTCGGGCGCGATCAGCTCGGCGAGCCAGCCGCGGTCGAGCCCGGCCGCCGCCACCCTCGGCCGTACCTGCTCGGCCCACGGCCCGTGGACGGGGTGGGCGGCGCCCGACCGCAGCAGTCGGAAGCTGGTCCCGACCTCCCACATCGGCGAGACGGTGAACCGCGTGTGCGCCAGATCGCTCGCGGAGAACGCCAGTTCCGCCAGCACGGCACCCCCCAGGATTCACGTATTCCTTAACCAATGGCGGGCACCCTACCGGGCGGAGATCATGCCGCCATGACTTCGGACCTCTCCTCCCCAGACACCGGACACGCTCCTCGGTCCGGTGAATTCACCGGCTCCGGCGGGGTCGTCACGGCGGCGGCGTCGGGCACTTGGACACTCGGCGACCGGGTGGTCAACCGGATCGGCTTCGGCGCGATGCGGCTGCCCCAGCGCGGCGAGGCGTTCGCGCCGGACGCCGTGCCGCGCGACCGCGGCCAGGCGATCGGCGTGCTGCGCCGCGCGGTGGAACTCGGCGTGAACCACATCGACACCGCCGCGTTCTACTTCTCCCGGCTGCGCTCCGCCAACGAACTCATCAACCGGGCGCTCGCCCCCTACCCCGAGGACCTGGTCATCACCACCAAGGTCGGTCCGGGCCGCGGGCCGTCCGGCGGCTGGGTGTCGCACGCCGGTCCGCGCGAGCTGCGCGGCCAGGTCGAGGAGAACCTGCGGCAGCTCGGCCGCGACCACCTCGACGTGGTCAACCTGCGGATCGTCGGCGACGGTTCGATCGCCGACCGGTTCGGCGCGCTGGCGGAACTGCGCGACGCCGGGCTCATCCGCCACCTCGGCATCTCCAACGTCCAGCCGGCCCACCTCGCCGAGGCACGGGCCATCGCGCCGGTGGTGTGCGTGCAGAACCAGTACGGCATCGGCACGCTGCCCGAGCACGACGACTTCCTGCGCGAGTGCGGCGAACAGGGCGTCGCCTTCGTGCCGTTCTACGCGATCGCGGGGGCGGGCAGGACCGCGGGCGCGAGCGGCGCGGAGAGCGACGAGGTGCTCGCCGTGGCACGGGCGCACGGCGCGAGCCCGGCGCAGGTACGGATCGCCTGGACACTGAGCCGCGGCCCGCACGTACTGGCCATTCCCGGCACCGGCGACCCCGCCCATCTGGAGGCGAACGTGGCCGCGGGCGCCCTGCGGCTGTCCGCGGACGAACTGGCCGTACTGGACGCGCTGCACACGGGCGCGGCGTGAACGGCGCGGCGCCGGACGGGCACGTGGTGGGGACGGTCGGGGCGCTGTGGCGCTACCCGGTCAAGTCGATGCTCGGCGAGCGGGTGCCCGCGGTCGAGGTGACCGACCGCGGTCTCGACGGTGACCGGCGGCTGGCGCTCGTCGACCGCGCGACGGGGAAGGTCGCCAGCGCCAAGACCCCGCGGCTGTGGCGGTCGCTGCTCACCTGCGGCGCGGCGCTGGACGAGGACGGCGGCGGCACACGGATCACCGGGCCCGACGGCCGGGTGCGGTGGAGCACGGACCCCGGGATCGACGAGGCGCTGTCCGCGATCACCGGCCGGGGCGTCACGCTCACCGGCACTCCGCCGCCGGACGCCACCCTCGACCGGTCCCGGCCCGAGCAGGTATTGCGGGCGGGGCTGGACGCGGAGGTGGCGGCCGACGTCGTCCGGTTCGGCTCGGGCTCCCCCGAGGGCACCTTCTTCGACTACGCGCCGGTCCATCTGGTCACCACCGCGACGCTGGAGCGGATCGCCGCGCTGAGCCCGCGGGGCGCCGTCGAGGCGGAGCGGTACCGGCCCAACCTCGTGATCGACACCACGGGCGCGGTGGGCGAGACGGGCGCGGTGGGCGAGACGGGCGCGGCCGAATCGGGAGCCGGTCCAGGAGCCGGTCCAGGAGACGCCGGATTCGTGGAGCAGGGGTGGATCGGGGCGGAGCTGCGGATCGGCGAGCGGCTCCTCCTGCGCGTGATCTGCGGCACACCACGGTGCGCGGTGCCGACGCTCGCCCACGGCCGGCTGCCCTGTGACACCGAGGCGCTGAAAGTGCTCGCCGCGCACCACCGGGTCCCCGCGCAGGCCGGAGGGGATCCGCACCCCTGCGCCGGGGTCTACGCCCAGGTGCTGCGCGGCGGCCCGGTCCGTGAGGGGGACACCGTCAGCGTCCACCTCTGAGCCGCTGTGATCCACCACTCCACCCCCTTGCTTGAACGTGTTCAAAAAGGGGTCTAGAGTCATGGCGTCATCAAGTTTGAACACGTTCAACAAGGGGTGGTACCCGCTATGGACCTCACCGTCCTCGCCTACGTGATCTACCTGGCCATCAGCATCGGGCTCACCGTCTGGGTGGCCCGCACCCTCAGCACGAACGGGCGGATCTTCCTCGCCGACGTGCTCGGCGGCGACGAGAAGCTCGCCGACGCGGTCAACCACCTGCTGGTGGTCGGCTTCTACCTCGTCAACCTCGGCTTCGTCGCCCTCTACCTGAAGTCGGCGCACGCCGTGGCGAACGCGCGCGGCCTCTTCGAGGCGCTGTCGGTGAAGCTCGGCGTCGTCCTGCTGGTGCTCGGCTTCATGCACCTGGGCAATGTCTTCATCCTCAACAAGATCCGCCGCCGCGGGCTGATGGAGCGCGAGCTGTACCCGCCGGTCGACAGCGACGGCTGGACCGGCACCGGCGCCGCACCCGCGGGAGCCTGACATGGCACGCCTCACGCAGGACGTGCGCACCGCACGCGGCGCGCAGTGGTGGCCCGCTCCCCAGCCCGCCAAGCCCGCACCGCGGCCGGAGGACGCGCGCCCCACGGCCGCGGCGGCCCCCCGGCCCGCCCGCGCCGCGACCCGCACCGCCGCCCCGCGCGCCCACCGCGTCCCCGTACGGCGGCTGACCGTCCTCTACGACCCCGCGTGCCGCCTGTGCGCGTTCGTACGGGACTGGCTGGTGCGGCAGCGGCAGCTCGTACGGCTGGAGATGGTCCCGGTCGGGTCGCCTGAGGCGCGGCGCCGCTTCCCCGACCTCGACCACGCCGCCACCGAGCGCGAGATCACGGTGGTCGGGGACGCGGGCCAGCTCTACCGCGGCGACTCGGCGTGGCTGGTGTGCCTGTGGGCACTGGCCGACCACCGCCCGCTCGCACACACCCTGGCCTCCCCCACCGGCCGCAAGCTGGCCCGCGCGGCGGTGCTGACGGCGTCCAAGTACCGGGAGAAGAGCGCCGCCCGCTGGGGGCCCGCCGCCGCCCGCCCGGGCGACCGGCTGCCGTACCGGGCCCCCTCCGGCTGGGTCTACGACAAGGCCGGCGGATGGCGGCAGAGCGCCGCCGCCGGTGACGACGCCGGGTGCGCCGATGGCTGCCCGCCGACCCGCTGACGGTGCCCGTCCGGCCGCCCACGCGCCGCCGCACCGCCCCGACGGGGTGGGCACGTGAGCCGCCGGACAGGCCCTAGGCTCACCCGGGTGGACCACGCCAACGACAGCACCCGCACGACCGGCCCCGGCGACGACGGCAAGGGCACCGGCACGACGGCGACAGAGCCGGGTCTCGGCCTGGCCGACGAGCTGCCCGGCGGCCGGGCCCGCCCCAAGACCGGCAAGAGCGAGCAGACCCGGGCGGTGATCCTGGAGACGGCCATGCGGCTGTTCCAGGAGCGCGGCTACGACAAGACGACGATGCGCGCCATCGCCCAGGAGGCCGGGGTCTCGGTCGGGAACGCGTACTACTACTTCGAGTCCAAGGAATTCCTGATCCAGGGGTTCTACGACCAGATGACGCACGACCACGCGGCCGACGCGACGTTGCGGATGCACGGCACCCGGGACTTCGCCGAGCGGCTGGAGCTCACGCTCGGCTCCTGGCTCGACACCGCCGCCCCGTACCACGAGTTCGCGGCGCAGTTCTTCCGTACGGCGGCCGACCCCGGCAGTTCACTGAGCCCGTTCTCGAACGAGTCGCACCCGGCCCGCGCGACCGCGGTGGAGCTGTTCCGCGAGGTCCTGTCCGGCAGCGACCTGGCGCCCAAGCTGGACGCGGAGCTGGCGGAACTGCTGCCGGAGCTGCTCTGGCTGCACCTGATGGTCGTCGTCCTCTACTGGGTCTTCGACCGCACCCCGGACACCGAGCGCACCCGGGAGTTCGTCCGCCGCTCCACCCCGCTGGTGGCCCGGCTGATCACCATGTCCCGCTACCGCGTCTTCCGGCCGGTCGTCCGCGACGCCAAGGGCCTCATCCAGGACTTCATCCTGCCGACGATAGGCCGCACCGCCACCCCGCCCGGGGCCAGGTAGTGCCATAAGCATGAGCATGACAGAAGACATCATGGAGCCCTCCGGCTGGAGGCCGTGATTCCTTGGCACTGCGGGCGGTCGGCGGGCGCTCAGGACCGGGCCGCGCGCTCAGGACCGGGGTCACGCAGGACCGGGCCGCGTGCTCAGGGCCGGGCGCGGCGGATGTCGATGTTGCCCCAGCCGCTGCGGGCGTGC
The DNA here is from genome assembly GCF_040680795.1 of Streptomyces sp. NPDC051976. NCBI lineage: Bacteria > Bacillati > Actinomycetota > Actinomycetes > Kitasatosporales > Streptomycetaceae > Streptomyces > Streptomyces sp. NPDC051976. The sequence continues at coordinate 234,661 of NZ_JBFAXL010000001.1, forward strand.
ACCGCGACGGTGTCCTCGGTACGGTCCGGGGCCTCGGACGCGGCGATCGCGTTGCGTACCTGCCCGCGGTGGGAGCTGACGTCGAGCCAGGCGGCGACGCCCTCCCGGATGCCGACCTCGATCGGGCCGTTGGACGTCTCCAACCGGATCTCGCCGCCGGAGACCTCGGCGACCCGCAGGTGGCCGTTGGTCGCGGCGCCGGTGACCGACGCCTCGGCGCGCGCGATGTCGATGCCGCCGTTGGCGCTCCTGACCCGCAGGTCGCCGGTCACGGTGCCCACCGTCGTGGCGCCGTGCGAGTTCTTCAGGACGGCGGGGCCGTCGACCGTGCCGACGCGTACGGTGCCGGTGCTGCTGGTGATCTCGGCCGCGCCCTCGACCCGCTCCACGACGACCTGGCCGTGCGACGCGTTCACCTTCAGCGGTCCCGTGGTGTCGAGGTGGACGGCACCGGCGGAGTTCTTCACCTGGACCTCGCCGAGCCGCCCCTCGGTGACCACCTGGGTGAAGGCACTGGTGAGATCGGCCCGCGAGCCGGTCGGCAGATCGATCGTCACCTCGACCGCGCCGACGGGACCGATCAGATAGCGCTGCTTCGTCCTGACCGTGAGCACACCGGCCGTGTACACGACCTCGGTCTGCTCGGCGGTCCGCACGTCCTTGTCCTTCTCCGGGTCCATCGGCCGCACCTCGACCACCGTGTCGGTGCGGTCGGCGGCGGTGAGCCGCAGGGAGCCGGCGCCCACGAGGGCGGTGACCGAGATCGGTTCCGGAGTGTCGAAAGAAGGCATGGCTGTACCGTCCTCGTGAGTCGTCGAACCGTCCCCGCAGGTGGGACGCGGTGTGGGTGAAGTGGTCGGGGAGCGGTGGCGCGAGGGCCGGGGTGCGGCTAGCGCACCCAGCCCGTGAAGCTCTGTCCGATGGTGGGGCTCTTCTTCGCCGTACGGGGCCGCGCGCCGCCGTCGACCGCGGCCGACACGGCTCGCACCAGCCAGGCGTTGACCGACAGGCCCTCGTGGCTCGCGGCCTCCTCGGCGCGCGTCTTGAGGTGGGCGGGCAGCCGGAGGTTGACCCGGGCGGTGCCGCCCTCGTCGCCGTCGGCGGGCGGCTGCGCCCTGAACGGTTCGGCGGGCACCTCGTCCTCCTCCGCGGCCCCGCCGTACGAGGGCGGCGGCGTCACCACGAAGTCGGGGTCGAGCCCGCGCAGCCGTACGTCGACGGAACCGGGGGCCAGCTCGCGGGTGATCTCGTCCATGGCGGCGGAGAGCACGTTGAGCATCGCCAGCCGGGTCGCCGACTCCAGCGGAGCGGTCAGCCGCTCGGCCAGCTCGCGGGCGTCGTCACCGCCCGCCTCTGCGGCCACCGCGAGCTCACGGCGGAGGTTGTCGACATACGGGGTCAGGTCCATGACGTCATAGTGGCACCACATTGGCGCTACACGCAACCCCGAATGGCATCACAAGCGCCATGGGCCAGGAGCCACCTGCTTGACCTGGGAAAACGCAATGGTGCCAACCTGAGTCAGGTTGACACCATGCGACACCATCCGGCGCCACGCGGGTGGCACCGGGACGGGCCGACACCTAGGCCCGGTCGGCCACCGCTTCCGGCTCGGGGGCCGACTCCGGGGCGGGCACCACTTCCTGGGCGGGAGCCGCCTCGCGGCGCAGGGCGCGCAGGCCCCGCAGCCCCAGGACGCCGATCGCGGTGCCGAGGGCGGCGGAGGTGATGGCGAGGGTGAGGTGGATCCAGAAGTAGGCGGTCGGCGACGAGTGGTCGCCGTGGTGGAAGGCCAGCCCGCTGGTGTCCTTCCACAGGTTCTTGACGAAGGTGGTCCAAACGATCCAGGACCAGACGCCGAAGGCGAGGAGGAACCAGGACACCCGACGGGAGAGCTTCATACGTCCCAGTATGTGCGGATGGGGCGCGGCGTCAGTCGTCGGGGGTGGTGCCGAGGCGGCGGCGGGAGATCTCCTCCGTGAAGAGCTCGAAGAACTTGTCGAGATCGCTCGGCTGTGTACGGTCCGCCCGGTCCGTACGCGTGCCGCTCGTCGTGGTGGCCTGCTCCTCGGTCCTGGTCCCGGCTCCGGACCCGGACGTGGACGCGGACCCGGGGTCGGACTCGGGACCGGGGTCGACGGACGCCGCCGCCACCTCGTCGGCGAAGTCCGCGAAGAAGTCCGCCAGGGGCTTCTGCCCGACCGTGGTGGCCGGTGCCGCCCGGGGGCCGGGCATGGGAGCCGCGGCCGGAGCCTGGGTGTGGGCCTGGGCCTGGGTCTGAGGTTGAGGCTGGGGCTGGGGCTGGCTCGGCGGATGCGCCTGGCCCGGACTGGTGGCGGTCTTCTTCGGCTGCTTCTGCTTGGCCTGCGGCTTCCGATGCGCCGCCGCCTTCACCGGCTTCGGGCGCGAGAGCGGCGTCCCACCCGTACCGGTCTGCCCCGCGGCGGCCTTCACCGGCTGCGGACCCGCGGTCGCAGTCCGGCCGGCGGCGGTCTTCGTCGGCGAGGTCGGCGGCGGAACCCTCTTGGACGGAGTCGGAGTCGGCTGAGCGGCCTTCGTGGCAGCGGCCTTGGGCGGAGCGGGCTTCGGCACGGCGGACTTCGGCGCCTCCGCCACGGGCGGCTCGGTCACCGGCGGGACGGTCTCCCGCGCCTCCCGAGCCTCCGGCTCCGCCGCCGGCGGCGTCGTCACGGTCGGATGCGCCTCCGGAGGAACCGTCGCCTCCGCCGCGGCGGCCACCTCGGGCCGCTCCTCCGGCACCGCCTGCTTGAGGGTCAGCACGGCCTTTTCGAGCTGGCTGATCCGCACCCGCAGCTGGTCGCGCTCCTGCTCGGCGGCGGCATCGGCCGCCGCCGTCGACGCGACCGGTTCCGGCGCCACCGGAGCCGCCCGCACCAGCACGACCGGTGACTTCGGTGCCACCGGTTCCGGCGCCGGCTCCGCGGCCACCGGTTCGGTCGGCGGCCTGACCGTCACCGCGTCGGCGATCGTCTTGATCGTCTCCGCGAGCTCGTCCAGCCGCCGCCGCAGGTAGTCCCGTTCGTCGTCCTCGTCCACGGCGGGCGTCGGCGCGGGCACGGGGTTGACGTTGTGGGCGAAGACGAAGTCCCGGGCGTTGTCGATGATCCGGCGCTGCGGCGTCGGCCGCTTGTCGCGTGCCAGTGCCTCCCGCACCTCGCCGTAGAGGGAGTGCAGCCGCAGTCCGCTCTGTTCGGTCGGGATGCCCGCCTCGACGGTGTCGACCAGGTACTTGGTGAAGTACGTCTGCGGCTTCGGCGTGTCCGTCTCGAAGAGCGCGGTGGTGAACTGCCCAGTGGCCGCCATCGTGTACGCGCCGGTCGCGCCCGCCATATCCATGACGTCGACGGTGAGCGCCGCCAGGGTGTTGTCCCGGCGGGTCGCCAGCCCGGCGAAGCAGCAATCGAGGATGACGATCTTGGTGGCCGCGCTACTGCCGCCCAGCGCTTTGCGCACGTCGCCGAACTCCAGGCTGGTACTGGCCCGGCGCGCCGGAACGGTGACCGTCTCCGTCAGCCCCAGGCACAGCTGGTCCTCCGGGTCGATCTGTCCGTGCCCGACGAAGTAGAAGAGCGCCACGTCCTTGACGTCGCTGAAGTGCGTAATGAGCTCGTCGTGGATGTTGCCGGGCTTCGCGCGGTTGCGCAGCACCGTCACCCGGTCCTCGGGCCAGCCGCACAGCGGCCCGGTGAGCAGCCCGACCATGCGGTCCAGGCTGTGCTGGGCGGCGGGCAGCGAGAGCAGTCCCTTGGACTGGTAGTCCCACGTCCCCATGACCACGGCCCGGGAGCGCGAGTAGTCGTGCAGTGGTGGGAACTCACTCATCGAGCAGCCGCTCCAGGATCTCCATGACGTCTTCCACGTTCTCCGCGTCCAACGTGAACGGCTGCCCGTTCACGGTGGCGGTGATGGACACGTTGGACCTGCGGGAGCGGATGAAGTCGGGCACCACCTTGAGGGCGGCGACCAGCGCGCCGCCGCTTCCGGCCATCAGCAGGCTGTCCAGGACGCCCTGCTCACCGGGGCCCGGCACCCCCGGCCGGGTCTCCACGCTCACCCCGGGTGCGTCCGAGAGCCACTCCCGGAGCGAGCGCGCCTCGCCCGGATCGGACACGCTGATCTCGACGCTGGACGTCATCCCCCGGCCCTCCTGATGGCGATGTTGGCCTCGGGCAGGTCGAGCAGCGTCTCGCTGCGCTCCTCCGGCGTGGACTTCCACGACGGGATCGAGGACTTGTAGGCGAGCCCGTACTTCTCGCACAGGGCGCGGTGCCGGTCGGCGTCCGCCCTGATGGTCGGGATGAAGTTCACCCAGTAGCTCGTCGTCAGCGACATCGACTTCGCCACCTCGGCGAACCGCCGCCCGGCGACCCGCACCTCGGGCGCCTCCTTCTCGCGCCAGCCCGGCAGACCGCCGGAGATGTTGGGCACGGTCAGGGTGAGGCGGCCGCTGATGGACCAGTCGACCCGCAGCTCGATCTCTGCGACGCGCAGCTTCGAGTCGTCGGTGCCGAATATCCCGAGCGCGTCGATCTCCTTGCAGCCCACGGCGGCCAGGACGTGGTCGATGCTGGACTGCTTGATCCCGGCGTAGAGCATCAGGCTGTGGAACTGGTCCTGGACCGTCTCCAGCCGGGTCTGGGTCCAGGTGTACGTGAAGGTTTGAGGGCTCATCGCAGCTCTCCGGAGGGCTCGGCCAGGAAGTTCTGAAGCCCGGTGTCGAGGTCGTCACGTGTCTTCCGGGCCAGGCGCAGCAGGTCGTGGTCGGTGATCCGGGGCTGCGAGAAGGCGTGGTGCCTGCCGTGCCGCCGCTGCAGCAGAACCCGCATGTCGGGATCGACCGAGCTGAGCTGACGTCCGATCCCCGCTTCGAGCACCGCCTGGCGCACCTGGGCGAAGAAGGCCAGCGGCTGCTCGGCGAACTCTCCCGCCAGCACCTCGCACGCCTGCTCCGTGGCGATTCCGCGGAAGAGGCCGACGACGACGGTACGCAGCTCCGCCGCGTTCGGCCGCCAGGGCATCACATGCATCCGGCCGTGCCGGCGCAGCGGCGGGTACAGCCGCGAGAGGTTGTTGCCGGTGACGAAGACCGGCACCCGGCAGGGGCAGTTGCGCAAGGTGTCGATGGGCCGGTCGGCGAGGTGCATCAGCTCCGCGATGACCTGCTGGTGGTTGACCGTGCCGGTGTTGAGCTCCCACTCCCCCACGGTGGTGTCGATGTCCTCGATGACCAGCGCCGCCGGGGACTCCTTCTGGATCGCCAGCGAGGCGGCGGAGTACGTCCTGGCGACCAGCTTGCCGGGCTCACCGGCCATTCCGCTCTCCAGGTCGCCCGCGCTGATCCGGTACGGGTCGACATGGAACGCCTCGAGCGCCGCGGCGAGCTGCGCGGACTTCCCGTCACCACTGCGGCCGAAGATCCCCAGCACGATCGGCCGGACGGGGATTTCGAGGAAATTCGCTACGAGGTGCAGCCTGATCTGCTCGTGGAATCGCGGCAGCAGCAGGATTTCATTCATCCCCCGGTGTGTCCCCTTCTCTTCCGAGGCGAGCGCCCCTGATCTCTTGCTCGAAGTCCGCGAAGAAGTCGTCGAGCGCCTGCGGAGCGGGCGGTTCCGGCGGACGCCCGGCCTCGCCGGGCCTTCGGCGGTTGCCCGACCAGCCGTGGCCCCGGCTGGTCGGGCGGCCGCGGCCCTCGCCCCGCTCCCGCCCGTCACCCCGGCCCCGTCCCGCGCCCCGGTCCCGGTGCTCCCCGTGGGTCCCGTGCTCGGGCTGGGTCCTGGGCTCCGCGTACTCCCCGCGGATACGGCGGTCCACGTCATGGCTGAACTCGACGATCACCCGCCGGGTCACCCCGTCGTCGGCGGGCGTCGGCGCGATGTGGTGCAGGCGGTCCGCCTCGATGAAGAAGTACCTGTCCTGCGAGCGGGCCAGATAGCGGATCAGGAACCTCACCGCGTGGCGCGTCCTGATCACGTCCGGGCTCTGCTCGGGAAAGGCGACCAAGGTGACCACCCGATCCTGTAGCTCGGTGATGCTGACGGTCTCTCTGTGCTGGTCCACGAACCCGTCTGTCAGGCTCCGCGTGAAAGGCGGCAGCGCAGCCAGGACTACCTCTTCTTTGGTCATGGGAACCCGATCTCCACGGAAGGCGGCGAGACGCGCGGCACGAGCAAGCGGCGGGTACTGGCTTTCAAGTCTCCCGGCCACCTGGGTGTCCGCAACCACTTTTGGCCTGATCCAAGGCCATTGCGTAGATTTTCTAGTCCTTTTCCCGGATGACGCGTGGTCACTTGTCCGGGTGGTACCCGGGGCGGGCGTTCCATAACTCCCCACCGTGGAAACGGTCATGATGGGGCGTCAACTGATCGTACGGCGATCGTAGTACGGAGGCCCATGGGGCGGACGGGAAAAGCGGGGGTGCTGGTTCCCTCCACGCGGTGTGCGGTTCGTCACTGCGACGTGGTTGCCCCCGGTGCCACCGGTGTACAGGTGGGCCCTGTACTTTCTCGGGGTGCCCCTGCCTCAGCCCACTGTGCGCCGCCGCGCGCCGTACCGTTCCGCCCTGGCCGTCACCGCCGCAGTCGCTCTGCTCGGCGGCACCGTACTGGCGGGCACCGCCGGTGCGGTCGCCCCCGGGGACACGAAGGCGCCGAGACCGCCCGCCCGGATGTCGACGGTGGGCGGTGACCGGCTGGGTGTGCCGGGGACGCAGGTGGAGCTGACGCCGGGCGCGCCCGCGCTGCCCGCGAAGCTCACGGCGAAGTCCTGGATCGTCGCGGACGCCGAGACCGGCGCCATCCTGGCCGCGCACAACGCGCACTGGCAGCTCCCGCCCGCCAGCACCCTGAAGATGCTGTTCGCCGACACCGTGCTGCCGAAGTTCCCCAGGACGACCGTGCACAAGGTGGCGCCGCGCGACCTCCAGGGCATGGGCGAGGGCAGCAGCCTGGTCGGCATCAAGGAGAACCTGACCTACAGCGTCAAGGACCTGTGGCTCGGCGTCTTCCTGCGCTCGGGCAACGACGCCGTGCACGTGCTGGCCGCGATGAACGGCGGCGTGCCCAAGACCGTCACCGACATGAACGCGCAGGCCCACGAGTTGCAGGCGAACGACACCCATGTCGTCACGCCCGACGGGTACGACGAGCCGGGGCAGGTCAGCAGCGCGTACGACCTGACCCTCTTCGCCCGCGAGGGCCTGCAGAACCCGGACTTCCGGCAGTACTGCTCCACCGTGAGCGCGCAGTTCCCCGGGGACTGGAAGAAGGACAAGAAGACCGGCAAGCCCACCAAGGCCCGCGACACCTTCGGCATCCAGAACACCGACCGCCTGCTGAGCGGCGACTACGACCTGTCCAGGTACCCGGGCATCGCGGGTGTCAAGAACGGCAACACGACGAACGCGGGCGCCACGTACACCGGTGTCGCGCAGCGCGGCGGACGGACGCTGCTGGTCACCGTCATGACCCCGGCGCCCCAGCACAACCTCGTCTACCGCGAGGCCGCCTCGCTGCTCGACTGGGGCTTCAAGGCCGCCCCGTCGGTCAAGCCGGTGGGCACCCTGGTGCCGCCGCTGAGCAAGGTGCCGCACACGAAGCCCACCGCGGCGCAGGGGCCGGGCGGCAAGGACCAGGCTTCCGCGACGTCCGGCGGCTCGTCGTCCGGCGGGCTGCTGACGGCGGCGGGGATCGCCGCCGGGACCGTGCTGCTGCTGGGCCTGGTCGTCATGGTCGTCCGGCGGCGCCGCCCGCTTCCGGGCGGATCACCGTCCGGCGGCCGGGGGCGGGGCCGGGGCCGTGGCCGTTCGCGCCGGATGCGCCTCCCGTAGCACCGCCGCCCCGCCCGTTCTCCGCGGCGGCCCCGTCCGCGGACTCGCCGGCGGCCCTGTCCGTGACCTCGTCCGGGCTTTTGTCCGGCGCCGCCTCGTCGTCCTCGGGCGGCGGGGCGTGCCGTGGTGTCGCCGTCCAGGCGGCGCAGTACAGCAGCAGCTTCGCCATGAAGTTGAACCAGAGCAGCAGGGCGACGGGCGTGCCGAAGGCGCCGTAGATGTTGCGGCCCGCCACGCCCTGCAGATAGCTGGCGAGCAGCACCTTGAGCAGTTCGAAGCCGACCGCGCCGATGAGCGCGGCCTGCATGACCGCGCGGCGCGGCGGTTCGACGCCGGGCAGCAGCGTCAGCAGATAGGTGAGGATGAGGAAGTCGGCGATGACGGCGAGGGCGTAGCCGACGATGGTGAGGCCCACCCGGCCCGCGCCGTGCCGGTTGATGTCGAGGTGGTCGCCGGCCCAGGTGACGGCGGCGGTGGCGAAGGCGGAGGCGCCGAGCGACACCAGGACGGCGAAGCCGAGCCCGACCAGCACTCCCGCGTCGGCGAGCTTGCCCAGGAACGGGTTGCGCTCCTCGTTGTCCTTGGCCCACACCGCGCGCAGGCAGTCCCGGAGCGAACCGACCCAGCCGATGCCGGTGACCAGCAGCAGGAGGCCGGCGATGAGGCCGATGGTGCCGGCGTTGGCGACCAGTCCGCTGATGTGGATCTGGTCGGCGATCCCGGGGATCTGCTCGGAGATCTTGCGTTCCAGGGTGTTCAGCTGGTCCTTCGACAGCAGGGCTGCGCCGATCGCGGCGCCGAGGGTGATCAGCGGGAAGAGCGCCAGGAAGCTGGTGAAGGTCATCGCGGCCGCCAGCCGCGTCCAGTGCACGGACAGCAGATGGGCGAAGGCCCGCCAGGCGTGCGTGCGCAAGGTGCGGTCGATCCACGGCTTGACCCGCGGACCGATCCACGGCAGCCGGGCCAACCAGTCCATAACGGGCGGTTACCCTTCCCCGGCCGATGCAGTCCGGCGGAAGACGAAGGTCCGGGTGCCCCAGAAGCGCAGCGCCGTGGCCAGCGCCATGCCGACGCCCGCGCCGGACACGATGTCGTCGCGCGGCGCGGTGAGGCCCAGCCCGTAGTGCGAGACGGCCAGGCAGAGCAGCTGGACCAGGGCGCCCGCGAGGTTGAACACGAAGAAGACGCCGTACTGCCGGGCGCGGCTGACGGCGGGGGCGCGGCCGCGGTAGGTGCCCAGCGCGTTGCCGAGGTAGGCGACGGTGCAGCCCGCGACGAAGGACAGCGACTTCGCGGTGAGCGGGCCGAAGCCGCCGGGGCCGCGCAGCCAGACGAAGAACGCCAGGTCGGCGGCGTAGGCGGCGCCGCCCGCCAGCGCGAAGCCGAGGAGTTCGGGGAGCAGCGCGCCGGGGCCCGCGGCGGGCGCGCGGCGCGCGATCACGTGTTGACCACGGCGAGGACGTACAGCGCGCCCCAGACCAGGCCGATCAGCACGAGCGTACGGTCGCGCAGCACGACGTCCTCGGGCTCGCCGGCGGTGCCCGCGTCGGCGAAGACGGCGTAGCGCAGCACCGAGAGGATGAACGGGATCATGGAGAGCTGGCGCCAGGGCAGCCAGCCCGCCGGGGAGGCGCCGGTCTCCATCGCCCACAGGCAGTACGCGAGGACCGCGACGCCCGCCGCGAGCTGCCACACGAACCGCAGATAGCCGGTGGTGTACTCGCCCAGCAGCGCCCGGGAGGCGCCGATCTCGCCGTCCTGCGCGGACATCAGGACGAGTTCGGAGTAGCGCTTGGCGGCGACCATGAACAGGGCGCCGAAGCCCGAGGTGATCAGGAACCAGCGGGACAGGTCGATGTGCAGGGTCAGGCCGCCCGCCATCGCGCGCATCAGGAAGCCGGTGGTGACCACGGCCAGGTCGATGACGAGCATGTGCTTGAGCCAGAGGCAGTAGGCGAGCTGTATGAGGACGTAGCCGAGCAGCAGCGCGGCCGTGTCCGGGGTGCACAGCACCGCCGCGGCGGCGGGCGCGAGCACCGCGAGGGCGCATCCGGCGCCGTACGCCACGGCCACCGGCACCTGGCCGCACGCCACCGGGCGCGCGCACTTCACCGGGTGCGCCCGGTCCGCCTCGGCGTCGCGCGCGTCGTTGATCAGGTACACCGCCGACGCGCACGCGGTGAACAGCACGAAGACCACGACGAGCTGCCCCACCGCCCGGGCCGACAGCAGCCGTCCGGCCGCCACCGGCGCCGCCAGCACCAGGACGTTCTTCACCCACTGCCGCGGGCGGGCCGTCCGCAGCAGCCCCCCGGCCAGCCCGCGCACCGACACCGAGGCGGCCAGCGCCGCCACTCCGGCCGCCCCGGGTCGGGCGGCCTCGTCGACGAGTGCGGCAGAGGGCTCAGCCATGGCGGCCTCCGGTGGGCAGGGGGAGCGCGCGGAGGGTCCAGGGGCGGCCCAGGTGCGCGGTCGCGGCGCCGAGGAGGGCGCCGAAGGCGACGTCGGTGGGGTAGTGGACGCCGGCGACGAGCCGGGAGAGGCACATCGCGACGGCCAGCGACGGGAGGGGGGCGCGCGGGAGGAGGGCGCCGAAGGCGATCGCGGCGGCCGCCGCGGAGCTGGCGTGGGAGCTGGGGAAGCTGTGCGCGCCCGCGGTGCGGACCAGGGGCGAGGCGCCGGGCAGCAGCGGCCGGGGGCGGCGTACCACCCGCTTGACCGCCATGCTCGCGGCGTGCGCCGCGCCGACCAGCGCCGTGGCGCGCAGCCACGCGACACGCCGGGCCGGGTCCGCGGCGGCGCCCGCCAGCCCGGCGGCCAGCCACACCGCGGCGTGCTCGCCCGACCAGGACAGGCCCTTCGCGGCGCCCGCGACATACGGGTCGGCGCCGCAGCGGCGCAGCGCGGCGAGGAGGCGGCGGTCCGCACGGGCCGCCGCGGATCCGGGGTAGCGCACCGGCGTCACCGGCCTCACCTCCCTCTCCTCGCGCGTTCGCCCGGTCACTCGCTCTCGTGCGTCGCGACCGTTGCCGGGCTCTCGCCGCCGCTCTCGCGTTCGTGCTTTCCGCTGGTTTTCGCCGGTTGTCCGGCGTGGTGTGTTTACCGTGCGGAAAAGACCGTCATTCGTTACCGCTCGCCCGTTGTGGTGAAGAACGCCGCATAACAACCATTCGGTACATCTCAGGCGATACCGTCGCGCGTATGCCTGTACCCTCCGCCCCGACAATCTCCGTCTCCGGCTGGGGCCGCACCGCCCCCACGACCGCCCGGCTGCTGCGCCCGACGTCGTACGAGGAGGCCGCGGCGGCGGTCCGCGAGGCCGGTGGGCGCGGTGCGATCGCCCGCGGCCTCGGCCGGGCCTACGGCGACGCGGCGCAGAACGCGGGCGGCGCGGTCCTGGACATGACGGCCCTGGACCGTATCCACGAGATCGACGCGGTGAACGGCCTGGTGGTGTGTGACGCGGGCGTCTCGCTGCACCGCCTGATGGAGGTGCTGCTGCCGCTCGGCTGGTTCGTGCCCGTCACGCCCGGGACCCGCTATGTGACGGTCGGCGGCGCGATCGGCGCCGACATCCACGGCAAGAACCACCATGTCTCGGGGGCGTTCTCCCGCCATGTCCGCGCCGTCGAGCTGCTGACCGGCGACGGCGAGACCCGGCTGGTGACGCCGGAGGACGAGCCGGAGCTGTTCTGGGCCACCGCGGGCGGCATGGGGCTGACCGGGGTGATCCTGGCCGCCACGCTCCAGCTGCTGCCGGTGCAGACCTCGCTGATGTCGGTGGACACCGAGCGCGCCGCCGACCTGGACGACCTGATGGCCCGGCTGACCGCGGACGACGACCACTACCGCTACTCGGTCGCCTGGATCGACCTGCTGGCGCGCGGCGCGAGGACCGGCCGCGCGGTGCTCACCCGCGGCGACCACGCCCCGCTGGACGCGCTCCCGGCCCGCTCCCGGGCCCGTACCGCGCCGCTCGCCTTCCGCCCGCTGCGGCTGCCCGCCGCCCCCCGCTTCGTCCCCGACGGACTGCTCGGGCGCACCAGCGTCGGGCTCTTCAACGAGTTCTGGTACCGCAGGGCGCCCCGCATGCGCCGCGGCGAGCTGCAGCGGCTCTCCGCCTTCTTCCACCCGCTGGACGGCCTGCCGCACTGGAACCGGATCTACGGCCGCAGCGGCTTCGTGCAGTACCAGTTCGTCGTCGGCCGCGGCCAGGAGGAGACGCTGCGGCAGATCGTGCGGCGGCTGAGCACCCGCGGCTGCCCGTCCTTCCTCGCCGTGCTCAAGCGCTTCGGCGAGGGCGACCCGGGGTGGCTGTCCTTCCCGATGGCGGGCTGGACGCTGGCCCTGGACATCCCCGCCTCGATGCCGGGCCTAGGCCGCTTCCTCGACGAGCTGGACGACGTGGTGGCCTGCGCGGGCGGCCGGGTCTACCTCGCCAAGGACGCCCGGCTGCGGCCCGAGCTGGTCGCCCGGATGTACCCGCGGCTGGACGAGTTCCGCGCCCTGCGCGCCGCGTACGACCCGCGGGGCGCGATCACCTCGGACCTCGCCCGCCGCCTCGCCCTCTGACCGCCCGCTGAACCCCCTTCCCTTGACCCAGCCCTCTGATGAGTCCCCAGGAGCTCCCATGAAGGACGCCTTCGGCGCACCCCAGTCCCTGCTGGTCCTCGGCGGTACGTCGGACATCGGCCTGGCCACCGCCCGGCGGCTGATCGCCCGCCGTACCCGTACCGTGCACCTCGCGGGGCGGCTGTCCCCCGAGCTGGACGCCGCCGCCGAGCAGTTGCGGGCGCTGGGGGCCGAGGTGCACGTGGTCGGGTTCGACGCGCTCGACCCCGGGACCCACGAGGAGGTCCTCGGCAAGGTGTTCGCCGAGGGCGACGTCGACATGGTGCTGCTGGCCTTCGGTGTGCTCGGCGACCAGGCGCGGGACGAACGCGAGCCGCTGGCCGCAGTCCACGTGGCGCAGGTCAACTACATCGGGGCGATCTCCGCCTCGCTCGTCTGCGCCACCGCCCTGGTGCGGCAGGGGCACGGCTCGCTGGTCGTCATGTCCTCGGTCGCGGGCGAACGTGCCCGGCGGGCCAACTTCGTCTACGGCAGCAGCAAGGCGGGGCTCGACGCCTTCGCCCAGGGGCTCGGGGACGCGGTGTACGAGGACGGCGTGCACGTCATGGTCGTACGGCCCGGGTTCGTCCGTACGAAGATGACGGCGGGCCTGCCCGAGGCGCCGTTCGCCACCACGCCCGCCGCGGTCGCCGCCGCCATCGAGTCCGGTCTGCGCCGCGGCGCCCACACCGTCTGGGCCCCGGCCCCGCTCCGCCCCCTGATGTCCCTGCTGCGGCACGTGCCCCGCGCGATCTTCCGCCAGCTGACCCTCTGAGGGCGCCGGGCCGGGAGGAGCCCTACAGGGGCGTGGGGGTGCGGGTGGTGGCGGTGTGCTGGTGCGGGACGGAGGGGCGGCCCTCGGTGCCGAACGGATACTCGCGCATCTTGCGCCAGACGCCGTCGCCGCCCTGCTCGTACAGGGCGAACCCGCACGCCGTCCACGCGGCGCTGAAGTCCGCCAGCTCGCGCTGCGCGCGGTCCATCGCCGCCTCGGCGATGCCGTGCGCGACCGTCACATGCGGGTGGTACGGGAACTGCAGCTCCCGGGCGACCGGCCCGGAGCGCACCTGCTCCTGGAGCTGCGCGCAGGCGCCGCCGCCCTCGGCGAGCCGTACGTACACCACCGGCGACAGCGGCCGGAAGGTGTCCGTGCCCTGCAGCCGCATCACGAACGGCCGTCCCTCCGCGGCGACCTCCGCGAGGTGCCGCCGCAGCGCGGGCAGGTCCGACGGGTCGACCTCGGTGGGGGGCAGCAGGGTGACATGGGTGGGGATGGCATACGCGACCGGATCGCCGAACCCGGCACGCCGCTCCTGGAGCAGGCGCCCGTACGGCTCCGGGACCGCGATGGACACGCCGATCGTGGTGGTCCCCACTGCGTTCACCCCTTTCCCCATTCCGTGGTCCCCGTCGTCCCCGTGGCCCCGTGTGTGGTCCCCGTGTGTGCTTCCTGTGTCGTCCGATCTCAGTGTCGCGCGCGTGCCCGGTGGGCCGGAAGCGCCGCAGGCCATGATCGTCCGGGGCTCATGCCCCGTGAAGCGTGCTCTCGATGCCCGGCTCAGTGCTTGGCGGGCAGCAGCCCGATCCGGTCATATGCGCTGGCCAGCGTCTCGGCGGCGACGGCGCGAGCCTTCTCCGCACCCTTCGCCAGAACCGAGTCCAACGTCTCCGGATCACCAAGATATTCCTGCGTGCGCTCACGGAACGGTGTGACCCACTCCACGAAAATCTCCGCGAGGTCGGTCTTCAGCGCACCGTAGCCCTTGCCCTCGTACCGTTCCTCGAGTTCCGCGATTCCGGTACCGGTGAGGGCGGAGTGAATGGTGAGCAGATTGCTGATGCCCGGCTTGTCCGTTTCGTCGTACCGGATGACCGTGTCGGTGTCGGTGACGGCGCTCTTGAACTTCTTCGCCGACACCTTCGGCTCGTCGAGCAGGTTGACCAGGCCCTTCGGCGAGGCCGCCGACTTGCTCATCTTGGCCGTCGGGTCCTGGAGGTCGTAGATCTTGGCGACCTCGCGCACGATGTGCGGCGCGGGGATGGTGAAGGTCTGGCCGAAGCGGCCGTTGAACCGCTCCGCGAGGTCGCGGGTCAGCTCGATGTGCTGCCGCTGGTCCTCGCCGACCGGCACCGCGTCGGCCTGGTACAGCAGGATGTCGGCGACCTGGAGGATCGGGTACGTGAACAGGCCGACGGTCGCGCGGTCGGCGCCCTGCTTGGCCGACTTGTCCTTGAACTGCGTCATCCGGGACGCCTCGCCGAAGCCGGTCAGGCAGTTCATCACCCAGCCGAGCTGCGCGTGCTCGGGCACATGGCTCTGGATGAACAGGGTGCAGCGGTCCGGGTCGAGCCCGGCCGCCAGCAGCTGGGCGGCGGCGAGCCGGGTGTTCGCACGCAGCTCCGCCGGGTCCTGCGGCACGGTGATCGCGTGCAGGTCGACGACCATGTAGAACGCGTCGTGCGACTCCTGCAGCGCCACGTACTGGCGGATCGCACCCAGGTAGTTCCCCAGGTGGAAGGAGCCCGCCGTGGGCTGGATACCGGACAGGGCGCGGGGACGGTCAGTGGCCATGCCCCACATTCTCTCAGGTCCCGGCCGCGCTCCCATACCCCTCCCGGGCCCCCTTCGGGCCCGCACCCGGTGTTCCGCCCAAGGTTTCACGGCGGTCCGGGAGAGCGACGATAGAAGGGGGCACCACCCCCGCCCCTGATCCACCCCGGACCTCCGACGCACGACGAACGGAGAACGTACGTGACCACCATTTCCGGAAACCCCGGAACCACGGATTCCAGCAGCAGCGGTGACTCGACCGCCCGCGAGATCGCGGCGGCGGAGTCGTACAGCGCGCACAACTACCACCCGCTGCCGGTCGTCGTGGCGACGGCCGAGGGCGCGTGGATGACGGATGTCGAGGGGCGCCGCTACCTCGACATGCTCGCCGGGTACTCGGCACTGAACTTCGGGCACGCCAACCCGCGGCTGATCGCGGCGGCCAAGGCCCAGCTCGACCGGGTGACACTGACCTCGCGGGCCTTCCACCACGACCGCTTCGCGCGGTTCTGCGCGGAGCTGGCCGCGCTGTGCGGCATGGAGATGGTGCTGCCCATGAACACCGGGGCGGAGGCGGTGGAGACGGCCGTCAAGACGGCCCGCAAGTGGGGGTACCGGGTCAAGGGCGTGCCGGACGGGCGGGCGAAGATCGTCGTCGCGGCCGACAACTTCCACGGGCGTACGACGACGATCGTCAGCTTCTCGACGGACCCCGAGGCGCGGGCCGACTTCGGGCCGTACACCCCCGGTTTCACGATCGTGCCGTACGGCGACCTGGCCGCGATGGAGGCGGCGGTCGACGACGAGACGGTGGCCGTGCTGATCGAGCCGATCCAGGGCGAGGCGGGGGTGCTGGTGCCGCCGCCGGGCTATCTGGCGGGGGTGCGGCGGCTCACCGCCGAGCGCGGTGTGCTCTTCATGGCCGACGAGATCCAGTCCGGGCTCGGCCGTACGGGCCGGACCTTCGCCTGCGAGCACGAAGGGGTCGTGCCGGACGTCTACATCCTCGGGAAGGCGCTCGGCGGCGGTGTGGTGCCGGTGTCCGCGGTGGTGTCCTCCCGCGAGATCCTCGGCGTCTTCCGGCCCGGCGAGCACGGGTCCACCTTCGGCGGGAACCCGCTGGCCTGCGCGGTGGGCCTCGAGGTGATCGCGATGCTGCGCACCGGCGAGTACCAGCAGCGGGCGGCGGAGCTGGGCGACCATCTCCACCGCGAGCTCCATCTCCTGACCGGCACCGGCCAGGTCACCGCCGTCCGCGGCCGCGGTCTGTGGGCGGGCGTCGACATCGACCCCGCCCTCGGCACCGGCCGCCAGGTCTCCGAGGCCCTCCTCGCCCGCCGCGTCCTCGTCAAGGACACCCACGGCAGCACCATCCGCATCGCCCCACCCCTCACCATCACCAAGGAAGACCTCGACTGGTCCCTCACCCAACTCCGCGAGGTCCTGAACACCTGACCGCTCCCCGGCGGCCCCCTGTCTTCCACCGCGTGTCACCCCCCGACCCGGGGCACCCTCACTCCCGCCGTCGCGGCGGCAAGGGGTGCGCGGGCCTAGGGTTGGGGGGTGCTTTGGGGAATGGTGTGTGCGCTCGGGTCCGCCGTGTGCTTCGGGGTCGCGTCGGTGCTGCAGGCGATGGCGGCGAGGGCGGCGGAGCCTGGCAGCGGGTCGGGCGTCGACGCGCGGCTGCTGATGCGGGCGCTGCGGCAGTGGCGGTACGTGGCGGGCCTGGGCCTGGACGGCGTCGGCTTCCTGCTGGAGCTGGTGGCGCTGCGGTCACTGCCGATCTACGCGGTGGGCGCGGCGCTGGCCGCCAGCCTGGCGGTGACGGCGGTGACCGCGGCCCGGCTGCTGGGAGCGCGGCTGTCGGGCCGCGAGTGGGCCGCCGTGGCAGCCGTCTGCGGCGGCCTCGCGCTGCTCGGCCTGGCCGCGGGCAGCGAGGGCGCGGGCGACGACCACGGCAGCACCGCCCTGCGCTGGGGCACCCTCGTCACCGCCGCGCTGGTGTTCGCCGCGGGCGCCGTCGCGGGCCGGCTCCCGGAACGCTCCCGGGCCGCCGTCCTCGGCCTCTTCGCCGGTTTCGGCTTCGGCGTGGTCGAGGTCGCCGTCCGCCTCATCGACGGCATGACACCGTCGGCCCTGCTCACCAACCCGGCCGTCTACGGCCTCCTCCTCGGCGGCGGCACCGCCTTCCTGCTGCTGACCTCCGCACTCCAGCGCGGCTCGGTGACCGCCGCCACCGCGGGGATGGTGATCGGCGAGACCGTCGGCCCCGCCCTCGTCGGCGTCCTCGCCCTCGGCGACCGCACCCGCCCCGGCTGGGCCCCCGTCGCCATCGCCGGCTTCGTCCTGGCGGTGCTGGGCGCGCTCGCCCTGGCCCGCTTCGGGGAAGGCGGCGCGCCGCAGGAGCAGGAGGCGGCCGACGCTACGGCCGCGTCGCGGGCGACATCCGGCACGTGACCCCGATCCGGGTCCACGCGTTCATCGTCACGCACATCGCGATCAGCCGCGGCAGCTCGTCCTCGCCGAAGACCCGCGCGGCCTCGTCGTAGACCTCGTCCGGCACCCCGTGCGTCCCGTGCCCGCCGAGCAGGGTGACCGCCTCCGCCAGCGCGAGCGCCGCCCGCTGCCTGGCGGTGAAGAACGGCGTCTCGGCCCACACCGTGAGCGCGTAGAGCTGCTGCTCGGACAGCCCGGCCTTCCGCCCCTCGGCGCTGTGCTTGTCGGTGCAGAAGGCACAGCCGTTGAGCTGGGAGACTCGGACGCGGACCAGCTCGCGTACGACGGGGTCGAGGCCGCTGGCCGCGGCCCGGTCGAGGGCGAACATCGCCTGGTAGAAGTCGGGTGCCTTGTCGTTGAGGTCGATCCGGCGCTCGGGCGCCGCAACGGTGGTGTCGTCGATCGTCGTCATACGCCCACCGTAGGGGCGAAGTGGCACTGCCCCCGTGGTCCACTTGGGCCATGAACGACTGGGCCAATCGCGGGCAGCGGACCGCGGACTACGACCTGCTGCTCGATCTGCCCGCGGCCCGCCTCGCCGCGGGTGGCGGGGCCCGCTCGGGCCTTGAACACGCGCTGCGCGAGGCGGTGCGCGACGGCCGCCTCCCGCCCGGCACCCGGCTGCCGTCCAGCCGTGTCCTGGCCGGCGACCTCGGCCTGGCCCGCAACACCGTGGCCGACGCGTACGCCCAACTCGTCGCCGAGGGCTGGCTCACCGCCCGCCAGGGCTCCGGCACCACCGTGGCACCCCGCCCGGACGCCGCCGCACCCCCGCCGCGCCCCCGCCGCCGTACGCCGTCCACCGCACCCGGCCCCGCCGCCTCCGCCGAACTGGTGCCCGACGAGACCGCCGGACTGCCGTACACGCTCTGGCCCGGCTCCCCCGACCTGGCCTCCTTCCCCCGGGCCGCCTGGGGCGCCGCCGCCCGCCGCGCGCTCGCCGCCGCGCCGAACTCGGCCTTCGGGTACACCGACCCCCGGGGACGGCCCGAGCTGCGGGCGGCCCTCGCCGCCTACCTGGCCCGGGTGCGCGGCGTCCGCACCGACCCCGAACACCTGCTGATCTGCACGGGGTTCGTCCAGGCGACGGGCCTGCTCGCCCGCGTGCTGTACGGCCGCGGCGCCCGCCGGATCGCCGTCGAGGAGGTGGGCTTCCCCGACACCCGCACCCTGCTGCGGACCGCGGGGCTCGAGACGGTGCCGCTGCCGGTGGACGAGGACGGCGCGCGCGTGGAGCTGCTGGACGGCGGCCCGCAGGGACGCGGCACCTCGGCGGTACTGCTGACGCCCGCCCACCAGTTCCCCAACGGCGTACGGCTGTCCCCCGGGCGCCGTACCGCCGTGACCGCCTGGGCGCGGGCCACCGGCGGACTGATCGTCGAGGACGACTACGACGGCGAGTTCCGCTACGACCGGCAGCCGGTCGGCGCCCTCCAGGGCCTGGCACCCGACCACGTCGTCTACGCGGGCACCGCGAGCAAGAGCCTGGCTCCGGGGCTGCGGCTGGCCTGGCTCGCGCTGCCCCCGCACCTCATGGCCGAGGTGGTGAAGCAGAAGCGGATGGCCGATCACCACTCGCCGGTGCTCGACCAGTTGACGCTCGCGGAGTTCCTCGTCTCGGGCGACTACGACCGCCACGTACGGCGGATGCGGCTGCGCTACCGGCGCCGCCGGGACCGCCTGGTCGCCGCCCTGGCCGAACGCGCCCCCCGCGTCCGGGTCTCCGGCATCGCCGCCGGCCTGCACGCGGTCCTCGAACTCCCCCCGGAGGCGGGCCCACTGGACACCGTGGTGGCCCGCGCCCGCAGCCGCGGCCTCGCCCTGAGCCCGCACCCGGTCTACGGCGGCCCGCCCGACGCCCCCGCCGCCCTGGTCATCGGCTACGGCACCCCACCAGAGAGCGGCTTCGGCGCCGCCCTGGACCTGCTGTGCGAGGTACTGACCGATACGACGGCGTAAGAGAACACACGTAAGGGGCCCCGCACCAGGGCGGGACCCCTTACCCAAAGCGTCTGTGCGTCAGATGAGGCCGAGCTCGCGCACCGCGGCGCGCTCCTCCTCGAGCTCCTTCACCGAGGCGTCGATCCGCGCACGGGAGAACTCGTTGATCTCCAGGCCCTGGACGATCCCGAACTGCCCGTCCTTGGTGGTGACCGGGAAGGAGGAGATGAGACCGGCCGGGACACCGTAGGAGCCGTCGGAGACGATGCCCATGGAGGTCCAGTTGCCGTCGCTGGTGCCGTTGACCCAGGTGTGGACGTGGTCGATGGCGGCGGAGGCGGCGGACGCGGCCGAGGACGCGCCACGGGCCTCGATGATCGCGGCGCCGCGCTTGGCGACGGTCGGAATGAAGGACTCGGCCAGCCACTTCTCGTCGTTGACGACCTCGGCGGCGTTCTTGCCCGCGACCTCGGCGTGGAAGATGTCGGGGTACTGCGTCGCCGAGTGGTTGCCCCAGATGGTGACCTTGCGGATCTCCGACACCGGCACGCCGGTCTTCTTGGAGAGCTGCGCGATGGCGCGGTTGTGGTCCAGGCGGGTCATCGCGGTGAACCGCTCGGCCGGTACGTCGGGGGCGGCGGACTGCGCGATGAGCGCATTGGTGTTCGCCGGGTTGCCGACCACCAGCACCTTGATGTCGTCCGCGGCGTGGTCGTTGATGGCCTTGCCCTGCGGCTTGAAGATGCCGCCGTTGGCGGAGAGCAGGTCACCGCGCTCCATACCGGCGGTGCGGGGGCGGGCGCCGACCAGCAGCGCGACGTTCGCGCCGTCGAAGGCGACGTTCGGGTCGTCGGTGATGTCGATGCCCTGCAGCAGCGGGAAGGCGGCGTCGTCCAGCTCCATGGCGGTGCCCTCGGCGGCCTTGAGGCCCTGGGGGATCTCCAGGAGGCGGAGCTTCACCGGCACATCCGCGCCGAGCAGGTGGCCCGAGGCGATACGGAAGAGGAGGGCGTAGCCGATCTGGCCTGCCGCTCCGGTGACGGTGACGTTGACGGGAGTGCGAGTCATTGCCTTCTCCTGGCCTTTTCCTGCGGGAAACCTGTGTCGCCCCGGCAGTGGCCCGAGCGGCCCCGGAACGTGGCTCGCTCGTCGTTCTCTCGTCGTCAAGAGAGCCATCCGTCAGGCTATCGCGCGCCGGGCGGGCCGTAGACCCGAGGTGGTGTGGCTCCCGTCACCGAACGGCCGCACACCACCGTTTCCGGTCAGTGGTGGGCGCCGCCGATGCACACGCCGAGGATGAGCACACTCAGGCAGATGCCGTTCGAGGTCGGGCTCGCGGAGGAAGAGGGTGGCGGAACGTTTCCGCTCCCCCCACCACTGCTGGACGTCGGCGAGCTCGACCCCGGAATCGTCGGAGCGCCCGGCCCCGGCGCCGTGGTACCGCGGGGCCCCGGCCGCGAGGCGGACGGCGAGGGGTCGGGCAGCGGGCTGGTGTGCCCGTCGGGCACGGGAGTCCCGGGAGTGGCGCCGCTCCCCGTGGGCCCCTTCGCCGGATCGGCACCCCGATGATCAGTGCCCGTTCCCCCGGCACCGCCCCGTGACCCCGGCGTCGTACCGGACGGCATCGAGGTGGCCACCCGCGGAGTCGGCGTCGCCCCCGCGTCCCGCTCCGGCGCCCGGCCGTTGCTGGGAACCGCCGCCAGGAGCACGGCGAGCAGCGCCCCCACGGCCAGCACCCCACACGTGAGGAGCAGCAGATTCCGCCGCCGGTGCCCCGGCAGACCCTCCTGCGCGCCCAGCGGGTCCAGCGGATCCGGATACGGCACCGGCTTCCCCCGCCCCCGGTCACCACTGCCCTGGCTCGCCTTCTCCGCCAGCTTCCACAGTGCGCCCAGCCGCTCGTAGTCCGCCCCGCTCGCCTGCGCCAGCACCTCGACCGCGTCGAGCGGCGGTAAGTGCCTGCCGTTCAGATAGCGTTCCCACGCCTCCGCCGGCTGCGACGTCCGCGCCGCCAGCGCCGGCACCGTCAGGCCGCTGCGGTCCTTCATCCGGCGCAACTGCGTCGCCAGGCGGCGCACGTCCACGGGGATACGGTCCGCCAACGGCTCCCACTGCGCCATGGTGCGCCCCCTGCCACTCGACCGACACGCCGCAGGCCACCGTAGAACGCCAGTACTCCTCCCGAGGGGTTTTCCCCACACCCCCTGCGCAAAGGGGCGCCCCCTGCTATAACCCTCCGGGCCGGGCCCCCACCGCGCCTACGGCGCGGTGTTTCCCACCCGCACCACCCGTGCGGCATCGACTTCGTCTGACGGTCTCCCCGTGGACCACACCCACCATCGGCGACTGATCGCCCGCCCCCCGGCGCTCAGCGCACCGAGAAGTGAATGATGTCCTCGAGGAACGGAATGCGGATCAACGGATCGGGCTGAGCCATGAGCGCCAGCAACACGATGCCCAGCCCGAGAACGCCGTACGTCAGTACGTCGGTGAACCGGCTCCGCACGGCAAGCATCCCGACCGTGGTGACCGCCCACCGCAGCACGGCCCCGACCAGCAGCGAGACGCCCACAATGATCGTGCCCGGCCGGAACGCCCCCGTGGCGGTGACGATCAGCCCCACCACCGTCCCGGCGATGACCAGCAGAATGGGCCACTGCCGCGCCGGCGCGGGAGCATCGCCCCCGGCTGCCCGCCCACCCCCCTCAGGCCGCGCCGTGGTCCGCGTGACGGTCGGAAACCGCCGACTCGGCCCACGCCCGTGCCCCGACTCGCGGTGCGCCGCGAACTCCGCCGGCACAGCCGGCTCCTCAGCCGACATGGTCCTCAGCCCGGTCCGCGGCAGCCCGCTCCGCCGCCTCCACCACGTTCTGCAGCAGCAGCGCCCGCGTCATCGGCCCGACACCACCGGGGTTCGGCGACAGCCAGGCGGCCACCTCGGCCACACCGGGGTGGACGTCACCGGCGATCTTGCCGTGCTCGTCCCGGCTGACGCCGACGTCGAGCACGGCCGCCCCCGGCTTCACGTCCTCCGGCTTGACGATGTGCCGCACGCCCGCCGCGGCCACCACGATGTCCGCCTGCCGGAGCTGCGCGGACAGGTCACGGGTGCCGGTGTGGCAGAGGGTGACGGTGGCGTTCTCCGACTTACGGGTGAGCAGCAGGCCGATCGAGCGGCCGACGGTGATACCCCGGCCGACGACGACGACATGGGCCCCGTTGATCTCGACGCCGTGCCGGCGCAGCAGCTCGACGATGCCGTTCGGGGTGCAGGGCAGCGGCCCGGTCTCGTTCAGGACGAGGCGCCCGAGGTTCATCGGGTGCAGACCGTCGGCGTCCTTCGCCGGGTCCATCAGCTCGAGGACGCGGTTGGTGTCGATGCCCTTGGGGAGCGGAAGCTGCACGATGTAGCCGGTGCACTCGGGGTTCTCGTTCAGCTCGCGGACGACCGCCTCGATCTCCTCCTGGGTGGCGGTGTCCGGGAGTTCGCGCTGGATGGAGCCGATGCCCACCTCCGCGCAGTCGCGGTGCTTGCCCGCGACGTACCACTTGCTGCCCGGGTCGTCGCCGACCAGCAGCGTGCCGAGGCCAGGGGTCACCCCGCGGGCCTTGAGCGCCTGGACGCGGGCGGAGAGTTCGGACTTGATCGCGGCGGCGGTGGCCTTGCCATCGAGAATCTGGGCGGTCATGCCCCCCATACTCCCGGATCGCCCCGGCGCCCGACGAATCCACCCCCCGCCATACCTCCCCCACACCACGCGCGCGCCTTGCGCACCGGGGCACACCGGCCCCACGATGTGGCGTCGTCCCCGAAGCTTTTCCCCTTCCCGCTCGAAGGATGCCGCTCGTGAGTCAACCCCCCGGCCCGCCCAACCCCTACGGCGACCAGCCGCAGCAGCCGTACGGCCAGAACCCCTATGCCGAGGGCGCCCAGGGTGCCCCGGGCGGTATCCCCCAGCAGCAGCCGTACGGGCAGCCTGGCGGGTACCCGGGCTATCCGCAGCAGGGCTACCCGGCGGCGCAGCAGTACGGCTACCCGCCGAGCAACCTGCCGCCCGGTATGCCGCCGCTGGCGAGCTGGGGGGCCAGGCTGGGTGCGACGCTGCTCGACGGCCTGATGCTGATGCTGGTGCCGACGGGCCTGACGACGGCCGGGTACATCTCGTTCGGGAAGAAGGTCGTCGACGCCCAGAAGCCGTGCCGGGACGCCGGCATCGCGGTGTCGCACTGCCCCACGCCCACCATGTCCGGCGGTACGGTGACGCTGATCGCGCTGGGCAGCCTGCTCAGCCTCGCCGCCTTCATCTTCCTCTGCTTCCGCGAGGGCTCCACCGGCCAGACCCCCGGCAAGAAGATCGTCGGTATCCGCCTGCTGCGCGAGCAGGACGGTTCGGCGCTGGGCTTCGGACTCGCCTTCGGCCGCCGCCTGCTGCACGTCCTCGACTCCTTCTGCCTCCTGGGCTACCTGTGGCCGCTGTGGGACGAGAAGAAGCAGACCTTCGCGGACAAACTCGTCCACACGGTCGTGATCCGCGACGAGCAGTAAAGGACGGGCCCGCCGCACCCTGACGCGCCGGAGGCCGGACTCCCCGAGGGGAGCCCGGCCTCCGCCGTGTACGGACTCAGTGGAAGAAGTGCCGCGTCCCCGTGAAGTACATGGTCACGCCGGCCTTCTTCGCCGCCTCCACGACCGCCTCGTCGCGGATCGAGCCGCCGGGCTGGGCGACCGCCCTGACGCCGGCGCCGGTCAGCACCTCCAGGCCGTCGGGGAACGGGAAGAACGCGTCGGAGGCGGCGTACGAACCGGCCGCCCGCTCGGCGCCCGCGCGCTCGACGGCGAGCTTGGCGGAGTCGACCCGGTTGACCTGGCCCATGCCGACGCCGACGGTCGCGCCGTCCTTGGCCAGCAGGATCGCGTTGGACTTGACGGCCCGGCAGGCGCGCCAGGCGAAGGCGAGGTCGTCGAGTTCGGCGGCGGACAGCGGCTCGCCGGTGGCGAGCGTCCAGTTGGCCGGGTCGTCGCCGTCCGCCTGGAGCCGGTCCTTGGCCTGGACGAGGACGCCGCCCTCGATCGGCTTGTACTCGCCGACCGCGTCGGGCGCGTCCGCGCAGCGCAGCACCCGGATGTTCTTCTTGCGGGCCAACACCTCGACGGCGCCGTCCTCGTAGGCCGGCGCGACGATCACCTCGGTGAAGATCTCCGCTACCTGCTCGGCCATCGCCACCGACACCGGGCGGTTGACGGCGATCACGCCGCCGTACGCCGACACCGGGTCGCAGGCGTGCGCCTTGCGGTGCGCCTCGGCGACGTCCGCGGCGACCGCGATGCCGCACGGGTTGGCGTGCTTGATGATCGCCACGCACGGCCCGTCGTGGTCGTAGGCGGCCCGGCGGGCGGCCTCGGTGTCCACGAAGTTGTTGTACGACATCTCCTTGCCGTGCAGCTGCTCCGCGCCCGCCAGGCCCTTGCCGCTGCCGTCGGTGTAGAGGGCGGCGGCCTGGTGCGGGTTCTCGCCGTAGCGCAGGGTGTTCTGCCGGGTGAAGGTCGTCCCGGTGAAGTCGGGGAAGTCGCTGGTGTCGTCGGCCGCGTAGCCCTCGGCGAACCAGGAGGCCACGGCCACGTCGTACGCGGCGGTGTGCTGGAACGCCTCGGCCGCCAGCCGCTTGCGGGTGGCCAGGTCGAAGCCGCCGTCGCGGACGGCGGCGAGCACGTCCGCGTACCGCTCGGGGCTGACGACCACCGCGACCGACGGGTGGTTCTTGGCGGCGGCGCGCACCATCGAGGGACCGCCGATGTCGATCTGCTCGACGCACTCGTCGTCGCTGGCGCCGGAGGCGACGGTCTCCTTGAACGGGTAGAGGTTGACCACCACCAGCTCGAACGGCTCGACGCCCAGCTCGGCGAGCTGCTGCCGGTGGTCGTCCAGCCGCAGGTCGGCGAGGATCCCCGCGTGCACCCGGGGGTGCAGCGTCTTGACCCGGCCGTCCAGGCACTCGGGGAAGCCGGTCAGCTCCTCGACCTTGGTGACGGGGACGCCCGCCGCGGCGATCCGCCCGGCGGTGGAGCCGGTCGACACCAGCTCCACACCGGCCTCGTGCAGGCCGCGGGCGAGGTCCTCGAGACCCGTCTTGTCGTAGACACTTACCAGCGCGCGACGGATGGGCTTATTCACCGACATGAACCTTTCGTCCCTCAATGCGGTAGCCGTGGCGGGCCATACGCCCCACGACCTCGACGAGCAGTCGTCGCTCGACTTCCTTGATGCGCTCGTGGAGCGCGTCCTCCGTGTCGTCCGGCCGGACCTCGACCACGCCCTGGGCGATGACCGGGCCGGTGTCGACGCCGTCGTCGACGAAGTGGACGGTGCACCCGGTCACCTTCGCGCCGTACGCGAGCGCGTCGCGTACGCCGTGGGCGCCGGGGAAACTCGGCAGCAGCGCGGGGTGCGTGTTCACGAACCGCCCCCCGAACCCGGCGAGGAACGCCTTGCCGACGATCTTCATGAATCCCGCGGACACCACCAGGTCCGGCGCGTACGCCGCGGTCGCCTCGGTGAGCGCCGCGTCCCACGCCGCGCGGTCCTCGTAGTCCTGGACCCGGACGACGAAGGTGGGCAGGCCCGCGCGCTCGGCCCGTTCCAGGCCCGCGATGCCGTGGCGATCGGCGCCGACGGCCACGATCCGGGCGCCGTAGCCGGGGTCGGCCTCGATGGCGTCGAGCAGCGCCTGGAGGTTGGTGCCCGAGCCGGAGACCAGGACGACCAGGCGGGCGGGGGTACGGGCGGGCTGGTCGGAAAGGGGGGCGGGAGTGTGGGCGGCCACTGTCGGGGGCTCTCTCTCGCGGGACCGTGCTGCTGGGGTGTGCGGGTCCGTTACGGGCTTGGAGGTTCGTACGAGGCGGGGGCCGCTCGAATTCCGGGGAACCCTACGAGGCCGCCGACCGTCAGCAACGATACCGGCACTCCCGGCGTCCCCCACCGGGACGGGGGAGCGCGCGGACGGTAGCGTCTGCCGGGAGAGCGGCACTACGCGCGTCCCGCGCGCGGGCGGAAGTGACGCATCTGACACGGATGGCACATCGTCGTACGGTCGAGTCGTAAGAGTCGTGGCTCTCCCGGAGTCAGCAAGAGGAGTCGAGCCCAAGGGGATGGCGCATCACATCATGAGCAGCGGCCGTATTCGTCTCGCGCTGCGCGCGCCCGAGGGCGATCAGGACCAGCACGACCAGAAGGACAACCCGTTCGCGCCACCGCCCGAGGGGGCGCCGGACCGGCCGTGGCAGCCGCGGGAGCCGGAGGGTTCGGGGTCCGGGTCGGGTTCTGACAAGCCGGACTCCGAGGGCTCGTCCGGCGACGACCCGGGGCGGCGCACCCCGCCGCCGGACGGGGCGCCGCGGGCCTGGGGCCACCAGTGGAGCGGGCAGCAGCCGCAGTCGGGGCGGCCCGACGGGTGGGGCCGCCGCCCGGAGAACGGCCCGACCGGCCCCGCCGGCAACGGCCCCCGTTTCGACCCCACCGACCCGGCCCAGCGGCGCTCGCGCTACGCGCTGGTATGCGGCGGATGGGGCCTGATCTTCACCCTCATCGGCTGGACCGCGGTGGGCCTGCTGCTCGGCTCCCTGGCCCTCTACTGGGGGATCAGCGCCCTCCGTATGCCGCCGGAGACCCGCGCGGCGGCCCGCGCCGAGGCGGCCTCGGCCCTCGCCGACGCCACCCAGTCCCCCCGTCCGGCTCCCCCCGCCCCCGGCCCCGACTCCCAGCGCTCCTTCACCACGGCGGCCTGGAGCGGCATCATCACCAGCGCCCTCACCCTGGCCCTGGTCGCCACCACCTACGCCTTCCAGTTCGCCTACAACGACTACTTCACCTGCAAGAGCGACGCCCTCACCATCCCCTCCTCCCACTCCTGCCAAAAACTCCTCCCGAGCCCCCTCCGAGACTTCCCGGGCCTCAGGTAGGCCCACCGGGGCGGCGGGGCGCCCCGGCCTGCCGCCCCCGGCCGTCCTCACCGACCGTTCCGCAGTATGGACAGCACTCTCAGCGACTGATCGAGCTCGCGGCGGTGGGCGTCGGGCCTGGCCCGGGCCAGCTCCCGGCGCATGGCCACCGCCTCGGTGATCGCCTCCAGCGCCTCCTCGCGCCGCCCCAGCGCTGTCAGCCGGACGGCGAGGTTGTTCGTCGCCGCCGCGAAGTGGGGCAGGAAGGCATCGCGCCGGACGCCGACCAGCCCCCGGTAGACGTCCACCGCCTCGGTGATCGCCTCCAGCGCCTCCTCGCGCCGGTCCAGCGCGCCCAACTGGAGTGCGAGGTTGTTGAGGCTGGCGGCGAGGTCGGGCAGTGCGACATCGGGCCTGCCCCGCGCCAGCTCCCGGCGCATGGCCACCGCCTCGGTGATCGCCTCCAGCGCCTCCGCGTGCCGCCCCACCTCCCCCAACTGCACGCCGAGGTTGTTCACACTCGTGGCGAGGTCGGGCAGCGCGACATCGGGCCTGCCCCGCGCCAGCTCCCGGCGGATGCCCACCGCCTCGGTGACGGCCTCCAGCGCCTCCGCGTGCCGCCCCAGGGCGGACAGGTCGGCGGAGAGGTTGTTCAGGCTGGTGGCCAGGGGGGAGAGGTAGGCGTCAGAACGGTCCCCCGCGAGCTTCCGGTAGACGGTCACCGCTTCGGTGATCGCCCGCAGCGCCTCCTCCCGCCGCCCCAGATCCCAGCGCCGGACGGAGAGATTGTTCAGACTCGCGGCCAGTTCGGGCAGAGCGTCGGGCTTCGCCTGGGCCAGCTTCCGGTAGACGGTCACCGCTTCGGTGATCGCCTCCAGCGCCTCCTCCCGCCGGCCCAACGCCCCGAGCCGCAGGGCACGGTTGTTCAGACTTCCCGCGAGGTCGGGCAGAAAGCGATCGGGGCTCGCCCGGGCCAACTCCCGGTACGCCTTGACCACCATGGTGATCGCCCCCAGCCCGTCCTCCCACCGCCCCACCTCCGCCAGTCCGTTGGACAGGTTGTTCAAACTCGCGGCCAGGTGCGGCAGGTAGAGCTCGGGCCTCGCCTCCGTCAATATTCCGTAGGCGCCGACCGCCTCTCTGACCGCCTCCAGCGCCTCCCACCGCCGACCGAGGTCCCCCAGCCGGACGGAGAGGTTGTTCAGACTCATGGCGATTTTCGGCAGTTGGCCGGGGTCACCCTGGGCGCGCGAGCGGTGGTGGCCGGTGATGAGTTGGACGAGGTGAGCGGCCCACGGGGCGAGGTTGTGACTGGCTTGGGGCAGCCGGTCGGCGAGCTGTTCCAGGTCGGCCGGCGGTACGTCGGGAGCGTCGGTGATCCGCTGGAGGGCGTCGAGCAGGGGGTGGGGGGCCACCGTCTGGGTGGCGACGTCGATCGCCGGCCCGGCGAGGGCGGCCGGGTGGCGCACGCACAGCGTGGTGAGGGGCTCGTCGAGCGCGTGCCGGAAGACGGGGTGGGCGGCCGCCCGGGTGTAGACGGTGAGGAGGTGGACGGCCTGGGTGTCGGTGGCGCCCAGGACGAGGTGGTCGGCGAGGCCGGGGTCTTCCGTCATGCGGCGGCCGATGAAGCGTTCGGTCAGGCGGTCCGGCTGGAGGGTGTCCCAGGGGCGGGTGGGGGCGGGCGGTGGGTAGAGGGTGGCGATCCAGTCGCGTACGGCGGCGCGGCGGTCGCGGGGCTGGTCGGCGAGTCCGGGGACGCGGCGCAGCAGGGCGTCGGCCTCGTCGCGGTCCTGGGCGCCGAGGAGGAACGCGGCGGTCAGGGCGTCGGTGAGCGTCGCCAGGGTGAGGGCGGGGAGCAGTCCGCGGGCGGTGGCGGCGGCCGTCCAGTAGCGCTGTTCGTGGACCAGGAGCCGGTCCTCGACCCCGCTGGCCGCAGCGGGCGCCGCCAGGCTCCGGTCGGCTGAGTCCAGCAGGTCGGCGAGGGCCGTCATGTGCAGGGTCAGCGCGGTTTCCAGGCCGGGCCGGTCGAGGACCGAGTCCCTCCCGAGCCGGGCGGCCAGTGCGGGCCAGTCGTGATCCGCCCAGCCCCGTACCTGCGGCAGGTGCGCCGCGTAGCCGTCGACGGCCTGCCGGTACGCCTCGGTGCGGGAGGCGCCGGGTTCGGGTTCCAGCGCGGGCAGTGCGACGACGGCCGCGCCGTCCAGCAGGGCCTCGGCGGTCGGGCTGGCGGCCTGCAGCCCGGACCACCAGTCGCCGGTGGCACGCGCCAGCATCAGCAGTTTGAACGCGCTGCCGCCCCCGTGCCGGGCTGCCGCTTCCAGCACGGCGGCCAGCTGCGGGGTGCGGGTCTCGGCGTAGTCGACGACGACCAGCAGCGGCACCGCGGCGTCCGCGAGAACGGCCAGGGCCTCGGCCGGGGCGTCCGGGCGCAGCCACAGCGCGGTCCAGCGGCTGGTGGCAAGGGTGTCGGCGAGGTGCTGCGCCAACCGCGTCTTGCCCTGCCCGCCGGGCCCGTACAGCAGGCGGGCCGCGAAGCCCGGCTCCCCGGTCCAAGCGCGGAACTCGTCGAGCACGGCGGTGCGGCCGCGGAAGGGGACGACCTGGCGGCGGGCCCGCAGCAGCGCGGCCGGAGGGCCCAGCGGGCCGCTGACCGGCGCGGGGTCGGCCGCCTCGGCCAGGTTCTGCCATTCGACCGGCTCCAGGACGACGCCCGCTTCGGGCGCGTGTTCACCCAGCGCGGCACGGAAACCGGCGTCGCGCATCAGGACGTGGACCGGGACGGCTTCGAGGTGGGCGTGAGCCCGTCCGGCCGGGTCGGAGGCGATGACACCCGCGAGCAGGTCGCCGCAGAACAGCGCCGCCCCCGACATCCCGCCCCAGGGCGAGACCCCGTGGGGGCCGGGCTCCGGCGGGTGCTCGGCGATGTTCATCACGTACCGGTTGCCGACGTGACGGTCGCCCGGGTTGAGGGTGCCCGAGGGCTGCAAGGTGTCGGTCGCCCGACCCGGTCGCTGCACCAACTCCGGTACGCCCCACGCCTCACACGCGGTGCCCGGACGGTGGGTGACCAGGCGCCCCCATCGCACCGCGGCCCCAGGTGGCGGCGCCCAGGTAGGAGTGTCGATACGGACGAGGGCGGCGTCGTCACGACCCCCGGGAGCGCCGCGCCACACCACCGCCCCCTGCCAGCGGTCCGCCAGGCCCGGCCGGAACAACGACACACGCCCGCCCCGCTCCGGCACCACATGAGCCGACGTCAGCACCAGCCGCGGCGCGACGACATACCCCGATCCCGGGCCGACGGCCCCCTCCACCGCGACCACCCGCGCAGGATGCACCATGCCGTCGCCTGATCCCCCGGCCCCGCCCTCCGCTCAGTCCTCGATGTGCCCCGAGACGTCCCCCGGCCCCTGCGGACGTCCCGAATCGCCATGGACCAGCAGGTCCCCGCCACCCGGCAGTTGCGGCGTCAGCGCCACCTTCACCCGATGCGTACGGCTGTGCGCCACCCCCGCCTCCACCTCCCCGGTGACGACCCACGCCTTGAAGCCGGCCTTCGCCTTGGTATCCGCCCGCAACTCCACCGCGAACTCCAGCTCCACCGGCCCGACCCTGAACTCGACCCCCTGACCAACCCCCCGCGCCGCCGCCTCCAGCAGCTCGTCGCGCACCGCCGCCACCGCGTCCGCCAACTCGATCTCCACGATCCCCGCCCACCCGTAACGCCCACTTCGGGCTACTCACCGTAGAGGAGATGGTGACGCGGGGCGCCGAGTTCGCCCATCTACAGCGACGGCGGCGCAGGGGGTGACGGCTCGGACTCCGGAGGGGGCGGGGAGATCGGCGGGGGCGGCGGAGTGAGCGGCATGGGGGGCGGCACGGGTGGGGTCGGCCAGGGGAGGGGGTCGAAGTCGGGCGGATTGATGCCGAGGCCGTCGTCCGGGGCGGCGGGGGGATGATCCGGCAGCCAGCGGCCCAGCCGACCGTCGGCCGTTGACTCGGTATCAGGCACCACGTCCGACGCTTCAGCCGACCCCGGCACCTCGGCCCCCGCTACGGACCCCGGGAACCCCGTGACCTCCCGTCCCTCCACAGGCTCCGCCACCTCCGCGCCTGCCGCGGACTTCGCCGCTCCGGGCCCCCCGTCCGCCTCCGCACCCTCCGTGGCCTCACGGGCATCCACAGGCTTGGGGACAGCGGCCTCCCGGCCATCCGCCCGCTCCGGGACCTCCGCGCCTGCCGCGGGCTTCGCCACCCGCGGCCCCCCGGCCGCCTCCGCGCCCGGAGACGCGTCGGCATCCGCACCCGCCGGGGCGTCCGGGGCCTCCCGGTCGGCTCCAGGGTTCGGGGCGTCCGCAGCCGCGCGGGGCTCGGCGGGTTGCGGGGGTGCGGCGGGGTCTCGGGCGTCGCCCGGCTTCGGGATTTCCGCGCCGGAGGCGCGCGTCGGGTCGGCGCCGCCCACCACGCCCACCGCGTTGGCCAACGCGAGGGCGTCCGCGGGGCCCGGGCCGCCGCGCGCCGCGCCCGGGCCGTCCGCCGGACGCAGGGCGGACAGGGCCGCCCAGGCCCTTCGGGCGCTGCGGCGGGAGTGGGGAGGGAGGTGGTGGCGGAGGTGGTGGAGAAGGAGGGCGGTGGGTGGGGTGGTGAGGATGAACCAGGAGAGGGCGGCGGCGCCGGTGGTCCAGGGGGTGGGGCCGAAGTGGGCGAGGGTCGCGGTGCCGAGGGGGCCGCCGGCCCAGGCGGCGAGGGCGGCGAGGGCGGTGGCGCAGGTGAGGGCGGTGGCGAGGGAGGTCAGGGCGGTGCGGCGGATCGTCCAGGTGGAGCAGGCGCGGCCGACCGACCAGCCGGCGAAGGCTCCGGCCAGCGCGGGGAGGGCGAGCGTCGCCCATCCCGCCGTGCTCGGGCCGCCCGTCGAGGGCAGTGCGGCCAGGAGGGGGAATCCGGGCAGCGCGGGGTGGGCGGAGACCCCGGCGGGAGCCACCACGCTGCCGACGCCGACGGCGAATCCGGGCCCGAGCGCGTACGACACCGCCCAGACGGCCATGTTCGGCAGCAGGGCGAGGGCGACGGCCAGCACCGCGATCCGACCCGCCATCGGCCCGCTGAGCTGCACGAAAGTGCGTCCGACCGCGTCGGAGTGCCAGGCGATCGACGCGCCGCCGAGCAGCGCACCGCCACCGACGAGGACACCGACCGCGATCCCGGCGGCCCGCAGCGCGACGGCGGCGTCGGCGCCGTACGGGAGGCGGTCGCCGAGTCCGGGCCGCCCGGCGCCCGTCCAGGTGCCCGCGGCGACGGCGAGCACCGCGAAGACCGGCACGTAGAGCGCCGCGCTCCCGGCGTCGACGTGTACGAGGCCGTGCGACGCGTACGTCACAACGACCGCGACGACGGTCAGATACCCGCAGAGCAGCCACCCCGCCGCCACGGCGACGGCCCGCAGGTCCACGTCCACGTCCACCTCCCCGTCCCCGCCGACGGCGTCGTCGCCGTCATCGCCGTCATCGCCGTCGTCGTCCGTGTGCGGCGCGGCCGCCGACGCGGCGCCGCGGTAGAGCAGCCAGGCGGGCAGGGCGCTGAGCAGCAGCGGCGTCACCCCGATCGGCGCGGGGGCGCCGGACAGCGTCTGCGTACGGACCAGGTCGGCGCCCTGCGCGAGCAGCCACATCGCGGCGCTGACGTGCAGCGCGCCGTCGAGTCCGCTGTCGGGGAAGGGCGAGGCGATCCAGAGCAGCAGGACGGCGGCGGCGAGCGCGCCGAGCCCGAGTCCGGCGGCGGCCACTCCCCCGCCGAAGGCGGAGGCACGGGTCGCGAGGCGGTGGGCGCCTCCTCCGGGCGCCGCCTGCGTGGTGATTCCGGCGTCCGCCGCCGTGTGACCTTGGGCGTCCGCTTCCGCTTCCGCCGCGAGGCGGTCGGTCATATGGCTCACAGCGTTCCATGGTGCCAAGGGCACCCGTTTCGCCCATGCAACAGGTGATTGTTCGTCGTGTCGCACACGATGGGCGTTATGCGTCATTTTTACGGACCATCAGATGTGCGGAGTACACGGTGAGCGCGCGCAGGAGGTCGCCGCGGGGCAGCGCCCCGAAGCGGGCCTCGGCCCCTCCCCCGGCGCCGGGGCGAAAGGCTCCCGCGACCCCGGAACCGGAACCCGCGCCGCCTCCCACGCCGACCCGCCCCAAGCCCGCCCCGCCCCCGAGACCGGGCCCGCGGCCCACCCCGCCGAACCCTCCGAAGCCGCCCACCTCCCCCAAACCGGAAGCGCGGGCCAAGGGTTCGACGGGACCCGAACCGACCAAGCCCACGACCGCGGCGACCCGCACCAGGCGCACCCGCACCTCCCGTACGGCCGCCCTGGCCGACCGGACGGAAACATCCCCGGCCAAGGCCGGCGCGGCCCGCACGGAGCGAGCCGAGCCCGCCGAACGCACCGCCCCCGAGGCCGCGTTCGACGATCTCTACGTACGGCACGCACGCGGGCTGGTGCGGCAGGTGGAAGTGCTGACCGGTCAGCCGCGGCTGGCGGGGCGGGCGGTCGGGCGGGCGTTCGATCTGGCGTGGCAGAGCTGGCCGGAGGTGGCGCGCGACCCCGATCCGGTGGGGTGGGTACGGGCGGTGGCGTACGGGTGGGCGCTCGGGCCGTGGCAGCGCTGGGTGCCGGGCAACCGGGAGGGCATACGTCCGCCCGAGTGCGCGCTGGAAGCCGCCCTGCTGGAGCTGCCGCCGGAGCACCGGCGTGCGGTGCTGCTCCACGACGGGCTCGGCCTCGACGTCGTGGAGACCGCCGCGGAGAGCGAGTCCAGCACCGCGGCGACGGCCGGACGGATCGTGTCGGCGCGCGAGGCACTGGCCGAGGCCGTACCGGAGGCGGCTGCCGGGGACATCTCCGGCCCGCTGACCGCGCTGCTCGCCGACGCGGCGCGGGACGTCGCCCCGCCGTCGGCCGCGGCGGGCGTCCGGGACGCGAGTGAGCACGGCGTGCGGCAGCGCACCGTCGGCGCCATCGCGATGACCGCGCTGATCGCCGCGGCCACCGTCATCGCCCTGCTGGTCGCGCCGGTACGGGGAGCGGATCGGCCGGCGCCGGACAAGGGACCGGGCACGGACGCACCCGGCAACCCCGGCAACCCGGGGGCCCCCGGTGTCGCCGTACCCCTGCTGCCCG
Source organism: Streptomyces sp. NPDC051976 (assembly GCF_040680795.1). Taxonomy (NCBI): domain Bacteria; kingdom Bacillati; phylum Actinomycetota; class Actinomycetes; order Kitasatosporales; family Streptomycetaceae; genus Streptomyces; species Streptomyces sp. NPDC051976. Next base: position 269,210 of record NZ_JBFAXL010000001.1, read on the forward strand.
CGGAGGGCGGGGCGGCCCCGCTGGGTCCGCGGCCGGAACAGCTACGGGGGATCGTACGGTCGCTGCCGATACGGAACGCCGTGCGGCCCCGTCCCGTACGGAAGGCGGCCCGGCCGCGAACGGCCCCCATGACGCCGACGACACGGAAGGACCCGGCCGCGCCGGCGACCCGTCACCGGGCCGTCACATGGCGAGGGCCCGCCCCCCTTTCGGGGAACGGGCCCACACGGTGAGCTGGGTGAACCGGTGACCTGGCGTCAGCCCGCGAGGATGGCCCGCGCGAGGCGCGCAGTCTCGGACGGCGTCTTGCCGACCTTGACGCCCGCGGCCTCCAGGGCCTCCTTCTTCGCCTGGGCGGTGCCCGACGAACCGGAGACGATGGCGCCCGCGTGGCCCATCGTCTTGCCCTCGGGGGCGGTGAAACCGGCGACGTAGCCGACGACCGGCTTCGTCACGTTCTTCTCGATGAAGGCCGCGGCCCGCTCCTCGGCGTCGCCGCCGATCTCGCCGATCATCACGATCAGGTCGGTGTCGGGGTCGGCCTCGAACGCGGCGAGCGCGTCGATATGCGTGGTGCCGATGATCGGGTCACCGCCGATGCCGACGGCCGACGAGAAGCCGATGTCGCGCAGCTCGTACATCATCTGGTACGTCAGCGTGCCGGACTTCGACACCAGGCCGATCCGGCCCGGCTTGGTGATGTCGCCGGGGATGATGCCCGCGTTCGACTGGCCGGGGGTGATCAGGCCGGGGCAGTTCGGGCCGATGATCCGGGTCTTGTTGCCCTTGGCCTGGGCGAGCGCCCAGAACGCGGCGGAGTCGTGCACCGCGACGCCCTCGGTGATCACCACGGCGAGCGGGATCTCGGCCTCGATGGCCTCGACGACCGCGTCCTTGGTGAACTTCTCCGGGACGAAGATGACCGTCACGTCCGCGCCGGTGGCCTCCATGGCCTCCTTCACGGTGCCGAAGACCGGTACCTCGCGGTCGCCGGGGAAGGAGACGGTGGTGCCCGCCTTGCGCGGGTTCACGCCGCCGACGACGTTGGTGCCGTCGCCGAGCATCAGGGTGGTGTGCTTCATGCCGGTGGCGCCGGTCATGCCCTGGACGATGACCTTGCTGTCCTTGGTCAGGAAGATAGCCATGGTGTTCTTCTGTCCTCTTCCTTACTTCGCGGCCAGCTCGGCGGCCTTGTCGGCCGCACCGTCCATGGTGTCCACCCGCTGCACCAGGGGGTGGTTGGCGTCGGAGAGGATCTTGCGACCCAGCTCCGCGTTGTTGCCGTCCAGGCGGACGACCAGCGGCTTGTTGACGTCCTCGCCCTTGGACTTCAGGAGCGCCAGGGCCTGCACGATGCCGTTGGCGACCTCGTCGCAGGCGGTGATGCCGCCGAAGACGTTGACGAAGACGGACTTGACGTCCGGGTCGCCCAGGATGATCTCCAGGCCGTTCGCCATCACCTCGGCGGACGCGCCGCCACCGATGTCGAGGAAGTTGGCGGGCTTCACGCCGCCGTGCGCCTCACCGGCGTACGCGACGACGTCGAGGGTGCTCATGACGAGACCCGCGCCGTTGCCGATGATGCCGACCTCGCCGTCGAGCTTGACGTAGTTGAGGCCCTTGGCCTTGGCCTTCGCCTCCAGCGGGTTGGCCGCGGCCTTGTCCTCCAGCGCCTCGTGGTCGGGCTGGCGGAAGGCGGCGTTCTCGTCGAGCGAGACCTTGCCGTCGAGCGCGATGATCTTGCCGTCGCCGGTCTTGACCAGCGGGTTGACCTCGACCAGCAGGGCGTCTTCCTTGATGAAGACGGTCCAGAGCTGCTGCAGCACGGAGGCGACCTGGTCGGCGATGTCGGCCGGGAACTTCGCGGCGGCGACGATCTCGGCGGCCTTCTCCGCGGTCACACCCTCCAGCGCGTCCACCGCGATCTTGGCGAGCGCCTCGGGGTTCTTCTCGGCGACGACCTCGATCTCGACACCGCCCTCGACGGAGGCCATGGCCAGGAAGGTGCGGTTGGTGCGGTCCAGCAGGAAGGAGACGTAGTACTCCTCCTTGATGTCCGCGGTCTCGGCGAGCATGACCTTGTGGACCGTGTGGCCCTTGATGTCCATGCCCAGGATCGCGTCGGCCTTGGCGACGGCGTCGGCCGGGTCGGAGGCCAGCTTCACACCGCCCGCCTTGCCGCGTCCACCCACCTTGACCTGCGCCTTGACGACCGCACGGCCGCCCAGTCGCTCCGCCACCTCGCGCGCCGCCTCAGGCGTGTCGATGACTTCACCGGCCAGCACCGGTACACCGTGCTTGGCGAAGAGGTCCCTCGCCTGGTACTCGAACAGGTCCACGCGCGTCCGTCTCCCTTTTCCCTGGAATCAGCGTCTGGTTATCTGCCTGATCTGGCTGATCTGCCTGGGCGTGCCGCTACGGGCAGGGCGACTGCACTGTCACAAGGGAAGCGCACACGGTGACCGAGTACGCGGCATGTCCGTCTTGCAGGTTATCGCCGAGGGCCGTGGGGGCCTAAATCGCAGATCACATGTGCGCGGTGAGAACGGTCACAGATCACCCGCTCACCCTTCCGGTATGGGAAGCGGACGCTTTTCGATCGCCGCCGCCATCACGTCGGGGAACAGGTCGGGCGTGCAGGCGAAGGCGGGGGCGCCGAGTGCCGCGAGGGCGGCGGCGTGCTCCCGGTCGAAGGCCGGCGCGCCCTCGTCGGAGAGCGCGAGCAGCGCCACGAACTGCGTTCCGGCCGCCTTCATCGCCGCCACCCGCTTCAGCATCTCGTCCCTGATACCGCCCTCGTAGAGGTCGCTGATCAGGACGACGACGGTCTCCGCCGGACGGGTGATCAGCGTCTGGCAGTACGCCAGCGCCCGGTTGATGTCGGTGCCGCCGCCGAGCTGGGTGCCGAACAGTACGTCCACCGGGTCGTCGAGCTGGTCGGTGAGGTCGACCACGGCGGTGTCGAAGACGACGAGCTTGGTGTCGATCGAGCGCATCGAGGCGAGGACGGCGCCGAAGACGGAGGCGTAGACGACCGAGGCCGCCATCGAACCGGACTGGTCGATGCAGAGCACCACGTCCTTCTTCACCGCCTGGTCGGCGCGGCCGTAGCCGATCAGCCGCTCGGGCACGATCGTGCCGTGCTCGGGCAGGTAGTGCCGGAGGTTGGCCCGGATGGTGCGGTCCCAGTCGATGTCGCGGTGCCGCGGGCGGTTGACCTTCGCGGAACGGTCGAGCGCGCCGGTCAGCGTCGCCCTCGTCCTGGTCGCCAGCTTCTTCTCCAGGTCCTCGACCACCTTGCGGACCACCGCCCGCGCGGTCTCCTTGGTCGTCTCGGGCATCGCCTTGTTGAGCGACAGCAGCGTGCCGACCAGGTGGACGTCGGCCTCGACGGCCTCCAGCATCTCCGGCTCCAGCAGCAGGGCCGAAAGGCCGAGCCGGTCGATGGCGTCCCGCTGCATGACCTGGACGACGGAACTGGGGAAGTACGTACGGATGTCGCCGAGCCAGCGCGCCACCTGGGGCGCGGACCCGCCGAGGCCGGCCGACCGGTCCCCGCCCGTCCCGCCGCCCGCCGGGCCTGTCCCGGTGCCGCGGCCGCCGTAGAGCGCGGTGAGAGTGCGGTCCATGGCGGCGTCCCGCCCGGACAGCGGGTGCCCGGTGCCGTCGCCCGGCCCGCCGCCGAGCACGAGCCGCCAGCGGCGCAGCCGCTCGTCGGCGTCCGTCGTGTGCTCAGTCATGTGGCCTGTCATCTGCCTGTTCCCCCAGGTCGGTTGTCGCCGGTGTCGCGGTTGACGCGCTTGGCGTCGTGGGTGCCGGTGCCGGTGCTTGTGCGGGCGTGGGCGTGGGCGTCGCCGTGGGTACGGGGACGGGTGCGCCGGTGCCCGCGGTGCCGAGCAGCAGCCGGACGGTGGGCACCACGGCATCCGCGCGGGCCGTGTCGAGGTCGGCGCCGAAACCCGACAGGCCGACCTCGGCCGTGGTGGCGGGACGGCGGGCCACCGCCGGGCCCCGCCGCACCTGCTCGCCCAGCGTGCGGCGCACCCCGGGCTCGAAGTCCGCGAACGTCCGCCGCAGCAGCGGCAGTACATCCGTGAACGCCTCCCGCGACACGCTCGCCAGCCACCCGTCGACCAGCGCCAGCAGCCGGTCGTCATGGACCAGCAGCATGCCGCCGCCCGCCAGGAACCCCTCGATCCACGCGGCGGCCTCCGCCGGGCCGGTCCCCGCCGACAGCGCCAGCCCCATCAGCCGCGCCGCCTGCTCCGCGCTGATCCGCCCGTCGTCCATCAGCAACCGCGCCGCCGTCCCCCGCAGCAGCCCGGATATCCCCCGATCCCGCTCGGCGACCCTCCGCAGCGTGCCCGCCCACCGCTCCCGGAGGTCGTCCCCGGAAGGGGTGACCTCGCCGGGCGCGGCAGCCCCGGGGTGTGGTGCCGGGGGCACGTCGGCAGACGCCTGGCCGGGCTGCGGCAGTGCCGCTTCGGGATGCGAGGGGTCCGGCGCCGCGTTGGCGTGCGACCCTCCCCCGCCGGGCGCGCCGGGTGTCGGCGGCGCGTCCGGCCGCGGGGGCACGGGCGCGCCGGGTGCGGCAGATTCGGGCGGTCCGGGGAGCAGCGCTATCGCGCGGTGGACGGCGTCCACATGCGTACGCATCTCGGCGGAGCCGTCCGCGTCCAGGGCGACGCAGGCCGGGGGGAGGCCGACGCAGATACGGGTGGCGAGGGCGTGGGCGACCTGGGCGAGGGCGGCGGAGTCCGTACCGCGCACGTCGCCGTAGCGGACGGCGCGGACGAGGGCCGGGAGGGCGGCGGCGAGATGGGCCACGTCGGCGTCGAGCGCGGCCCGGTCGGCGAGCACACCCATGACCACCGGCAGGGCGTCGGAGAGCCCGGCCAGCAGGCACCGCTCGGCGACGGAGGTGACCTCGGCGAGCGTGCCCGCGTGCGCCGCCAACTCCTCTGCCTGGGCGGACGCCGCCGCGTGCACGGTGGTACCCCATATCCCGGCCTCGGCGATCCGTACCGCCAACTCCGGCTCCCAGCGCAGCCGCCAGGTCTCCCGGAAGGTGCCCTTGCCGTGCCGGGCCGCGGCCGGTTCGCCCCAGCCGACGCCCAGCAGGGCCAGCCGGTGGAGAAGCTGGCTGCGGCCCGCGTCGATGTCCTTGCGCAGGTCCAGCTCCAACTCCCGCTCCAGCGCCTCCGGCTTGAGCCGCAGCCTGCGCTGCTCGCGGGCCAGGTCGCGGGCGAGCGGCACCGCCGGCGCGTCCGGCGGCACCTCGCCGAGCACGTCACCGACCACCAGCCGGTCCCTGATCAGGGCCAGCGGCACATCGGAGCCGTCGCACATCACCGCCTGGATCGCGTCGGTGGTCTCACCGAGCCCGGCCAGCGGCCGTCCCCGCATCGCCGCGAGGGTGTCGGCGAGCCGGACCGCCTCGATCACATGGGCGGACGAGACGGGCAGGTCCTCCTCCCGCAGCAGCCCCGCCACCTTCGTCATCCACCGGGTGACGGGGCGGTCCTGCGCCGTGAACAGATGCCGGTACCAGCCCGGCGAGTCGATGCCCGCGCCGTATCCGCTCGCCCGGGACAACCGCCGGTGGGTCCACGGCACCCAGGTCGTCTCGACCTTCGCCTTGGGCAGGCCCTTGAGCAGCGCGCGGTCGGCGGTGGCCGTGGTCCGCTGGGCGAGCGCGGGCACATGCCATGCCCCGCACACCACCGCGGTCCTGTCGTATATACGTCGCGCCTCGCGGACCCGCAGCCGCATGTGGGCCTCCCGCAGCGGGTCCTGCGGGAATCCGCCGTCGCCGTACGTCTCGCGGATGGCCGTCATCGCCTCGGCCAGCGCCTCGAACGGGGCGAGCGCGTCACCTTCCCGCTCGGTACCGCGGTGTTCGACGGCGTCCTCCCACCAGCGCTCGGGGTCGTCGTACCCCGCGCTCTCGGCCAGGACCGCCAGCGGGTCGATCCGGACCGCGGCGGACAACTCCGCGGCAGCGGCGGCCTCCTCCTCCTCACTGGCTCCGGCCCCGGGCTCGGCCGCGCCCGGAGTTCCCTGGGCGCCCGAAGTGAGGAGCGCTTCAGCCGAGTCGCCGTCCGGTCCGGGTGCCTCGGTCGGGTCAGGGAGCGCTTCCTCCACGGCCCGCAGGGCGAGGGTGTGTGCGGCGGGGAGGTCGATGAAGCGGATCTCGGCGCCCGCCTTCGCCGCCCACTGGATGGCCACCCACTCCGGCGAGAACTCCGCGAAGGGCCAGAACCCGGCCCGCGCCGGGTCGTCCACGACATGGGCGAGCAGCGCGACGGGCGGCCGCATCGCGGGGTCGGCGGCGAGCGCGGTCAGCGCGTCGGCCTCCGGCGGCCCCTCGATGAGGACGGCCTGCGGCCGGTAGGCGTCGAGGGCGGCGCGCACGGCGCGGGCCGAACCCGGGCCGTGGTGCCGGATCCCGAGCAGGGCGATGTGCCCCGCCGCCCGCCCGTCCGCGGTGTCCCCGACCCCCGTGCCCGGCGCCGGCCCGGCGGGCGGCGGCGGTGTGGTGGCGGTGCTGTCCGTCATACCGACACCTCACGGCAGGCACGGTAGAAGTCCTTCCAGCCGTCGCGCTCCCTGACCACGGTCTCCAGATACTCCTGCCAGATCAGCCGGTCGGCGGCCGGGTCGCGGACCACCGCGCCCTGGATGCCCGCGGCCACGTCCCCGGCGCGCAGCACGCCGTCGCCGAAGTGGGCGGCCAGCGCCAGGCCGTTGGTGACCACGGAGATCGCCTCGGCCGTGGAGAGCGTGCCGGACGGGGACTTGACCTTCGTCCGGCCGTCCTCGGTGACACCGCCGCGCAGCTCGCGGAAGACGGTGACGACCCGGCGGATCTCCGCGGCGCCGTCCGGCGCGGCGGGCAGGTCGAGGCCGCGGCCGAGCTGGTCGACACGGCGGGAGACGATGTCCACCTCGTCCTCCGCGGAGGCGGGCAGCGGCAGCACGACCGTGTTGAAGCGGCGGCGCAGCGCGCTGGACAGGTCGTTGACCCCGCGATCGCGGTCGTTGGCGGTCGCGATGAGGTTGAAGCCGCGGACCGCCTGCGTCTCGGTGCCCAACTCCGGTATCGGCAGCGTCTTCTCGGACAGGATCGTGATGAGCGTGTCCTGCACGTCGGCCGGGATACGGGTCAGCTCCTCGACCCGCGCGATCCGGCCCTCGGCCATCGCCCGCATCACCGGGCTGTGCACGAGCGCCGCGCGGCTGGGGCCGTTGGTGAGGAGCTGCGCGTAGTTCCACCCGTAGCGGATGGCCTCTTCCGGTGTGCCCGCGGTGCCCTGGACCAGCAGCGTCGAGTCGCCGCTGATCGCGGCCGCGAGATGTTCGGACACCCAGGTCTTCGCGGTGCCCGGCACGCCGAGCAGCAGCAGCGCCCGGTCGGTGGCCAGCGTGGTGACGGCCACTTCGACGATCCGCCGCGGGCCTACGTACTTCGGTGTGATCACCGTGCCGTCCGGCAGCGTGCCGCCGAGCAGATACGTGGCCACCGCCCACGGCGACATGTTCCACCGGGCCGGGCGCGGCCGGTCGTCCGCCGCGGCGAGCGCCAACAGTTCGGCCGCGAAGGCCTGCTCGGCGTGCGGCCGCAGCGCCTCTTCCGCGCCCGCTGTCACACCCGTCGTTCCGGTCATGGATCTCCCCCGCTCCATCGGTCGGACCCCCTCGGTCCGTGCTGTTCCCCACCTTGCACCCGACCACTGACAATCGGTCACACCGCGCGATAACGGCAGGTCAGGGCGATTGTCAGTGGGGGGTTCTACGGTCGTTGGCATGGAGACCGAAGCACGGTGGACAGCGGATCAGGTCCTGGCGCTCGCGCCTGACGCCGCATCACGCAAGGCGGGCGCGCGGCTCGCGACGCCCGCGCCGTGGTCGGGTGCGGGGGCGTCGGGTTCGGCGGTGTGGGGGCTGTGCGCGGGCAGCGGCAGCAAGCCCTATCAGACCGTCGTCGACGTCCACGGGCCCGCGTACCGCTGCAGTTGCCCGAGCCGGAAGTTCCCCTGCAAGCACGCGCTGGGGCTGCTGCTGGTCTGGGCCGAGGGGGACGGCGGGCCGGTGGCGGCGGGGGAGCCGCCGGAGTGGGCCGAGCAGTGGATCAGCGCGCGGCGGCAGAAGGCGGCGAGCGCCGCCGAGTCGGCCGTGACGCGGGCCGCCGCCGGGCCCGCCGACGCGGAGGCGGCCAAGCGGCGGGCCGACCGGCGGGCGGTGCGGGTGGAGGGGGGCGCGGCCGAGTTGGAGCAGCGGCTCACCGATCTGCTGCGCGGCGGGCTGGCGGGGGCGGACCGCGCCGGATACCAGCAGTGGGACGAGATCGCCGCCCGCATGGTCGACGCGCAGGCGCCCGGGCTCGCCACGCGCGTGCGGGAGTTGGGGGCGGTGGCCGCCGCGGGGGGCGACTGGCCGTCGCGGATGCTGGAGGAGACGGCGCTGCTGCATCTGCTCGCCCGCGGGTTCCTCGGGCGTCAGGATCTGCCGGGTCCGCTCGCCGACACCGTGCGGGCCCGGGTCGGATTCACCGTCGACACCGCGGAGTTGCTGGCGGGGCCGACGATACGGGCCGCTTGGCAGGTGCTCGCGCAGTACGACACCGCGGACGAGCGGCTGACGACGCGGCGGGTCTGGTTGTACGACGCGGGTGGGGGCGGCGCGGGTGCGGGCGGCGCGGGTGCGGGCGGCGCGGGTGCGGGTGCCGCGGGAGGCGGCGGAGTCGGTGGGGGTGGCAGCGGCGGCGCCCGCGCGGGGCGGTTCGCGTTGGTGCTGTCCTTCGGGGCCGCGGGGCGGGCGCCGGAGTTGGCCCTGCCGGTGGGGGTGGTCCTCGACGCGGAGATCGCCTATCACCCGGCCGCTCTTCCGCTGCGTGCCGCGCTCGGCACGCGGCACGGCACGTCGGCGTCGGCGGGGGGCGCCCCTGTCGGGGTGCCGGTGGGGGCCGCTCTCGCTTCGTACGGCACCGCGCTCGCGGACGATCCGTGGCTCGACGCCTGGCCTGTCGTGCTGTCGGGGGTGGTGCCCATACCCGGTGCGGAGCGCTGGCAGCTGGCTGATGGGGGTGGGGCGGACGCGGTGCCGGTGGTTGCGCCGAGTGCTGCGGGGCTCTGGCGGCTCGCGGCGGTGTCAGGGGGGCGGCCGGTGACGGTTTTCGGGGAGTTGGGGGCGGCGGGGGTGCGGGCTTTGGCGGTGTGGGCGGAGGAGGGGGCGGCTGCGGAGGGGGGTGGGCCGGTGGCGCTTTAGCCCTGCGGGCGGCGGGCGGCGGCGGTGTGGCTCCACCGGAGGGGGGTGGAGGCGCGCCCGGGTCGCTGTTCGTGGTCGGGGGCGGCGCCGGTCACGGGTATCTCCTCGGGTGGCGAACGTGCGGGCACTGGTTAATGCCAGGTCCTCCTTGTTCGCCACCCTGCGGGGACACCCCTGCCCGTCCCCTTCGGCCGAGGGGAGTTGCGGTCACGACTCCGCTGGTGGGCCGGGTGAGTTCCCCTGGCGGTGCCCGAGGTGGGTGCCTCGGGGCGGCACGTTCGGCCGAGGCTCCGACTCATGGGAAGGACCAGTTCAGATGAAGGGGGAAGTGGTGGGCGTCAGTTGGGACGATCTGGTCGGGGCTGCCTTGTTGGGGACCGAGCGGCGGCGGGGTGCGGTGGTGGCGGGGGGTGCGGACGAGGCGGCGGCGGGGTTGTTGGATGCCGCGGCGGTGGGGGTGGTGCGGCGGCGGGGTGGGGTGCGGCCCGGGGTGGCGCGGGAGCGGCCCGCGGTGGCGCCGCACGATGGGAGGGAGCCGTTGCCGGGGGCGGCGCGGCGGCGGCTGGGGATGCTGCTGGCGGACCGGACGGCGAGTGGGTCGGGCGGGCGGCGGGGGGCGGCGCCGAATTTGGCCGAGCTGTTGCCGCAGTGGCTGGCGGTGGCCCAGCGGAAGGGCTTCGCGCCGCCGCCGGCGTTGCTTCCCGCGCTGCTGGACGCGGCCAGGGCCCGTACCGATCTGCGGGCGGACGCGCTGGCGCTGGCCGGGCCGCGCGGGCTGTGGCTGGCGGGGCTGAACCCGGACTGGAAGTTCGCGCTGCGGGCCGGGCACCAGGCGGTCTCGGCGGGCCAGGAGGGGGGTCCGGAGTCGCAGCGGCTGTGGGAGGAGGGGCTGTTCGCGGAGCGGATCGCGCTGCTCACCCGGCTGCGGCTGGCCGACCCGGCGGGGGCGCTCGCGCTGCTCGCCGGGTCGTGGAGCGGGGAGCGGGCCGAGGACCGGCTGATGTTCCTGGACTCGCTGCGGGTGGGGCTGTCCGAGGGGGACGAGCCGTTCCTGGAGCAGGCGCTGTCCGACCGGAGCCGTAATGTGCGGTCGACGGCGGCCGAGTTGCTCTCGGCGCTGCCGATGTCCGCGCTGGCGGCGCGGATGGCGGCGCGGGCCAGGAGCTGTGTCTCGCTGGGCCCGGACGGCATCGTGGTGGAGGCGCCGTACGAGTGCGATCCGGCGATGGAGCGGGACGGGGTGGCCGCGAAGCCGCCGAACGGCCGGGGTGAACGGGCGTGGTGGCTGGGCCAGTTGGTGGAGGCGGCGCCGCTGTCGACGTGGCGGGCGCGGTTCGGCGACCGTAGCGAGCAGGAGATCGTGGCCCTGCCGGTGCTCGACGACTGGCAGCGCGATCTGCACTCCGCCTGGTGCCGGGCGGCGGTACGGCAGCGGGACGCCGGGTGGGCGCGGGCGCTGCTGGGCCCGCCGCCGAAGCCCGTGGCGTGGGACGAGGCGCCCCCGCCGCCGGCGCCACCGGTCACGCCCACCTCGCCGGTCGTGGTGGTCGGGGACCCGGCGAAGCTGCTGTCGATCCTGCCGCCGGAGGAGCGGGCGCAGTGGGTCGCGGACTTCATAGCGACGCACGGGCTGTCGGAGGCGTTCCAGATGCTCGGGGTGTGCGAGGTGCCGTGGCGCGGGCGGCTGGCGCGGGCGGTGGTGGACGCGTTGGACATCGCGCGGGAAGCGGGCAGTTACCCGTGGAGTTTCAGCGGGGTGATGGGGCTGGCGGAGCGCTGCCTCGACCCGGCGGTGGCCGAGCAGGTGGCCATCCTCAGCGCCGCGGCGGAGGAGCCCCCGAACAGCTCGCCGGGGGCGGGAGCTTACTGGTCGGAGGCGTTCCAGCGGCTGACGGGCACGCTGCGGCTGCGGGCGGTGATGCTGGCCGAGCTCGACGGTCGTGACCCTGCGCCCGAGGGACCCCGGCCCGACGCGTCCGACCTGCCCGGCCGGATAGCCGAAGGCGGTTGATCGGCGGCCGCGAGCCGGTCATCGGGTGCCGTGAGCCGGTCGCGGGGCCGGTCCCGGTGGCCGGTTGCGGTCGGCCGTTCGTGGCGGGCCGCCGCTGTGAGCCCGGTCGTCGTTGCCGTTGCGGCGAGCCGCGATCAGGCCCCGGCGGCCTGCCGGACGTTCGCCCGGACCCAGTCCACCGCGGCGGTGGTCGGGGTGCCCGGGGTGAAGATCTCGGCGACGCCGAGTTCCTTGAGCGGGGCGATGTCGGCCTCGGGGATGATGCCGCCGCCGAAGACCTTGATGTCCTCGGCGTCCCGCTCCTTGAGCAGCTCCAGCACCTTCGCGAAGAGGGTCATGTGCGCGCCGGACAGGATGGACAGGCCGATCGCGTCGGCGTCCTCCTGGATGGCGGTGTCGACGACCTGCTCGGGCGTCTGGTGGAGGCCGGTGTAGATGACCTCCATACCGGCGTCACGCAGTGCGCGCGCGATGACCTTCGCCCCGCGATCGTGGCCGTCGAGACCCGGCTTGGCCACCACCACGCGGATCGGACCGGACACTCCCATCACTGCCTCCATGCGTACGGCTCACCGGCCGATGGTTCGGGACTGCGGTCGCGGACGTCGGGCCACAGCGTGAACGAACGTTATCGCCCACATCCCGTGCCCGTCTGTTTCGCGGGTCCCAGGGAGGGGGAAATCACACAGCAGGACACCTTCACCACAGGTGACGGCCCGCATCGGAGCCCGCCCGGACTGGACCCCCGGAGCGGCCCGCGGGGCCCGGTGTCCCAGAGGAGCCGCTGCCAGGAAGCCGCATCTCCACACTCGCAGCCGCAGGGTGTGGTGATGCGGCCTCCGCTCCGACTGCTCACCATGGCATCAGGGGGGCCAGGGAAGAACCCCTGGCATGCCAGACGGGAGGTGCGCCATGGCCGCCGATTCGTCGGAAGCCGCGGGACCGGGCACAGAGCCGGACGCGGAGGCGGAGAGCCAGTTCGCCCACGGCACCGCGCTTGTCCGCGCCACAGCCCTTGACCTGGCCATTCTGGCCGGGCACCTGCTGCTCTACCCCACCGGAATCCTTCCCGAGCGTGGGTCCGCCCCGGATCCCGAGATCGAACACATGCCCGAGGAGGACGGCCCGGCCGCCGCTCCCGTCGGCCCGCGCGGCCCGTCCCGGCTGCCCACCGAGGGCAGGGCCCACCCCCCGGTGCTGCTGCTCCACGGCCTGGTGGACAACCGGTCGGCGTTCACGCTGCTGCGCCGCTCCCTGCTGCGGCACGGGTGGACGCGGGTGCAGGCGATCAATCACTCTCCGTTGATCTGTGATATACGGACGGCGGCCGAGCTGCTCGCCCGCCATGTGGAGCAGACCTGCCAGGAATCCGGGCACCGCCAGGTGGATCTGGTGGGGCACAGCCTCGGTGGGCTGATCGCCCGCTACTACGTGCAGCGGCTGGGCGGGGACGCCCGGGTGCGGACCCTGGTCACACTAGGTACCCCACATGGCGGTACGCGGGCGATTTCTCTGCTGACGCCGCACCCGATGGTCCGGCAGATGCGGCCCGGATCGGAGCTGCTGGAGGAGCTGGCGACCCCAGCGCCGGGGTGCCGCACACGCTTCGTGGCGTTCTGGGGAGACCTCGACCAGCTCATGCTGCCGGTGGAGACCGCGCGCCTCGAACACCCGGACCTTCTGGTGAAAAACATCAAGGTGCGCGGTATCGGACATCTCGCCCTGACCGTGCACGGCGCGGTAGCTGCGGAGATACGCCGGGAACTGGCCGCGGACGAGCCGCTGGCCCCCGCGAGCGACGTGGCATAACGGACACATAACGGTCGAATATCAACCGAACGCCGGGCAAGGCGGACGCCAGGTACCCGTCGGAGATTGTCGGCGTCGGGTGAGGGCAGCTACAGTCACCGCTAATTCTCCTGCTGCCGAGGCGAAAGAGAAGTTGGCGGTGAACGAACGGCCCTCGTCGGGGTACGCCCCTGACTACGACGCCTATGGGTACGACGCGTATTCCACCGGCGCGTACCAGACCGTCGGCACCGCCTTCGCTGACGCGGACCCGCTCTTCGGCCCGTCCCCCGACGCGACCGGCAGCTACGCGTACGTCCCGCAGACCCCGCAGTACGGCCACGGCTACAGCTACGACCACAACGGTTACGGCTACGACCAGCCGCAAGCAGCTCCTGCCCCCGCTCCCGCCCAAGACACCAACGGGTACGGATACGACTACGGGTACGGCGCCGGGACGTACGACACGGGCACATACGACACCGGCACCTACGCCACCGGCACCACGTACGCCACTGGTGCGTACGACACCAGCGCCTTCCCGCAGGCGACGTACTACGACACCGGCACGTACGACAGCACCGCCTTCTACCAGGCGGACCACCAGACCGGTTACCTGAACCAGGGGCACACCGCGGTCATCCCGCAGCAGCAGGAGTGGGACTCCGGGTCGTACCCCACGTACGGGTACGGATACGGGTACGACGCCGGCGGAGACACCGGGCTGTACGAGCAGATGCCGATGGCGCCCGAGCCGGCGCCCGCACCCGCTCCCCCGCCCGAGCCGGAGCCCGAACTCGTCGCCGAGGAGGCGGAGTTCGCCCAGGACGAGGTCGAGGAGCGGCACGACTACGCGGAACCCGAGCCGGGGCCGGACTTCGAGCCCGCGGCGCGCAGCAGGCGGCGCAAGCCCGCGAAGCGGTCGGTGCTGCTGACCGTGGCGGTGCCATCGGTCGCGGTGATGGGTGTGGCGGCGGTCGGCGCGGCGGCGGTCGCCGGGGTCGGGATGCCGAAGTCGGCGGAGGGACAGTCCGACGGGGTGGACGCGGCGGCAGCCAAGAACGCGCCGACGACGCAGTTCGACCGGCAGATCACCGGAGTGAGCGCCGACGCCGACGACTTCGCGACCCGCGCCAGCCGGACGCAGGAGCGGCTGGACCTCAAGGACCGGCAGGACGCGGCGAAGAAGGCCAAGGAGGAAGCGGCGGCCCGCAAGGAGGCGCTGCGGCCGAAGTTCTTCCTGCCGGTGAAGCAGAAGGGCCTGAGCGCGTACTTCGGGCAGGCGGGCGTCAACTGGATGGCGCTGCACACCGGGATCGACTTCCCCGTGCAGCCGGGTACCCCCGTGATGGCCGTGACCGACGGCACCGTCCGCACCCAGTGGAACAACTCCTACGGCAACATGGCCATAGTCACCGCCCCCGACGGCACCGAGACCTGGTACTGCCACCTCAGCAGCACCAAGATCCGCAGTGGTTCCGTCAAGGCCGGCACGGTGATCGCCTACTCCGGCAACACCGGCAACACCACCGGCCCCCACCTCCACCTCGAAGTCCGCCCCCACGGCGGCTCCCCCATCGACCCCCTCCCCTGGCTCCTCGCCCACGGCCTCGACCCGCGCTGACACGCCCCGAAGGGGCGCGAGGAACTGCGCGAGCAACCGACCACCGGCAGGTGGCCCGCAGCCGACCGCAAGAGGCCGCCCGCGGGGAAACCGCACAAGCCAAGCCGGCAAGGCTAAAGCTTTTCGACCGGCGCGTACCGCAACAAAAGCTGCTTGGGGCGCTCATCCCCGAAGTCGATCGTCGCCTTCTCGTCGCCCGGCTGGCCGGTGACGGAGATGACGGTGCCGAGGCCGAACTGGTCGTGGGTGACGCGGTCGCCGACCTTGAGGGAGATGACCGGGCGGTCCCCCGCGGCGCGGCGGGTGGCGAAGCCGGTGCTGCCGCGGGCGGAGCGGGCGGCCATCGAGGAGGAGAGCGAGGCCGCGGCCTTGGAGACGGCCGGGCCCGAGGACCCGCCGGGCACACCGCCGGTCCGCTTCCACTCGATGAGCGTCTCGGGGATCTCCTCCAGGAAGCGCGACGGCGGGTTGTACGCGGGCTGGCCCCAGGCGCTGCGCATCATCGAGCGCGTCAGGTAGAGCCGCTCGCGGGCCCGGGTGATGCCCACGTAGGCGAGCCGCCGCTCCTCCTCCAGCTCCTTGACCTGGCCGAGCGCCCGCATGTGCGGGAAGACGCCGTCCTCCATGCCGGTGAGGAACACCACCGGGAACTCCAGGCCCTTGGCGGTGTGCAGCGTCATGAGGGTGATGACGCCGCCGTTGTCGGTGTCGTCGTCGGGGATCTGGTCGGAGTCGGCGACGAGGGCCACCCGCTCCAGGAAGTCGGACAGGGTGCCGGGCTCGTCCTCGCCGCGCTCCTGCTCGAACTCCAGGGCGACGGCGGCGAGTTCCTGGAGGTTCTCGACGCGGGTCTCGTCCTGCGGGTCGGTGGACGCCTGCAACTCGGCGAGATAGCCGGTGCGTTCGAGTACGGCCTCCAGGACGACGGCGGGGCCCGCGCCGGAGTCCACGATGGTGCGCAGCTCCTCCATCAGCGTGTTGAAGCGCTTGACCGCGTTCGCCGAGCGCGCCGCCATGCCGTACGCCTCGTCGACGCGGCGCAGCGCCTGCGGGAAGGAGATCCGCTCGCGCAGCGCGAGGGCGTCGATCATCGCCTCGGCGCGGTCGCCGATGCCGCGCTTGGGCACGTTGAGGATGCGGCGCAGCGGCACGGTGTCCTCGGGGTTGGACAGCACCCGCAGATACGCCAGGACGTCGCGGACCTCGCGGCGCTCGTAGAAGCGGACGCCGCCGACGACCTTGTACGGCAGCCCGACGCGGATGAAGACCTCTTCGAAGACACGGGACTGCGCGTTGGTGCGGTAGAAGACCGCGACGTCGCCGGGGCGGGCGTCGCCCGCGTCGGTGAGCCGGTCGATCTCGTCGGCCACGTACTGGGCCTCGTCGTGCTCCTGGTCGGCCGCGTAGCCGGTGATGACGGGGCCGTCGCCGGACTCGGTCCACAGGTTCTTGGCGCGCCGCCCCGCGTTGCGCTCGATGACGGCGTTGGCGGCGGACAGGATCGTCTGGGTGGAGCGGTAGTTCTGCTCCAGCAGGATGGTGCGGGCCTGCGGGTAGTCCTCCTCGAACTGGAGGATGTTGCGGATGGTGGCGCCGCGGAAGGCGTAGATGGACTGGTCGGCGTCACCGACCACGCACAGCTCCGCTGTTTCCTCGCCGGTCCCGACCAGCTCGCGGACCAGGGTGTACTGGGCGTGGTTGGTGTCCTGGTACTCGTCGACGAGGACGTGCCGGAAGCGCCGCCGGTAGTGGTCGGCGACGTCGGGGAACGCCTGCAGCAGGTTGACCGTGGTCATGATGATGTCGTCGAAGTCCAGCGCGTTGGCGTCGCGCAGCCGCGACTGGTAGAGCGCGTACGCCTCGGCGAGCTTCTTCTCGAACGTGTTCTCCGCCTGCCCGGCGAAGGTCTCCTCGTCGATCAGTTCGTTCTTCAGGTTGGAGATCTTGGCGCTGAAGGACTTCGGTGGGTACTGCTTCGGGTCCAGGTCGAGGTCCCGGCAGACCAGCGCCATCAGCCGCTTGGAGTCGGCGGCGTCGTAGATCGAGAAGGACGACGTGAAGCCGAGCACCTTCGACTCGCGGCGCAGGATGCGGACGCACGCACTGTGGAAAGTGGACACCCACATCACGTTGGCGCGCGGGCCGACGAGCTCCTGGACGCGCTCCTTCATCTCGCCCGCGGCCTTGTTGGTGAAGGTGATCGCGAGGATCGAGCCGGGGTGGACATGACGTGCGCCGAGCAGGTGCGCGATGCGGTGGGTGAGCACCCGGGTCTTGCCGGATCCGGCGCCCGCGACGATGAGCAGGGGGCCGCCGGAGTGCTCGACGGCGGCGCGCTGCTGCTCGTTGAGACCCTCCAAAAGCTGTGCGGGGTCGGTGGCGGGGCGCGGGGCGCCGTCGCGGTAGTGCGTGTCCCGCTCGGGCGGCGGGCCGTCGAACCGGCCGCCGAAGAGGTCGTCGGGCACGTCCTCGCCGCCCGGTCCGTCCTCCGGCTCCGGAGGCGGCGGGACCGAGCCTTCGGCGGAGGCGTCGAACGGTGTGAGACCGCGCAGGAAGTTGTCGTCAAAGAGGCTGCTCATCGCCTCCCGAGTCTAGAGCCCGGCACCGACAGCCCACCGCCGCTTCCGGTGTAGTGCCGAATCCGCCTCCGACGTAGTGCCGATGCCACGCTGTGTGACGGAAAGCGCTGCCGTGCATGCGAACCGCAAAAGATTACGAAAAGGTATCGGGCCTATCGGACACCGGCCTTCACAGCGGCGCCACGCTTTGGCTACGGTCTCCGCCAACCAGGCAGCGTCCGGCGTCCGGAAGGAGTCCGCCCGCCATGGCGACACACCGTAAGGCCAGAACCGCGCTACTCAGCGCCCCCGGTCCGCGAGCGGCCGTGGGGATCACCACCGCGGCTCTGGCGACCGTGACCCTGCTGGGTGAGAGCGCGAGTGCGGCGCCCGCCCAGCCGGCCAAGCCCGCGCAGCCGTCGATCGCCGAGGTGAAGGCGAAGGTCGACGCGCTGATGCACCAGGCCGAAGTGGCCACCGAGCACTACAACGGCACCAAGGAGCTGACCGACCAGCAGAACACCAAGGTCAACAAGCTGCTGGCGCAGGCGGCCCAGAAGACCGAGCAGTTGAACGCCTCGCGGCGGGTGCTCGGGCAGTACGCGGCCGCGCAGTACCGCTCCGGCGGCGACGACTCGACCAGCCGCTACCTGCTGTCGCCCGACGCGCAGGCGCTGCTGGACCAGGCGCACCTGTCGGACGTGATGAGCCAGCGCCAGAAGTCGGCCGTCGAGTCGTACCGGGTGCAGCAGGCGGCGGCGACGCAGCAGCGCATCGAGGCGGCGAAGAGCCTGGCCACCCTCACCACCCAGCAGGCCCAGCTGCGGACCGCCAAGGCGACGGTGCAGACCAAGCTGAGCGAGGCGCAGAAGCTGCTCAACAGCCTGACCGCGCAGGAGAAGGCGCGGCTCGCGGCGCTGGCGGCCAAGCAGGAGGCCGAGGCCAAGAAGAGGGCGGCGGCGCTGGCGGCCAAGGAGAAGGCGGCGCGCGAGGCGGCGGCGAAGAAGGCCGGGGGCACCACCCCGACCGCGCCGGGCTCGTCCTCCTCGTCGAAGGCCGCGACGGCGATCGCGTTCGCGCGCCAGCAGATCGGCAAGCCGTACGTGTGGGGCGCGACGGGACCGTCGTCGTACGACTGCTCGGGTCTGACGCAGGCGGCGTGGCGGGCGGCCGGGATCGACCTGCCGCGGACCACCTGGGACCAGGTGAAGGTGGGCACCCGGGTGTCGACGTCCGACCTCCAGCCGGGCGACCTGATCTTCTTCTACAGCGACATCAGCCACGTCGGGCTCTACATAGGCGACGGCATGATGATCCACGCGCCGCACACCGGCACCGTGGTGAAGATCGCGCCGATCACGGAGATGCCCATCTACGGTGCCGTCCGCCCGGCTTGACCGAGGGATTGACCCTCTGTATTCGGACTTGTCCGAATAAGGGGGCGTGCACAAACAGTAAGATCACAAAGCGATTTCGGTCACATTGCAATCCAAACTTCCCAAGACTCGAAGAAGTTGACTACGGTAGCCCGCTAGGTGGCGTGCTCCCCCGTCGGCTCCGGAGTCGACAGCGCACCACCTCCGCTCAATCCGGTCCTGGACCGGAGCCGGGGACCCACCCAGCACGTGGGGTGAATCGGTAGAGACACCGCAAGGTGTCCCGACCGTAGGGCGACCTTCAGCCCGAACCCGTCAGCTAACCCGGTAGGCGGCACACGGAAGGATTTGCCTCTCTTGGCGTCGCATCGCAAGCCGCGTACCCGAATACTGTCAACGGCGGGCCCGCGGGCCGCCGTCGGTATCACCACCGCGGCGCTGGCCTCGGTCACCCTGCTGAGCGAGAGCGCGAACGCGGCGCCCGCCAAGCCCTCGATCGCCGAGGTGAAGGCGCAGATCGAGGAACTGAACCAGCAGGCCGAGGTCGCCACGCAGCAGTACGACGCCGCGCAGGAGAAGACGACCAAGCAGCGCGCGACGGCGAACCAGCTCCTGGCGCAGGTCGCGCAGAAGACCCAGAAGATGAACGAGACGCGGCGCATCCTGGGCCAGTTCGCCACCGCGCAGTACCGCGACGGCGGCATCGACGAGACCACGCAGCTGCTGCTCTCCGAGGACCCGGCGGGCTTCCTGGCCCAGACGCACATGCTGGACCGGCTCTCCACCACGCAGGAGCAGGCGCTGGAGACCTTCAAGGTCCAGCAGGAGCAGGCCAACATCCAGCGCGCGCAGGCCACTTCGAGCCTCAACGAGCTGACCGCCGCGCAGAGCAAGCTGGCCGCCGAGAAGAAGAACGTCGACACCAAGCTGGCCGCCGCGCAGAAGCTGCTCAACAGCCTCACCAAGGACCAGCGCACCCAGCTCGCCGCGCTCGACCACCACAGCACCTCGTCGACGCCCACGCACTACACGTACAACGGCCCCGCCTCCGGCCGCGCCGCCCAGGCCATCGCGTTCGCCCTCGCGCAGCGCGGCAAGCCGTACGAGCGGGGCGCCACCGGCCCGGGCTCGTACGACTGCTCGGGTCTGACGCAGGCCGCCTACCACGCCGCGGGCATCGACATCGGCCGCACCACCTGGGACCAGATCAAGGACGGCACGCGGGTCTCGGAGTCGGACCTGCGCCCCGGCGACCTGGTCTTCTTCTACTCCGGCATCAGCCACGTGGCCATCTACCTCGGCAACGGCCAGATCGTGCACGCCCCGCACACCGGCGCGGTCGTGGAGATCGGGCAGTTGAGCTGGATGCCGTTCGCGGGCGCCGTCCGCCTGGCCTGACACCGCAGGGCCGAAGCACCGCAACACCGCATTCCGTAGCACACGAGAGCCGGTCGGGGAGTCCCCGACCGGCTCTTCGGTCATGTGGTGGACGCATTACGCCGCGGCCGCCCCGCCCGCCGGTCGGTTACGGTCGCGGGCCGATCGAATACGACCAGTCCCGGTCTCCTTGCCCGCCCCCTCCCCCCGGCAGGTTTAGCGTCACTCCCCAGGTGGTCGATCCCCATTGCCGTCAGAAGCCGGACGGCACGACCGCCCCCGCCGAAGGTCCGGCGGTCGCCTGCTCCCCCCGTGGCGGGCGCCGCCGGACCGTCCCCTGGCCCCGGAAGGGATGACGGCCGCATGGCCTCCCACAGTCCCCGCTCGCACCGCAGACCCACGGCGGCGCGTGCCTTCACCGCCCGCACCTCGGCCCGTACGGCCGTCACCCTCGCGCTCGCCTCCGCCGCGTCGGTCACCCTCTTCGCGGAGACCGGCAACGCGCAGCCGCGGCCCGCCACCCCCGGCGAGGTCAAGGCGGAGGTCGACGCCCTCTACCAGCAGGCGGAGGCGGCCACCGAGAGCTACGACGGCGCGAAGGAGCAGGCGGACACCGCCCGGCACGCCGTCGACGCGCTCCAGGACGAACTGGCCCGCAAGACCGCGCTGTTCAACGAGACGCGGGACACCATCGGTTCGCTGGCGGCGGCGCAGTACCGTACGGGCGGCATCGACCCGACCGTGCAGCTGGTGCTCAGCTCCTCGCCGGACGCGTATCTGGAACGGGCGGGCCTGCTCGACAAGTTGAGCAGCAGGCAGACCGCCGCGCTGGCCCAACTCGCCGCCCAGCGGCAGGATGTGGCGCGCACCCATGACGCGGCCGACGCGAAGCTCGCCGCGCTGCGGTCGGCGCAGGAGCGGCTGGCGGCCCGCAAGCACGAGGTGCAGACGAAGCTGGCGCAGGCGCAGGCCCTGCTCGACCGGCTCTCCGCCCCCGAACGCGCCGCAGTCGACGCCTCCGACGGCTCCTCGGCGCCCACCACCCGCGCCGCCACCCGCACCCCGCTCTCCCCCGACCCCGGCCGGTCGGGCATCCCCGCGGCCCCCTCCGCCCGCGCCGCGCAGGCCGTCGCCTTCGCCTACCGCGCGCTGGGCCTGCCGTACGTCTGGGGCGCCACCGGCCCGAACGCCTACGACTGCTCGGGGCTGACCCAGGCCGCCTGGAGGGCTGCGGGCGTCTCGCTCCCCCGCACCACGTACACGCAGATCAACGCGGGCACCCGGGTTCCCGAGTCCGCCCTCCAGCCGGGCGACCTGGTCTTCTTCTACTCCGGCATCTCCCATGTCGGCCTCTACATCGGCAACGGCCAGATGATCCACGCCCCGCACCCGGGCGCCCCGGTCCGTATCGCCCCCATCTCGGAGATGCCCTTCGCGGGCGCGACCCGCCCGTCCTGACGCGGGACGCACACGCCGACGAGCCCGGCCCCTGGACGTACGGGGCCGGGCTCGGCTGACGCGGGATCAGGACGGCAGGTGCCACTGCTGGTTGGCGCCGCCGGAGCAGGACCAGATCTGCAGGCGGGTGCCGTTGGCGGAGCTGGGGCCCGTGGCGTCGAGGCACTTGCCCGAACCGGTGTTGACCAGGGTGCTGTTGGCGCCCGCGGTCCACTTCTGGGCGTTGGTGCCGTTGCAGTCGTAGAGCTGGGTCTTGGTGCCGTTCGCGGTGCCCGCGGCGGCCACGTCGAGGCACTTGCCCAGGGACTGGATCGTGCCGTCGGTGCCGACCGTCCAGGACTGGGCGGAGGTGCCGTTGCAGTCGTAGAGCTGGACGGCGGTGCCGTTGGCGGAGTTGGCGCCCGCGACGTCGACGCACTTGCCGCCGTAGCCGGTGATGGCGCCGGTGGGCGGGTTGCCGCCGCCGGGCGGGGTGGTGGAGCCGGCGCCGCCGAGCCACTTGAGTCCCTGGATCAGGAACTGGTTCTGCTGGGCGCTGGCGAAGGTGGACGACAGCGCGGTGTTGGTGTCGTAGTTCATCGCGTTGTGGCCGAAGTTCGCGTACAGCATCTTGTAGTTCTTGTTCGTCCAGATGATCGGGTAGTAGCCGCTGTACCAGGTCTGGTTGGGGTCGGTGCCGACCGGGAAGCTGGACGGGTCGATCGAGGCCAGGATGTCGATGTCGGGGTTCTGGCGCAGGTCGTTGTGCCAGCTGTACCACTCACTGACCGACGACGTGATGGTCGCGGGCAGCCCGGCCATCGACGGGTGGTTGCGGTCCTCGATCTTCAGCGTCTCGGAGGTCGGCCCCCAGCTGTTGCTCTGGAAGGTGCCGGTGCCGAGGAAGGTCTCGTGGTACCAGGACCAGTCGCTGGGCGTCTGGTCGTTGTACGCGGAGACGTGGAAGCCCATCCAGCCGCCGCCGTTGTTCATGTACGTCTGGAACGCGCTGCGCTGGGCGGCCGTCTGCGGGTAGTTGTCCAGGAAGAGGACCACCTGGTAGTTGGCCAGGTTCGCGGTGTTGAGCTGGTTCCAGTCGTTGGTCGCGGTGTACGAGAAGCCGTTCTGCGCGGCGGCCTGCGGGAGCCACTGGTTGGCCTCGTGGACGAAGCTGATGTGCGCCGCGTCGTAGGTGCCGTCGTAGAAGGCGAGCACCTTGAACGCGGGGGCGGCGTGCGCGCGTCCGGCGCCCGGCACGGCGGTGAAGCCGAGCAGGACCGCGCACAGCGCGAGGAGCCGTAGCAGCAGGCGTGGCAGGGGAAGTGCCGTGCGGGTTCTCGACATGGGGAGGTACCTCCAGGGACCGACGAGGCAGTGGGGGGATCGTGGGGAGCCGGAGCGCGCGGGGCGGTGACACTTTGTTCACGACTTAGTTCAGGATGCGATTTAACCGACGAGGCATGGCCCCGTCAATACCTCCCACACAAACGCGGCCCGGCCCCGCACCGCGTCAATCGCGGTACGGGGCCGGGCCGTTGGCCGGTGCGCCTGGCGGTCGCCGAGGCTCAGAGGACCGAGGAGTAGCCGTTCCAGCCGGCGGTGCCGATCTTCACGCGGGGCTTGAAGGTGGCGGTGGTGTTGTGGCCGGAGCCGCTGTAGCGGTACAGCTCACCGGCGGAGTTGACGCCCACGATGTCGGCGCGGCCGTCACCGTCGAGGTCGCCGGGGGCGGCCAGCCGGATGTAGCCGTTCCAGCCGCCGCCGATGTCCACCCGGGCCTTGAACGGCGCGGAGGCCACGCCGGTGCCCTTGTAGATGTAGAGGTGGCCGCTGCCGCCGTCGCGGGCGATGATGTCGGCCTTGCCGTCACCGTCGACGTCGCCCGCGCCGATGATGGCGTTGTAGCCGTTCCAGCCGCCGCCGACCTTGATCCGGCTGTTCAGCAGGCCGTTGCCGCGTCCGGTGTAGTCCCACAGCACACCGCTGCTGTCGCGGGCCAGGATGTCGCTGTTGCCGTCGCCGCTGAGGTCGCCGGGGCCCACGGTCAGGTTGTAGCTGCCCCAGCCGCCGGCGACGACGCTGCCGTCGATGTCGCTGTAGAGCGTGCCGTCGATGATCTCCAGCAGCGGCTGCTCGTCGGCCTGGGTCAGGGAGACCGGCGCGATGAGCCGGGCGCCCTTCCAGTCACCGGCGTTGGGGATCAGCTGACGGGCGCTGATCAGGCCGGTCTTCATCCCGTAGTAGTAATACAGGTTGCCGCTGGAGGTCAGCGCGAACAGGTTGTTCTTGCCCCAGAGGGTGTTGGCGCCCTGACCGGCGATCAGCGCGTCGTTCCACTGGCTGCCGACGTGCACGCTGGAGGTGAGCGTCCCGGTGCCCGAGCCGTCGCCCTGGTAGAAGTACAGCTCGCCGGGGAGCGTGCGGCCGTAGATGCCGCCGGTCTTGTCGATCTCGTCGCCGATGCCCAGGATCTGGTTGTAGACGTTCCAGCCGGTGCCGATCTTGATACGGCCCGCGAGCGGGGCGGAAGCGTTACCGGTCGCCTTGTACAGCCACAGGTTGCCGTCCAGGTCACGGGCGACCAGGGTCTCCAGGCCGCTGCCGGTGAGGTCGCCGGCGCCCAGGAGCTGGTCGTAGCTGCCGAAGCCGAAACCGGCCTTGACCCGGGCCCCGAACGGCGACGTCTCACTGCCGGTGCCCTGGTAGAGCCACAGGTCGCCCGCGAAGTCCCGCGCCAGCAGGTCGGGGTGGCCGTCACCGGTGATGTCGCCGACGGCGGTCACCTTGTTGTAGATCTGCCAGCCGTTGCCGGTCCAGCTCGGGCCGCCCGACGGGAAGGCGCCGTTGGACCACATCGACAGGTGGCCGGTGGTGGTCAGGGAGAGCACCTCGGGACCGGCCTGGGTCGTGTCGATGTCGCCCGGGGTGAGGATGTCCTTGTACTGGACCCCGTTGGTGCCCAGGTCGGCCCAGCTGTTGGTGCTGCTGGACTGCTGCAGGACGTGGCCGTTGCCCTCCTGCGTCAGGAAGTCCGCGTAGCCGTCGCCGTCGATGTCGTAGCGCGGCGTGGTGAGCGCGGCGGCCGAGGTCGACATCGCGCGCTTCTTGCTGTGCGGCACGTTCAGCGTCGGCCGCGGCGCGGCCGGCTTGTGGGTGCCCACCGTGCCACCGGGCCGCGCCCCGGCACTGTCGGCGTGCGCGACGGCGGCCGGGCCCAGCGCGAGCGCGCCGAGCGACAGCACTCCTGTGGTGCAGGCGGCGACAAGCCGCCTGCGGCGGCGCATGGCAGTGCCCGCCGGTTGAGCTGAGAACACAATCCCCCCAAGGAATGTGAATGGTGCATCACGAAAATATGGGGCCGAATCGGCGCAGATCGCGCGGAAATGCGGCATCCTGCCGCGGCCCGACCAGGCGTTCCGACTCAGGCCCGGTGAGTCTATCTCCGGCCCGGAGAAAGTGGCCGAAATATCTGGGGAACTCTTTTACCTGCGGTACGCAAGAGGTGCGCACCGCCGTGCGGGCGCACTGCGTGCGGGCTCACGCGGTACGGGGTGGGGTGCGGGGTGCACTGCCGTGCGGGCGCACTGCGTGCGGGCTCACGCGGTACGGGGGCGCGAGGGCGGTGTGCACAGCCGTGCGAGGGCACTGCGGGCAGGCGCACTGCGCGGGGGGGGCGACGCGCTGCCGTGCAGGCGCGCGGCGCGAGAGATCGTGGGCACTCGCGCTGGGTGCGGGCTCGCCCGGTACGGGGTGGGGTGCGGGGGTGGGGTTCGGTGGTGGGGGGTTAGTGGGTGCGGGGGTAGATGATCAGGTGGTGGGGGCCGGAGGGGTCGGCGGTGGCGAAGATGGCGCGGTCGGGGTAGAGGGTGAGGGGGAGTTGGAGGCCGTGGGGTTGGGGGACGGCGGAGCCGGTGGGGAGGGAGACGAGGACGGGGGTGCCGTCGGGGGTGGTGCCGTAGGCGGTGCCGTCGGCGGCTACGGAGACGAAGCGGACGGCGTGGTGGGTGGGGGTCTCGGCGAAGCAGCGGCCCTTGCCGGTCGTCAGGTCGAAGGCCACGGTGTCGAAGACGAGGTAGCGGCCGTCGGGCGAGAGGCGGGCGCCGGCGTCCTCGTCGGGTATCGCGGTGCCGCAGGAGACGGTCGCGCGCACCTTGCCCGTGGCCGCGTCGTGCACGGCCCACACCGGGTCGCCGTCCGAACCCTTCGCCACGGGATGCCACCGCGCCACGAGTTCGCCCCCGGTGCCGCCCTCGACCACGCCGTTCTGCGCGAAGTCGTGCGTGGCGGGCACCCCCGACGGCCGTACGTCCCGGCTGTACCACCCGCCGTCGATCCCGAAGCCCCCGCTGTCGTTGGCGATCACCGCTCCCGCCGTGGTGACGGCCGCGTACGCGCTGCCGGGCATGCAGGTGTCCACGCAGCCGGTCTTCGTCTTCCCCGTGGAGGGGAGGGAGCGGACATGTCCGCTCACCAGGTCCACGGAGGCGCCCTGCGCGCCCTTGTCCCACGTCACGAGCAGGCCCGCGCCGCCGCCGTCCCTGACCTCGACATCGCTACGCGGCGCGGTACCGCTGTCCGACAGCAGCAACGTCACCTTGCGGGTGGGCTCCACCGCACTGCCGTGCGCGTCGGCCGGATAGACCACGGCCTCGACCACCTCGCGGCCCTTGGTGAAGCCGTCCCCACCGCTCTTCCCGTGCGCCCACGCCACCACGTACTCCCGGCCGCCCTGACCGGCCACGACCACATCCGGGATCTCCACGCCCTTCCCGGCCGGGTCCTCGATCGCCTCCGGCGGCTGCCACGGCGCTCCGCGCCACCGCACCGCGCCCGTCCGCACATCCCGCAGCGTCGGCACGTACCCGTCCTCCGACGAGTCCAGATACGCGACGGCCTCCGAGCGGGGCGCGTCCGCGACCGGCGTGGTCCGGGCGTCCTCCGGCATCCACGCCAGCGTCTGCTCCCAGCCCTTGCTGACGTCGAACCCGTTCGGCACGGCCAGCTTCGTCAACGGTGCGGAGGGCTTCCCGCCCTGGGGTTGGGCCGGGTGGCCCGAGGTGGGCTTGCCGCCCCCGCCCCCGTCTCCCCCGCTGCACGCGGTGAGTGCCATCGCCGCCAGCGCGGCTGCTGCCGCGAGCTTCGCCCGTCCCATGCCGTCCCCCGACCAGTTGGCTTGATCAACTGGCCGTCAGGCTATCGCTGCGCGGCGAACTCCACGAAGGCCGCCCACGCGGCGGGCGTGAAGGCCAGTTGCGGGCCTTCCGCGTCCTTGCTGTCGCGCACGTGCACGGTGCTCGGGCAGGTGGCGACCTCGACGCAGTTCCCGCCTTCGGTGTCGCTGTGCGACGACTTGTGCCACGAGGTGGCGACCTCGATGCAGTTGCCGCCTTCGTCGTTGCTGTAGCTGGACTTGAACCACGACAGCTCGGTGCTCATAGTTCCTCCGCCAACTTGCCGATGAAGTCCGAGGACGCCTCGGGCGTGAGGGCCCTCCGAAGGATCATCGCATGGCGTTGCGACACAGTGCTCACCTTTGCGGGCTCGGCGTAGAGGACGCCCAGCGTCTGGCCCTCCTCGTAAGCGAGGTGCTCGTGATCCGGCGTCTCCAGCAGAACGAACGGCCCACGCAGTCCAGGGTGGTAGCCCTCGGAGGTCGGCATCACTTGCACGGTTACGTGACGCGGAACCCCGGCTTTCACGAGGTGGGCAAGCTGCTGCCGGTGTTCGTCGATCGTGCCGATGACTCGGCGGAGCACTCCCTCCTCGATCACGAAGCTGAACGCCTTGGTCTGCTTCTGCAGAAGCGCTTGGCGTTCCATCCGGCCTTTGACGCGTTCCTCCACCGTTTCGTCGTCCAGCGGCGGCCAGTGCCCGTTGATCAGCGACCGCGCGTACGCCTCGCACTGGAGCAGACCGGGGATGAGCAACGACTCGTAGGAACTGAGCGATACGGCCTCTGCCTCGTATCGCATGAAGTCCTGCGAATAGCTCGGAAATGGCTCCGGCTTCAGAAAAGCCAGCGCAGCGACCAACATCCCCTGCGCCCCGCACATCGCGTCCGCGACCTGCAATAGCCTCGGCGTCGGCTTGCGGCGCCCCAACTCCATGGACTTGACGGAGTCGTACTCGTAGTTGGCCTCCTTGGCCAACTGATCTCGGGTGACGCCAGCGCGCTCGCGCCACAGCTTGCATTGGTTGCCGCAGTAGCGCCAAGCCATGGGCGGCTCGGAGTTCTCCGACGTCATCGGCGGTGGTCCCCCCTCGTGGTGCGGCGTAGGTACGGGAACGCTCCGTACCCGGGTGGTGACTCCCGAGGCTAGCGCGGTGCGCACACTCTGTGATCGGCGAACTACGAAATCCGTAGTGCCGACAGCGCGTTGAGGACCCGTCATGACTCCACCGACCCAGCCCACGGCAGCCGCCGATCCCGCGACGGACATCGCATGGCTGCTCCCCCGCCACGCACGGAGCGTAGGCCGCGCGCGTGCCCTCTTCCGGTCCTGGGCCGAGGAGTTACGGCTTCCCGGGGAGACCGTCGAGACGGCGGCGCTGTTACTGAGCGAGCTGATGACGAACGCCGTGTGGCACGGCAGGGTGGCGGGGCGGGAGGTGGAGGCGCGGTGCCGGGTCGTCGACGCGAAGACCCTCCGGGTGGAGGTCTCCGACGCGTGCAACGCGCTGCCAGTGGTACGCGAGGCGGGGTCCGACGACGAGTCGGGGCGCGGGCTGGCGCTGGTGGCGGCGCTCGCGTCGGCGTGGGACGCCGAGCCGAGGCCGTACGGGATCGGAAAGACGGTCTGGTGCGAACTGCCGCTGCCCGGGGGCTGTTAGCGTGCGGCGATGGAAGAACTGGAGATCGCCGAGTGGCCGCCCGCACCGATTCGAACCGAGCGGCTGGTGCTGCGGGAGCCGGAAGCGCGGGACCGGGCGGCGTTCGTCGCCCTCCTCACCTCACCGGAGGTGAACGCGTACCTCGGCGGTCCGCGCCCCCGCGACGAGGTGGAGCGCGAGACGCCCGAGGTGCCGGAGCGGTGGCCCGGGAGTTTCGTCGTGGAGCTCGACGGGGCGATGATCGGCCAGATCCTGCTCCGGAGGGCGACCGGGCACCGTCGCCCGGCCGCCGCGGGGAAGGCCGACCTCGGCTATCTGTTTCTGCCCCGGGCATGGGGATGCGGCTACGCCGCCGAGGCGTGCGCGGCGGCGCTCGGCTGGCTCGACGGCGTCCTTCCCGGCGAGCCGGTGGTGCTCACCACCCAGAGCGCCAACGCCGCCTCGATGCGCTTGGCGGCGAAGCTCGGCTTCACCGAGCTGGAGCGGTTCGAGGCATGGGACGCCGAGCAGTGGCTCGGCATCCGGCCCCCTGCCGCCTTCTAGGCCCCGCGCTCATCAGGCGGCGGAACCCGATCTCAGCAGCTTCACGTACTGCCGGATGCGCAGCACGTCATCGGGGAAGCAGCTGTCCCAGCCCTGGTCCAGCCGCATCCAGGCCGCGGGCTGTCCGTCCTCCGGGGTCAGCGGCTGTTCCGGGTCGCCGATCGCGGCGTAGGAGAAGGACAGCGTCTCCGGCAGGCCCGGGCCGAACGACCGCACCGTCACCGCGGCGGGCCGCTCCAACAACCGTGGCCGCAGCCCGGTCTCCTCGGCCAGCTCCCGGGCCGCGCCCTCACGCGGGCACTCGCCGGGCTCGACCTCGCCACCTGGCGGGACCATCCCGCGCCACGGATGGCTGACCAGCACGATCCGCTCCAGGGCCGGATCCAGGACCCACACATCGGCGCCGAACGGCTCCACGACCCCGAGCAGCGCGGAGCGCAGCCAGTCCCTGGCCCGGTCGAACTCCAGCGTCGCGCTCTCGGCGTCAGCGACAGCGGCATCGAGCGGACGCTGCTCAAACACGCTACGGATCATCTCGACAGGCTATAGACCACCACCGACATCGCTCGCCGCTGCGGACAGGCCCTGGTCCCCCACCGGCCGCAGCACCGGGAAGGCGTGGTCCTGCCACAGCAGGCGGGAGGCTTCCTCGGGGTACGGGACGACGCTCGGCGGGGTGTCGAAGAGGCGGGTCAGGCGCTCGTGGGGGTCGTACGCGGGCCAGCCCGGGTCGCCGTGGGTGGCGAAGGCGGTCCAGGCGGTGCGGAGTTGGGCCGAGACCGCTTCGGCCTGCGGGATGGCGTCGCCGAGGAGGGCGGCGGGCTGGCCGCGGTCGAGGTTGCCGAAGACGAGGGGGACGTCGAGGCCGTGGCAGGCGCCGAGGATGCCGCCCATGCCGGGGGCGGGCCAGGTCAGTTCGCTGAGGTGGGCGCGGCCGCCCGCGGCGGCCTGGGCCTCGGCGAGGTGGAGGGACGGCATGCGGAAGAGCCAGTCGGCGTGGACGCGTTCGTACAGCTCGTTCGGGTCGGCGGCCGGGAACGCCCGGCGGTAGCGGTGCGGGCCGTCGGGGGCGGGGGCGAAGTGGCGCAGGGCGGTCGCCGCCTGGTCGGCGGTGATCTGGCCGAGGGTGCCGTCGAGAAGGCCGAAGAGGCGGTGCTCGTCGCGGGTGTGGCCGACGAGGAGGTCGACGTCCAGGGCGTGGCCGTCGGCGAGGGCCTGCCAGGGGGTACGGGGCAGGATGTCGCCGTCCACGACGGGTGAGAACGGGATCGAGCGGTGCGCGGGTCGGCCCCAACGCCCGGTGAAATCGGCCAGCTTGGCGGTGAGGGCGTCGGCGGCTGCCGACAGCCGGGCCGGGGCGACGGCGGACAGCGCGTCCGCCGTGGGCGGCAGGCCCAGCTCGGCGGCGCAAGCGGCGGCGATGTCGGCGGCCAGCTCCGGCGCGAAGTAGGTGCCCTGCGCGCTCATGGCGACGGCCCGCCGGAAGAGGCCGTGGGCGCGGTCCATCGCGAGCAGCGAGGCGACGGAACCGGCGCCCGCGGACTGGCCGAAGACGGTGACGCGGTCCGGGTCGCCGCCGAAGGCGCGGATGTTGTCGCGCACCCACTCCAGCGCGGCGACCTGGTCGAGCAGGCCGCGGTTGGCGGGGGCGCCGCTGATCTGGCCGAAACCCTCGAAGCCGACGCGGTAGTTGAACGTCACCACCACGACGCCGCCCTCGCGCGCCAGCCGGCCACCGTCGTACTCGGGCAGCCCCGACATGCCGAAGACGAAGGCGCCGCCGTGGATCCAGACCATCACCGGCAGGCCCGCGCCCGGCCCGGGGTCGGGCGACCACACATTGACCGTCAGCCAGTCGTCCCCGGGTGTCTGCCCGGCCAGCGCGTCCATCCCGAACACCCCGGCCTGCGGCGGCGGAGGCCCGAACGCGGTCGCGTCCCGTACCCCGTCCCAGCCGCGCACCGGGCGCGGCACGGCGAACCGCAGCTCCCCCACCGGCGGTTGAGCGAACGGAATCCCCCGAAACACCGCCACCCCCGCTTCCCGGCCGCCACCCACCAGGCCACCGGACACCCGCACCACCATGAAGCAACCTCTCCGAGGGCCGAGGGGACGAAGGGGCGCCCGCCGGCGCACCCCCGCGGATAGTCCCACCACCCCCGGACCAGGGCGAACGAATTTCCCCGCGCGGCGGACGGCCGCCGCAGGCCGCCGCGCCAGCGGACGCGCCGCAGGCCCAGGCCGGGGCCCACGCGGGCCAACCTGCAAAACCGCCGCCGCAGGCAGGCGCGCCGCAGGCCCAAGCCGGGGCCCGCCAGCCCGCGCGGGCTGCCCCCGCGTCTCCGGCCCGCGCGGGCCGACCCGCCGAGCCGCCCCGCAGGGGCGCCCTCAGACCAGGCGGCGGGCCGTCGCCCAGCGGGTGAGTTCGTGGCGGTTGGAGAGCTGCAGCTTGCGCAGGACGGCCGAGACGTGGGATTCCACGGTCTTCACCGAGATGAAGAGCTGCTTGGCGATCTCCTTGTAGGCGTAGCCGCGGGCGATCAGGCGCAGGACCTCGCGTTCGCGCTGGGTGAGCCGGTCGAGGTCCTCGTCGACGGGCGGGGCGTCGGTGGAGGCGAAGGCGTCGAGGACGAAACCGGCGAGGCGGGGGGAGAAGACGGCGTCGCCGTCGCGCACGCGGAAGATGGAGTTGACCAGGTCGGGCCCGGTGATGGTCTTGGTGACATAGCCGCGGGCGCCGCCGCGGATGACGCCGATGACGTCCTCGGCGGCGTCGGAGACCGACAGCGCGAGGAAGCGCACGGGGTTGTCCGGGTCGCCCATCAACGGCGCGCAGCGGCGCAGCACTTCGACGCCGCCGCCACCGGGCAGATGGACGTCGAGCAGGACCACCTCGGGGCGGGTCGCGGTGACCACGGTGACGGCCTGGTCGACATCGGCGGCCTCGCCGACGACCTCCACGCCCGTCTCGTCGGTCGCGCCGATCTCGGCCTGTACCCCGGTACGGAACATCCGGTGGTCGTCGACGAGCACCACCCGTACCCGCCGCTCCTGCGCCGCGGGCGTGCCCGCCGCATCTGTGGACGCCGTCATGCCGCCACCCTCTCCATCTCCAGTTCGACTTCGGTCCCGCCACCGGGCGCGGAGCGCAGCCGCGCCTCGCCGCCGTTGCGCCGCATGCGCCCGATGATCGACTCCCGGACACCCATCCGGTCGTCGGGGACGGAGTCGAGGTCGAATCCCGGTCCGCGGTCGCGTACGGAGACGAACACCTTGGTCGGCTCCACTTCCGCGTAGACCTGAACCGCTTCCCCTGTTGCGCTGCCACCGTACTTGGCCGCGTTCACCATTGCCTCCCGCGCGGCCTGCATCTGCGCCACGAGCCTCTCGTCGAGGGGGCAGTCGCCGACGCAGACGACCTCCACCGGCACGCCGTGCGCGTCCTCCACCTCGGCGGCGGCGGCCCGTACCGCGTCGGCGAGCGTCGTCGGCTCGTCCTCCTTGCCGGTGCCCTCGGGGCGGTACAGCCAGCGGCGCAGCTCGCGTTCCTGGGCGCGGGCCAGCCGCGTCACCTCGCGGGAGTCCTCCGCGTGCCGCTGGATGAGGGTGAGGGTGTGCAGCACCGAGTCGTGCACATGGGCGGCGACCTCGGCACGCTCCTGGGCGCGGATACGCATCAGGCGCTCGGCGGACAGGTCCTGCGTCATCCGCACCAGGTACGGGCCCGCGATCAGGGCGACGCCGACGAGTACGGCGATGGCCGCCTGGAGGATGCCGCCGAGGTGGCTGCCGGAGCCGCGCACCACGATGAAGCCGGTGACGCCCGCCACGACCAGCACCACACCGGCGGCGGCCCTGGCCAGCGGCCAGAACCGCTTGCCGTGGCTCATCTCGACCCAGCGGGCCTTGCGGGCGTTGTCGGCCTGCCGCCACACCAGGGCGACGCCGAGGCTGATGACGAGCAGCGGCCACACCGCGCGGTTGGCGGCGCCCAGATTGAACTGGTCGACCAGGATGCCGGTGCCGACCGCGAGTGCGATCAGCGCGAAGATCTGGCCCTTGTCGGGGCGCTTGCCCGCCAGCCACGAGCGGGCGTCACGGGGCTCCTTCGCCATGGCGACGCCGCCGACGCCCAGCGGCACGAAGAACCAGAAGACCGCGTAGAGCAGCAGGCCGATGCCGTCGAAGCAGGCCAGCACGACGAAGAGCACCCGCACCCACAGCACGGGCAGCCCGAGGTGGCCGGCGAGGCCGCGGGCGACGCCGCCCACCATCCGCCCCTCGGAGCTGCGGTAGAGCTTGCGCACACCGGCCTCGCCGGGGTCCGGCGGGGACAGGAAGGAGGCCCCGGTGGGTTGGCTGCTCGCTGACATACCCCGATCGTCACACGTCCGGCCCCGGCAGGGCATCAGGGTTGTCCCCTTGGGGATGCCCCCAGGGGTCGGATCAGGGACGGACCAGGGTTGCCGTGGGTGCCCAGGGCCGCGGGGAGCGGTCACCATGGTCGTATGACGGACGAGCCCACCGAGCCCCCCGACGACGTGCCCGCTGCCGCGGACACCGCTGACGGCACGCCGCCCAAGCGGCGGCTGACCCGCGGCCGCGACCACAAGGTGCTGGCCGGTGTGTGCGACGGCGCGGGCCGCTACTTCGACATCGACCCGGTGATCTTCCGGGTGGTGCTCGCGGTGCTGTCGCTGACCGGCGGCATCGGGCTGATCATCTACGGCATGGGCTGGCTGGTCATCCCGCAGGAGGGCGAGCGGCAGAGCGAGGCGCACCGGCTGCTGTCGGGACGGATCGAGGGGGCGCCGCTGACCGCGGTGCTGATGGCCCTGGTGGGCTGCGGCCTCTACGCCTCGATGCTGGACAACGGCACGAACCAGGGGTTCTCGCTGCTGCTGCTGACCGCCACCGCGGGCGCCGTCTACTGGTCGTACCAGCGCAGGAGCGGGCAGCTCGCGGGCGAAACGGCCTCGTCGGTGGCCGCCAGCGCGGTCGCGGACGCGCCGCCCGCGGTGCAGGCGCCGCCCGAACCGGGCTCCGCCTCGTGGTGGCGCGACCCGCTCACCAAGGACGCGCCCACGTATCTGTGGGGTCCGGACGACGGGCCGTACGAGGCGGCGGACAAGAAGGCGTGGCGGGAGCGGAAGGCGGCGGCCCGCAGGCAGGACCGGTCGTGGCCGTTCGGCCTCGGGGTCTTCCTGTCCGTCATCTGCGCCGCGGCCATCGGCACCGGCTCCACCTGGGACTACCAGCCGCTGAGCGTCAGCCTGGAGGTCGGCCTGGCGTCGGCGCTCTTCGTCTTCGGCGTCGCCTTCGTGATCGCGTCCTTCGCGGGCCGGGCCCGCGGCGGCACCGTCTTCTTCTCGCTGCTGACGATCGCCGCGCTGGTCGGCGCCGCCTCGCTGCCCAAGCACGGCACCGGCTGGGGCGCCACCGCCTGGCGGCCCACCAGCACGAGCGCGGTGCAGACCTCGTACGACCGCGGCGCCGGGCGGGGCCTGCTCGACCTGACCGCGCTGCCGCTCGGCGGGAAGACGGTCAGCACCCAGGTGAAGGTCGGCGCGGGCCGGGCCGAGGTGCGGCTGCCCGCCGCCGCCACGGTCAACCTCCGCTACGACCTGGGGATCGGTGAAGTGGTGCTGCCGGGGAAGGTCAACGACGGTGTGCGGATCCAGAAGCACCAGCATCTGACGACGACGATCGGTCCACCGCCGGGCACCCTGTCGTCCGGCACGATCAATCTGCGGGTGGATGTCAGCGTGGGTCAGATCAAGGTGGAGGTGGTCCGGTGAGGCGGCATCGCTTCGAACCCGCGAGCCTGGTGTTCGGCCTGGTCCTGCTGGGCCTGACCACGGCCTTCGCGCTGGACGCGGCCGGCACCGTGCACCTGCCGCCGCGCCACGCGGTGCCGCTGATCGCGGCCGGGCTGCTGCTCTCGGCCGCGACCGGCATCGTCACGCAGGCGGTCCGGAGCGTACGCGGGCGCCGGGCACGGCGGCAGCCGACGCCGTAGCCGAACCGCCGGAGGCGCCCCCGGAGCGGTGCCCGCCATGGCCCTCGCGGCGCCGGGCGAGCAGCGCGTCCAGCGACAGATAGGGGGCGCCGGCCAGCACCAGCGGCAGCCAGGCCATCAGATAGGCCAGGTCGTTGCCGTAGTAGTACGGGGTGGTCGACCAGCTCACCGTCAGCCACAGGCTCAGCGAGATCGCCGCGCCGCCCGCCGCGGCGACCCGGCCGAACAGCCCGGCGAGCGTGCCGAGGCCGACCGCGATCTCGCCCAGGGCGATGGCGTAGCCGAATCCGTGCGGGTTCTTCAGCGCCAGATCGATCATCGCCGGTATCGCCGCCTGGTCGTGGGCGCCGTGCAGGATCTGCACCAGCGAGCCGTTCGCCGAGTCGGTGAAGAAGGTGTTGCTGGTCAGCTTGTCGAGCCCGGCGTAGAGGAAGGTGACGCCGAGGAAGATCCGCAGCGGCAGCAGGGCATGGCGACGGGCTGTCGCCCGCCAGGTCTCGAGCATGGTCTCTCCTGCCTGTCCCGTCGTACGCGTGTTCCCGGCCGGAACGATTCTGCCCGTACGACGCAGTCACGGGGACATACGTACACTCCGGCCCTGTGGTTCAACGCTGAACCGGAAACCTGCGCACGTCTATGGAAGTACCTGCCCGCGCCGCCGATACTCAGGGGTCCGCAGGGACCCGACGGGTGGAGGTAACCGCGTTGCCGTACGACCTCACGATCTACCTGGCCCACCGCGACGACTACGCCGACTTCCTCACCGCGACCGACGAGGAGGCGTCCGTGGTGTGGCACCGCAGGCGCGGCGACTACACCGACAAGGCCGACATCCTCGCCCGTACCGAGGCCGCCTACGGCCGAACGCAGGCCGCCCTCAATGTGCTGGACATCGAGGGCGGCGGGCCGCTCGCCGAGGCGAAGGCGCTGGTGGGCTGCATCCGGGCGTTCTACGAGACCGAGGAGGTCGCGGACAGCGCCTGGGACGCGTACAAGGCGGCCAGGGCCCGGTACGTCAGCGCGGCGCGGGACTGCCTGGCCGCGCACTGAGGCGCGGCCGGGGCGTCACTCCCACTCGATGGTGCCCGGCGGCTTGCTCGTGACGTCCAGGACGACGCGGTTGACGTCGGCGACCTCGTTGGTGATGCGGGTGGAGATCTTGGCCAGCACCTCGTAGGGCAGCCGGGACCAGTCGGCGGTCATCGCGTCCTCGGAGGAGACCGGGCGCAGCACGATGGGGTGGCCGTAGGTGCGGCCGTCGCCCTGGACGCCGACCGAGCGGACGTCGGCGAGCAGCACCACCGGGCACTGCCAGATCTCACGGTCGAGACCGGCGGCGGTCAGCTCCTCGCGGGCGATCGCGTCGGCCTCGCGCAGCAGGTCGAGCCGGTCCTTGGTGACCTCGCCGACGATGCGGATGCCCAGGCCCGGGCCGGGGAACGGCTGCCGCTGGACGATCTCCTCGGGCAGGCCGAGCTCCTGGCCGACCATCCGGACCTCGTCCTTGAACAGCTTGCGCAGCGGCTCGACGAGCTGGAACTGCAGGTCCTCGGGGAGGCCGCCGACGTTGTGGTGCGACTTGATGTTCGCGGTGCCGGTGCCGCCGCCGGACTCCACCACGTCCGGGTAGAGGGTGCCCTGGACCAGGAACTCCACCGGCTGGTCGTCGGGCGCGTCGGCGATGATCTCGGCTTGCGCCTGCTCGAAGACCCGGATGAACTCCCGGCCGATGATCTTGCGCTTCTCCTCGGGGTCGCTGACCCCGGCCAGCGCCGCCAGGAAGCGGTCCGCGGCGTCGACGACCTTGAGCTGGACGCCGGTGGCCGCGACGAAGTCCTTCTCGACCTGCTCGGTCTCGCCCTTGCGCATCAGGCCGTGGTCGACGTAGACGCAGGTCAGCTGGGAGCCGACGGCCTTCTGCACCAGGGCCGCGGCGACCGCGGAGTCCACGCCGCCGGACAGGCCGCAGATCGCCCGCTTGGTGCCGACCTGCGCGCGGATCAGCGCGATCTGCTCCTCGACGACGTTGGTGGTCGTCCAGTCGGGCTTGATGCCCGCGCCGCGGTAGAGGAAGTGCTCCAGGATCTGCTGGCCGTGCGTGGAGTGCAGCACCTCGGGGTGGTACTGGACGCCGTACAGCCGCTTCTCGTCGTTCTCGAAGGCGGCGACCGGGACCACGTCGGTGGACGCGGTGACGGTGAAGCCCTCGGGCGCCGCCGAGCAGGCGTCGCCGTGCGACATCCACACCGACTGGGTGGCGGGGGTGCCCTCGAAGAGCGTCGAGCCGGGCTTGGAGACGGCCAGCGCGGTACGGCCGTACTCGCGGGCGCCGGTGTTGTCGACGGTGCCGCCGAGCGTGGTGGCCATCAGCTGGAAGCCGTAGCACATGCCGAAGACCGGGACCCCGGCCTCGAAGAGCGCCCGGTCCAGGGAGGGCGCGCCCTCGGCGTAGACCGAGGAGGGTCCACCGGACAGGATGATCGCCCGCGGGTTCTTGGCGAGCATCTCGGCGACCGGCATGGTCGACGGCACGATCTCGCTGTACACCCGGGCCTCGCGGACCCGGCGGGCGATGAGCTGGGCGTACTGCGCACCGAAGTCGACGACCAGGACGGTGTCGGGGGCGGGCGGGGTCGCTGATGACACGGGCGGCCTTCCGGCGGTTGCTGCGAGGGGTCTGGACCCGAGTCTACCTTCGCCGCGGCGGCCGCCCGGCGCCCGGGCCTTGCACACAGGCCCCCGCGGTGGTCCATACTGGGCGCCATGCACAAGCACACCTTCGCGTTTACCTATGGCACCGGTCGGTCCGGCTGCCATGGTGATGCTGCTTGAGCTACTGACAAGCGACTTCCACAGGCGCCCCGGGCCACTCGGCCCGGGGCGCCTGTCGCGTCCGCGGGGCCGGGTCCGCACAGCCGCCGCCCTACCGGAGCAGGAGCAGACGCCATGTCCGACACCCTTCCCGCCGACACCGGCACCCTCATCACCGCGCACCGCGGCCGGATCGACACGCTCGACGCCCGGATCATCGCCCTGGTCCAGGAACGGATGGCCGTCTCGGGCGAGATCCAGGCGGCCCGCATCGGGTCCGGCGGCCGCCGGGTCCACCTGGCGCGCGAGATGGAGATCCTGCGCACGTACGGCGACGCGCTCGGCAAGCCCGGTACGACCCTGGCGATGACGCTGCTGGAGCTGTGCAGGGGGCGGGTGTGACGTTTCGCCCTTTCGAGGGGGATCACCCGTACGGCACGTGACCGGCCCGCAGCGGCTTCGTTGGAGGTGGTGTCCGTGCCATCCAGGGGCGGTAACCCAACACCACGCGTGGAACAGGACACCGCCTAGACGCAGCTAGGCGGGGTGTGACCGATGCGATGAGGCGGCCGCTGGTGTGCGGCCCGCCGTGGGACCTCGTGTCGGTGAAAGTGACCGGACGGCAGGGGACAGCAGCCCGGTCACGACTCAAAGAGGCGGTCGGCTCCGGGGACGCCCGGGACCGGCCGCTCTGCGAGGGCCACACTACTCGGACTTGGGCGGTACCGCGGGGACCGGCAGCAGCGGGAGCCGCAGCGCTCCGAACGCGTCCTCCGGCACCACCGGGGCGACGGGCTCCACCGCGGCGATCCTGCGGTAGGCCGCACCCTGGGGCGGGCGCGGGTCCGCGCCGCCCTTGTTGGGCCACAGCGACATCGCCCGCTCGGCCTGCGCGGTGATCGTCAGCGACGGGTTGACGCCCAGGTTCGCCGAGACCGCCGAGCCGTCCACGACATGGATGCCGGGGTGGCCGTAGAGCCGGTGGTACGGGTCGATGACGCCGTCTCCTGCGTCCACCCCGATCGGGCAGCCGCCCAGGAAGTGCGCGGTCATCGGGCGTTCGGTGGCCTCGCCGACGTTGCTGCCCGCGAAGCCGTTGATCTCCGTGGCGATCAGCCGGGCCGCCTCCGCGCCCTCCGGGATGTGCGTCGGGTTGGGGGCGCCGTGGCCCTGCCGGGCGGTGAGCAGCCCCTTCCCCAGGCCCTTCGTCTTGCGGTACGTGGTCAGCGAGTTGTCGCTGGTCTGCATCACCAGGCCGATGATGGTCCGCTCCGACCAGCGGTAGTTGGACAGCGAGCGGAACGTCAGCACGGGGTGCCGGACGTTGTTGCCGACGAACTCCAGCCAGCGCGGCAGCTTTCCGTTGTACGGCGCCGCGAGGATCGACAGCGAGCCCATCGCGTTGGAGCCCTTGCCGTAGCGGACCGGCTCGATGTGGGTGTGGTCGTTGGGGTGCACCGACGAGGTGATGGCCACCCCGCGGGTGAAGTCCAGCGGGCGGTCGGGGTAGCGCTTGCGGTAGCGCCCTGCGCTGGTCTGCGCGCCCACCAGCGCCTCGGAGTTGGTCCGGGTCAGCTCGCCGAGCTTGGCGGAGATCCCGGGCAGCCGCCCGGTGTCCCGCATCGCGTGCAGCAGGGTCTGGGTGCCGTAGGTGCCCGCCGCGACCACCACCTGGCGGGCCCGCAGCACCTGCCGCTCGCCCTTCCTGCGCTTGTCGGTGGGCACGCTGGTGACGCGGTAGCCGCCCTCCGGGTCCTCGGCGAGGTCGACGACCGTGGTCATCGGGTGGATGACGGCGCCCGCCCGCTCGGCCAGGTGCAGGTAGTTCTCGTTGAGCGTGTTCTTCGCGCCGTGGCGGCAGCCGGTCATGCACTCGCCGCACTCGGTGCACGCCCGCCGGCTCGGCCCGGTGCCGCCGAAGTACGGGTCGGGCACCTCGCCGCCGGGCTCGGCGGTCGCCGTACCCGTGGCGTCCTCGCCGTCGCCGAAGAACACCCCGACCGGCGCCATGTGGAAGGTGTCGCCGACGCCCATCTCCTCGGCGGCCGCCTTGAGATGGACGTCGGACGGGGTGAGCGTCGGGTTGAGCCGGACGCCGAGCATCCGCTGCGCCTGGTCGTAGTAGGGCGCCAGCTCCTCCTGCCAGTCGGTGATCGCGCCCCACTGCTGGTCGTCGAAGAACGCCTTCGGCGGCACGTACAGGGTGTTGGCGTAGTTGAGCGAGCCGCCGCCGACGCCCGCGCCCGCCAGCACCAGCACATTGCCGAGGACATGGATGCGCTGGATGCCGTAGAGCCCGAGGGCCGGGGCCCACAGGTAGTTCTTCAGGTCCCAGGAGTTCTTGGGCAGCTCGTCGCGGGCGAACCTGCGGCCCGCTTCGAGCACCCCGACCCGGTAGCCCTTCTCGGTGAGCCGGAGCGCCGAGACGGAACCGCCGAAGCCGGAGCCGATGACGACGACGTCGTAGTCGTAGCCCTCTACCTGTGACACGTGATCCTCCGCTGTGGGGTGGGGGGTGCTCAGCGCATCCGCAGGGTCTTCATCAGCCGCAGCGAACGGCTGAGGAATGCGGCGTACTTCTCGTCGTTCATGCCGAGCGACGGGG
This sequence comes from Streptomyces sp. NPDC051976, assembly GCF_040680795.1. NCBI lineage: Bacteria > Bacillati > Actinomycetota > Actinomycetes > Kitasatosporales > Streptomycetaceae > Streptomyces > Streptomyces sp. NPDC051976. The sequence continues at coordinate 309,457 of NZ_JBFAXL010000001.1, forward strand.
CCATCGGCAGCAGCCGCTGGGTGGCGACGGTCTGCGCCTCGGTGTACTTGAGGATGCCCTCGGAGCCGTGGCGGCGGCCGAGGCCGGAGTCCTTCATGCCGCCCATCGGCGAGTGGACGCTGCCGTAGGCGGAGGCGTACGCCTCGTTGACGTTGACCGTGCCGGAGCGCAGCCGGGCGGCGATCCGGGCGCCGCGGCGGGTGTCCTTGGTCCAGACGCTGGAGTTGAGGCCGTAGTCGGTGGCGTTGGCACGCTCGATCGCCTCCTCCTCGTCGCGGAAGCGGTAGATCGAGACGACCGGGCCGAAGGTCTCCTCGGTGCACACCGACATCGGGGCCTCGACGCCGTCCAGGATGGTCGGCTCGTAGACGTACGGGCCGACGTCCGGGCGGGGGCGGCCGCCCGCGACCACGGTGGCGCCCTTCTCCCTGGCCTCGTCGACATGCCGGGTGACGGTCTCCAACTGCCGCTCGCCGACCAGCGATCCCATGCCCGCGCCGTACGCCAGACCGGTGCCGAGCTTGATCGCCTTGGTCCTGGCGGCGAACTTCGCCAGGAACGCGTCGGCGACCGACTCGTCCACGAAGAGCCGCTCGATGGAGATGCAGAGCTGGCCCGCGGAGGCGAAGCAGGCACGGACCGCGCCCTCGGCCGCCTTGTCGAGGTCGGCGTCGCGCAGCACCAGCATGGCGTTCTTGCCGCCGAGTTCGAGGGAGGCGCCGATCAGCCGGGCGGCGGCGCGCTGCGCCACGTCACGGCCGGTGCGGGTGGAGCCGGTGAAGGAGACGTAGTCGGCGTGCTCGACGACGGCGGGGCCGACGACCGGGCCCTCGCCGAGGACGATCTGCCACACCTCGGGCGGCAGCCCGGCCTCGATGAACTGCTCGCGCGCCCACATCGCGGTCAGCGCGGTCTCGGTGTCCGGCTTCATCACCACCGCGTTGCCCGCGGCGAAGGCGGGCAGCGCGTCGCCGACGGACAGCTCGAACGGGTAGTTCCAGGGCGCGATCTGGCCGACGACACCGCGCGGCTGGCGCAGCTCCACGGCCTTGGTCAGCGTGGGGATGGCTCCGGTGTGCCGCTTGGGCCGCAGGTAGGCGGGGCCCTTGAGCCCGTAGTGCCGGGCCGCCATCGCGACCACCTGCACCTCTTCGTGCGCGTGCAGCCGGGTCTTGCCGGTCTCCACCTGGATCAGGTCGAGCACCTCGGCCTGCCGGGACAGCACCAGGTCGTGGAAGCGCAGCAGGACCGCGGCCCGCTGCCGGGCGGGGGTGGCGGCCCAGGCGGCCTGCGCGGCGCGGGCCCGGGTGAACGCCTCGGCCACCTCGTCGGGCGTGGCCTCGGGGAGGTCGGCCAGCTTCTGGCCGGTCAGCGGGGTGTGGTTCGCCGTACGTCCGCTGCCGATGATCCCGCGGGTGAGGCGGGCGACCAGGTCGGGGGTGACGACATCCTCGGGACCTCTGCCCGTGCTGGGCGCGACCGGGTTGCCGTCGGTGGTGACGTCGGTGGGGTTGCCGTCCGTGAGGGGCGCGCTGCGCTCCGGCGAATCCGTCATGCGGGTGAGGTTACGACCGCGGGGTACCGCCTGGATACCCGGCAGTAGCCATTTTTCTGGTGATCCTCACAACTAAGCCAGCATCCGGTGGCGCAATGCGCCCGCGGGGCCCGGAATCCGCCCAGCACACGGCTTCCCGCGGCGGTCGGCCCCGGTCAGCGGCCCTGGAACGAAGCACGCGCGATGTCGAAATCGCGCCGGGCCTCCTCGACCTGGCCGACGGGCGCCGACAGCCACATGTCGTACATCCGGCCGTGCTCCGTCCAGCACAGGTCGAAGGTGCGGCGCGGCCCGCTGCCGTCCGCGAACCCGTCGTAGGTGAACTCCCACAGCGCGGCGGGCTGCCCGTGCTGCGTGGTCTGCGTGATCACTCCGTCCCGGTAGCCCGGATACGCCGACTTCGGCTTCGCGCCCGCCAGGTCCTGGTCGCGCATCACCGCGTAGGGGCCACGCGGATCGGGGCTCTGGTGGCGCACCCCGAACCGTATGGTCCGGTCCGGCGCCCAGTAGTACGTACGCGGCGCCGCGTACTCGCGGGTGTAACCGGTGGGCAGCTCCACCGAGAAGCCGTTCGCGTCCCTGTACCGGGTGAAGCCGTCCGGCACGGCGGAGGTCGTCGCCGGCGTGGTCGGCGGGGTCGTCCTCGCCGGGGTGGTCACCGCGGTGGTCGGCGGGGTGCCCGCCGCCGTCTTGTCGCCCTCGTCGTGCCGGACGACCAGGACCGCGGCCAGCGCGCCCGCGCCCACCGCGAGCAGCGTCACGGCGGCGACCGCGGCCAGCGTCCTGCGGGCGCCGCCGCGCCGGTTCGGCTCCTCCGGTGGCAGCGGCATGTCGGTGGGGACGGTGTCCACCTCGCGCGGCGGCGGCGGATCGCCGGTCTCCGCGTACGCCATGAGCAGCGTCTCCACCTCGGCCGCGGCCATCCGCCGCTCCGGGTCGCGCTCCAGCAGGCCGTGCACCACGGGCAGCAGCGGGGCCGCCGCCTCCGGCGGCCTGATGTCGTCGATCGCCACCGCGTGCACGATCTCGCCGATCGACTCGCGGTGGAACGGCGACTCGCCGTCCACCGCCGCGCACAGCAGCGCGCCCAGCGACCACAGGTCGGACGCCGGGCCCGCGGCGCTGCCCGACATCCGCTCGGGGGCGGTGTACTCGGGCGAGCCGACGAAGGAGCCGGTCTCGCTGAGGGTCGCGCTGCCCGCGACCCGGGCGATTCCGAAGTCGGTGAGCACCACCCGGCCGGTCGCGGACTCGATCAGCACGTTCGCGGGCTTGATGTCCCGGTGCTGGACCTCGCGGTCGTGGGCCGCGCTGAGCGCGCCCGCCACGGCCGCGCCGATCCTGGCCGCCTCCCGCGGCTCCAGCGGCCCGTCCTCGGCCAGGACGTCCGCCAGCGACCGGCCGTCGACCAGCTCCATCACGATCCACGGGCGGCCGTCGTGCTCCTGGACGTCGTAGACCACGACCACGTGCGGGTGGCGGATGCGCGCCACACTGCGCGCCTCGCGCAGCGCCCGCTCGGTCTGCGAACTCGACTCCCGCTCGGTCAGCCCGACGTCCGGCAGGTGCAGCTCCTTGACGGCGACGGCACGGCGCAGCAGCTCGTCCTCGGCACGCCACACCGTGCCCATCCCACCGCGCCCCAGCCGCCCGGTGATCCGGTAGCGGCCCGCGATCACATCCCGTGAAGGCGATGCGGAAGTTGTCCGGCCCCCGTCACTTGCCATACGGCCATCATGCCGCACTGCCGGAGGGCGTCGGGTACGTCTCCGGGGACGGGCTCCGCCGGGCAGGCCCTAGGACGTGGTGTACGTCTCCACGGCCTTGTCGAAGGCCCGCTGGACGTCGGCGCGGCGGCTGTCGGGGCCGGTGACCAGGACGAGGTGGTAGCGGCCGTCGATGATCACGGCGAGGTTGAGGGTGAAGACCTGGTTGTCGGCTCCGTCGCGGTAGCTGTACTCGCCCTCCGCCGCGCTGTTGCCGCGCACGTCGAGGGTGTGCAGGTTCGAGGCGGCCGACCAGGAGGAGGCGCGGAAGGTGGCCAGCTCCGGCTCGTCGAGCTGGTACGCCAGCGGGTCGTTGCCGTGCGCCGAGACGGTGTCGCGGCCGGGCACCACGGTGAGCTGGAGGTCGCTGCCCGCGTAACGGACCTCGTCCTGGCCGTTCTTGCCGGTGCGCGACCAGCCGGTGTGGACGGCGACGGTGAAGCCCGCCGGGTCCTGCTGCATCGCGAAGTCGGTGCCCAGGTCGGGCGGCGCGGACGGGTGGGCCGGCGGCTTGCTCGCGGGCGTCGTGGGCGCCTGCGTGGTGGGCTTCGCCGACGGTTTCGGCTTCGTCGGCGACGGCTTGGACCCGCCGCCGTGCCCGCCGGGCATCTCGGCCGGGACCGAACGGTCGCCGTTGGCCCCGTTGTCGGAGGTGTTGCGGCCGGGCATGACCAGCAGCGCGTAGAGCACCACGGCCGCGAGCACGACCAGGACGGCGACCAGCAGCCGCACCCCCAGACGGCGCGGCGCGGCCCCGCCGCCGCCCGCGGGCTTGCGGGAGACCACCTGCTCGCGGTGGATCTGCTCCTGCCGCATCTCGCCGCGCTGCACGCGCTCCCGCTTGGCCTTCGTCACCCGGGCCTGCTTGCCGCGGGCGTGGCGGCGGTGGGTGGCCCCCGGGGCGGCGGCGGCAGCGGCTTTACGGCGGCGGCGGACCAGCTCGCCCTTGCGCCGCACGATCGGCAGCCTGGCCGGGTCGGTCGGCACCTGCACCATCTCGATGCCGAGGTCGGGCTCGGGCGCGGACCGGATCAGGGAGCGCAGCCAGCCGCCCAACTCCTCGGCCTCGGGCCGCTCCTCGGGGTCGGGGCGCAGCAGCGACTCGACGATCGGCCGCAGCGCGCCGCACTCCTCGGCGTACGCGGGCGGCTCGGCGCAGACCAGCTGCACCAGTTCCGCCGCGCTCTCCTCGGGGAACGGCGGATGCCCCTGGACGCTGCGGAACAGCAGCGAGCCCAGCGCCCACAGGTCGGCGGACGGGCCGACCGGCGGTGACAGCCGCCAGTTCTCGTGCACTTCGTGCGCCTGCTCCGGCGCCCACCGCTCGGTGACGGCGCCGACGACGGTGATGCGGTTCTGCCGTGCCCGCTCCTGTTCGAGCGCGGACTCCGGTCCGTGCCACGGGGTTTCGGGTCCTCCGGCCAGCACCTGCTCGGGCACCGGGTCGTAGCCGCACAGCGCCTCCTGCGCGGCGCCCGCGGCCAGCCCGGCGAGCATCGACCTGCCGTCGTCGCAGACCAGCACCGTACTGGCCGTCACATTGCGGTGGGTCCAGCCGTAGGCGTGCAGGGCGCGCAGCGCGGTGAGGACGTCGGAGGCGACCTCGGCGGCGCGGTAGGCGTCCAGCGGGCGGTCGGCCAGTAAGGCGGCGAGCGGGCGTGCGGACACCAGTTCGCTCGCGATCCACAGGCTGCCGTCCTCGACGAAGATGTCGAAGACCTGTACCAGGCGCGGGTGGTCGGGTATCGCGGCCGCCGCGCGGGCCGCCTCCAGGGCGCGCCGCGCGCTGTCGCTCATGGTGTCCCGGCCGCCGGGCCCGGGGCCCTGGTCGCGGAAGCCGCCGCCGAACTCCGGGGTCTCCCCGGTGTCCGCGGTCTCGGCCGTCACCACCTCGGGCAACAGCACCTGGTGGACCAGGACTTCCTGGCCGCTGTAGGTGTCGAAGGCGCGTGTCTCGACCAGCTCGAACTCGTCGGCGGGCGGCCGGGGCAGCCGGTAGCGGTCGGCGAGCACGCGTCCGGCGTATTCGTCCACGGCGCCCCCCTCTCCGGCCCGGTCGATCTGCTGTGTGAACCGGTCCGATCCGAACTCCCTCCGGATGCGGACAGTCCACGGTTACTCACAATACGTGCTACCAGTCGCTCATTTGGCCGGTTTGAAGGTTGTGAAGAAGGTCGCCAGCGCCTTGGTGTTGGTGGCGCTGCTCCAGGCGTCTGCCGGTGTGGTGAACATGATCGCGTAGCCGTGGTGAGCGTCCGTCACCATGCCACGGTTCAGGATGTGTACGGGCCTACCCGAATCCGTGCGGGTGTACTCCCAGTCCGCCGCGTCGTATCCGCGGTAGTCCGCCTTCTCCACCCGGATCTGGTGGTAGCCGGGCATACTGGGGCCGTTGGTCGCGGAGTCGTGCTGCCAGGTGCCCAGCGCGCTCTTGCCGGGCGTGTGGACCCAGTCCACGAGCAGCGTGGTGCCGTCGGAGCCGCGGAACTTCGAACCGGCGCCGTAGCCGTCGTCGCCGATCCGCGTCCAGCCGTTCGGCAGCGCGATCGAGAAGCCCTCGCTGTCCTTGTACGTGTAGAAGCCCGCAGGGGCCGCGTACGGGTCGCCGCCCTGGCTCCCGCCGGAGGGGGTGGCCGTCCCGCTGCCGGGTGACGCGTCGTCCGACGTGGAGCCGTCCTGCGAGTCGTCACCCGAACCGGCCGACGGCGAAGCCGTCTTGGCGCCGCCCGAGGGCTTCTTGCCCGGGGTCGGCGGCGCCGAGGTCTTCTTGCCGTCACCGCCCGTCTTGCCGTCACCCTTGCCGCCGCCCCCACCGGAGTTGGCGAGCGCGACCCCTATCACCGTGCCCAGCAGGGCGATCACCAGCGCGGCGACCACTATCACCAGGGTGCGGCGCGGCACCACGTCGGTGATCGAGGCGCGGGCGGGCTCCGGCCCGGCCTCCGGGGTGCCCGGCTCCGGCGCCGGCTTGGCCGGGCGCTGCTTGGGACCGGGCTTGGCGACCGACGCGGGCTTGACCGCGGACGCCGCCTTCCGCACCGCGCGCAGCGCGTCCCGCACCCGGGCCTGGTCGGCGGCGGCCGCCACCGCGGCGGCCGGGGCGTCGGTGGGCGTGGGCTGCGGGTCGACGGGCAGCACGACGGTGCGGGCGTCGCCGGGCGGCGGCGCCACCGGGCGGTCGGGGGCGTGCGCGACGGCGGTCAGCAGCGCGGTCGCGCCCGGTTGGTCGAGCCGCTGCCCGGGGTCCTTGACCAGCAGCCCCGTGATGACCTCGGCCAGCGGCCCGGCGTTGGCCATCGGCCCGACCGGCTCGGTCATCACCGCGGTCAGCGTGGCGATCGCCGAGCCCTTGTCGTACGGCGGGTGGCCCTCGACCGAGGCGTACAGCAGCGCGCCCAGCGACCACAGGTCGGCGGGCGGGCCCGGCTTCTGGCCGCGGGCGCGCTCCGGCGAGATGTACGAGGGCGCGCCGACCAGCATGCCGGTGGAGGTCACCGACGGGTCGCCGTCGATCTGCGCGATGCCGAAGTCGCTGAGCACCACACGGCCGTCGTCGGCGATCAGGACGTTGGACGGCTTCACGTCGCGGTGCAGGATGCCCTCGCTGTGGGCGGCCTTCAGCACGTCGAGGATGACCAGGCCGACCTCGGCGGCGCGCTTGGGCGTCAGCGGGCCGTCCTCGCGGATCGCGTCGGACAGCGAGCGGCCCTCGACCAGCTCCATGACGATCCACGGCCGGTCGTCCTCACGGACGACGTCGAAGACGGTGATGGCGCCGGTGTTGCGGATCCGCGCGGTGGCCTTGGCCTCGCGCAGGGTTCTGGTGATCAGGCGCTGCTTCTCGTCCTCGTCGACGTTGCCCGGGAAGCGCAGCTCCTTCACGGCGACCGTGCGGCCCAGCGTCTCGTCGACCGCGCGCCACACGGTGCCCATGCCGCCCTTGCCGAGGACCTCGCCGAGGCGGTACCGGTCGGCGAGCACGCGTCCGTCGGTACCTTCGACCTCGCTCATGGGATTCCTCTGCAGTGCTGGACGGGTAAGGGTCCATCATCTCCGAACCGGGGACGCCGAAGCGAACCCGGCCTATGGGGTGGTTTGCCGGAAACCGGCCACAGCATTGTCGAACACGGCCTTGTAGTCGTCCCATTGGGCCTTCGGTGCCGACAGGTAGATCGCGTACTCACGTCCACCCTTCTTGCCGAACCCCAGGTCGATGGCCCGGAAGTCGCGGGCGGTGCCCCGGAAGGTGAACTGCCAGAGCGCGGCGGGCTCGCCCACCGCGTTCGTGGTGTGGTCCATCCGCTCCCGGTGGTAGTCGTCGACCTGCGACCTGGTCGCGGGCTCGATGCTGACCCAGTGCTCGTACGGGTCGACACTGGCATAGTCGAGCGCGCTGATCTTGAGGCCGACCTTGCCGCTCGGGTCGACGAAGTTGACCTGGTCGCCGCCGTCCTTGACGTCCTTCTTCCAGCCGTCGGGGACGGGCACGGTGTAGCCGCGGTCGGGCTTGTCGAACTGGTGGTAGCCGGCGGGGAGCGGCGGCGGGGCGGGGGTGGCGGCGGTCGGGGTCGGCGTGGGGGACAGCGTTGTCGGCTGGGTGCTGACCGGGGTGTTCGGCCCGGTGCGGTGGTCGCTCGCGCCGGAGTTGCGCAGATGCGTCACCCCGAAGTAGGCGCCCCCGCCGAGCACGGCGACGGCCAGCACGGAGGCCAGCAGCGGCGCCAGGCGGCGTTGCTTGCGGCCGGGGCCCGACGACCCCTGGCTGTACGGGACTTGCGGGGGCTGCTGCCCGGAGTGACCGTGCTGCTCGTACGGCCCCGGTCCGGGCGGCGGACCCTGCACGACGGCGGTCGCCGGGTACGAGGTCGGCGGCGTGGAGCCGTCCGCGGGCTGCGCGGCGGCCGCCCCGCGCGGGACGCGGGTCGTCGGCGGTTCGGCGTCGGGCTCCGCCGCGGGCGGCTGCTGGAACCCCACCTGGCCGACCAGGGCGGTGTCCTGGTCGGCCGCGGGTATCCGCAGCATGCGCTCCACCTCCTCGGCGGAGAGCCGCTCGGCCGGTTCCTTGGCCAGCAGTCCGGCGATGACCCGGGTGAGGGCGCCCGCGTTGGCGGCCGGGATCACCGGCTCCTCGGCGATGGCGTACGCCGTCTCGATGGCGGTCGGACGGCGGAACGGCGACTCGCCCTGCACCGCCTGGTAGAGCGTGGCCCCCAGCGCCCACATGTCCGCCTCGGGTCCGGGCACGGCGCCCCGGATCCGTTCCGGCGACAGGAAGTCGATGGAGCCGATGAGTTCACCGGTACGGGTCAGCGTCGAGGTGCCGGACGCCTGGGCGATACCGAAGTCGGTGAGCACCACCCGGCCGTCGCCGTAGCGCCCGTCCTCGTCGTCCGCGCCGCCGCCCTCCCGGCCGAGCAGCACGTTGCCGGGCTTCACGTCGCGGTGCAGCACTCCGGCGCGGTGCGCGGCGCGCAGCGCGGCGACCATGCCGCGGCCGATCCTGGCGACCTCCGCCACCGGCAGCGGGCCGCTCTCCTTGAGCCGCTCGCCGAGGGTCACCGACGGGACGTACTCCATGACGATGGACGGCAGTCCGGCGTCGTCGACCACGTCGTGCACGACGACCACGTTGGGGTGGCTGATGCGCGCCGCGGCGCGCGCCTCGCGGCGGGTGCGCTCGAACATGGTGGCCAGCTCGTCGTCGAGCATGTGCGGTTGCGGTGGATGCAGCTTCTTGACGGCGACCTGACGGCCCAGCAGCTCGTCCTCGGCACGCCAGACCGTGCCCATGCCGCCCCGGCCGATCCGCTCCATCAGCCGGTACCTGCCCGCGACCAACCGCCCCTCGTCGGTCTGTCCGGTCATTTCGCGCCCTTCCGCCCGCTCCCCCGATGCGCGTCCCATCCCCCGATGCGCGTCGCGCCTAAAGGGGCACGATATCCGGCGCGCCCAGCCGCGCCGCATCCGCGGTCAGATCATCGGGCTGACGCTGCGACTCCCGCTCGGCCTCCACCCGCTTCTCGTAGTGCGCGATCTCCTTCTCGATCTGGTCCTTGTCCCAGCCCAGCACCGGTGCCATCAACTCCGCTGTCTCCCGCGCGCTGAGGGTGCCGCGGTCGAAGGTCTCGATGGAGATCCGGGTCCTGCGGCACAGCGTGTCGTCGAGGTGCCGGGCGCTTTCGAACGCCGCCGCGTAGACGATCTCGGCCCGCAGGTAGTCCTCGGCGGCGGCCAGCGGCGCCCCCAGCGACGGGTCCGCGGCGATCAGGTCGAGGACCTCCTCGGCCATCCCGCCGTACCGGTTCAGCAGATGCTCGACGCGTGCCACGTGCAGCCCGGTGCGGGCGGCGGTGCGCGCCCTGGCGTTCCACAGCGCGTGGTAGCCCTCCGCGCCGACCAGCGGCACGTCCTCGGTGCAGCACTGGGCCACCCGGTGGTCCAGGGCGTGCACGGCCTCGTCGACGGCGTCCTTGGCCATCACCCGGTAGGTGGTGTACTTGCCGCCCGCGACCACCACCAGGCCCGGCACCGGGTGCGCCACGGTGTGCTCGCGCGACAGCTTGCTGGTGGCGTCCGACTCGCCCGCCAGCAGCGGCCGCAGCCCGGCGTACACACCCTGGACGTCGTCCCTGGTCAGCGGGGTGGCCAGCACCGAGTTCACATGCTCCAGCAGATAGTCGATATCGGCGCTGGAGGCCGCCGGGTGCGCCTTGTCCAGGTCCCAGTCGGTGTCGGTGGTGCCGATGATCCAGTGCCTGCCCCACGGGATGACGAAGAGCACGCTCTTCTCGGTGCGCAGGATGAGCCCGCTGCTGGAATGGATCCGGTCCTTCGGCACCACCAGGTGGATGCCCTTGGACGCCCGTACATGGAACTGCCCCCGCTCGCCGATGAGTGCCTGCGTGTCGTCGGTCCACACCCCGGTGGCGTTGACCACCTGACGGGCTTTGATCTCGTACTCGCCCCCTGCCTCGCCATCCTGCACCCGGGCACCGACAACGCGTTCACCCTCGCGGAGGAAGCCCACCACCCGCGCCCGGTTGGCGACCTGCGCCCCGTACGACGCGGCGGTGCGCACCAGGGTGGTGACGAAGCGCGCGTCGTCCACCTGGGCGTCGTAGTACTGCAACGCGCCCACCAGGGCGTCCCTGCGCAGCGCCGGGGCGACCCGCAGGGCGTGCTTACGGGTCAGATGGCGGTGCACGGGCAGGCCGCGGCCGTGGGCGGACGAGACCGACATGGTGTCGTACAGCGCCACGCCGGAGCCGGCGTAGAGCCGCTCCCAGCCCTTGTGCTGCAACGGGTAGAGGAAGGGCACCGGCCGCACCAGGTGCGGGGCGAGCCGCTCCAGCAGCAGGCCGCGTTCCTTGAGCGCCTCGCGGACCAGCGCGAAGTCCAGCATCTCCAGATAGCGCAGCCCGCCGTGGATGAGCTTGCTGGACCGGCTGGAGGTGCCCGACGCCCAGTCACGTGCCTCGACCAGGCCGGTCGACAGTCCCCGGGTGGCCGCGTCCAGCGCGGTGCCCGCGCCGACCACCCCGCCCCCCACCACCAGGATGTCCAGCTCGTGCTCCGCCATCCGGGCCAGTGCCCCGGCCCGCTCGGCGGGTCCAAGTGTTGACGTACGCATCCGTACCTCCCGTTGTGGCGCCGCGCTCGCCGGTGCGGCACCGCGCTCGCCTGCCACCGCGGTGGGTGCCCCCTCCTCGATAGTGACTGCCCAGCCTGAGGGCGGCCACCCTTGACCGGCGCGCCGCGTGGTCATATCAGTCATTTGTCTGGTTAGCCTGTTTTAACGCCATCCATGAGGCATCCGTGGTGATCGCAAGGGACGCACCGGACGCAGACGCACCGGACGCAAGGGAGAGGACTGACCCCATGCCCGCAGACCTCGCGGTGCTCGGACTCGGCCGCACCGGACTTCCCCTCGCCCAGGCGGCCGCCGCCGCGGGCATCGGGGTCATCGGCTACGACCCCGATCCGGCCGCCGCCGCCGACATCAACGCGGGCCGGGTACCGCCCGGCACCCTCGCCACCGCCGACCTGCGCCGGCTGCTGGCGTGCGGCTTCCGTGCCACCGCCGACCCCACCGTGCTCGGCCGGGTCAGGACCGCCGTGATCTGCGCCCCCACCCCGCTGGGCGAGGACCGCGCGCTGGATCTGACGGCCGTCTCCGCCGCCGCCCGCGCGCTCGCCGCGCACCTGCGCCCGCACACCACCGTCGTACTGGAGTCGGCGGTCTACCCCGGCACCACCGAGGGGCTGCTGCGCCCGCTGCTCGAAGCGCACGGCCTGACCGCGGGCCGGGACTTCCACCTCGCCTACTCCCCCAGCCGCCTCGACCCCGGCAACCGCGACTTCCACCTGACCAACACCCCCAAGGTGATCGGGGGTTGCACCCCGGCCTGCACCGAGGCCGCCGCCGCGTTCTTCGGCCGCTTCACCGAAAAGATCGTGCGCGCCCGCGGGCCGCGCGAGGCCGAGGCGGTCAACCTGCTGGAGACCAACTACCGGCATGTGAACATCGCCTTCGCCAACGAGATGGCGGTCTTCTGCCATGAGGTCGGCGTGGACCTGTGGGACGTGATCCGCTGCGCCGAGACCAAGCCGTTCGGCTTCCAGGCGTTCCGGCCGGGCCCCGGCGTCGGCGGACCGGCGGCCGCGCTCGACCCCAACGCCGTACCGCTGTTCGGCGCCATGCCCGCCCAGGGGCAGGGCCAGACCAGGATGCTCGGCCACCCGCTGCGGATGGTCGAACTCGCCCAGGAGGTCAACTCCCGGATGCCGCGCTATGTGGTGCAGCGCGCCGCCGCGCTGCTCAACGAGCACGGCAAGTCGCTGCGCGGCGCCCGTGTGCTGCTGCTCGGCGTCACCTACAAGGCCGATCTCGCCGACCAGGAGGGCGCGCCCGCCCGCGAGATCGGCACCCGGCTGATGGAGCTGGGCGCCCAACTCTGCTACCACGACCCCTATGTGCCGCAGTGGCGGGTGCTCGACCGCCCGGTGCCGCGCGCCGACTCGCTGTGGGAGGCCGCGGCCGAGGCCGATCTGACGGTGCTGCTGCAGCATCACCGCACCTACGACCTCCAGGGGTTGGCCGTCAAGGCCCAACTGCTTCTGGACACCCGCGGCGCCACTCCGGCGGGCGCCGCGGCACGCCTCTAGGGGCCGCGAACAGCCGTCGCGGGGCCCTGCGCACTGTCTTCGCCGCATGACGTGTGTAGGGGTCCTGTAACGACCAGATGAATCGTCTTGTCCGATAGTCATCCCTCCCTGCTAGATTTCGGCGTCTACTCTTCGCGCGCCGCGTTTTTCCCGCGCGAATCCGAAATTTTTCCGTCCCCGGGGGATCCTCATGAGCGCCAACTACCCACCGCCGCAGCAGTCGGGCCAGAACCCGTACGGCCAGCAGCCGCCGCAGTACGGCCAGCAGCCCTACGGCGCGCCGCAGCCGCAGTTCGGTGCCGGCGGCTACCCGCCGCCCGCGCCGGTCGCGCCCGCCCGCGACAACGTCGGCCTCGGCCTGGCCGTCGGCTTCGTCGCGGCGATCATCGCCGCGTTCGCCTACGCCGGCATCATGCGCGCGATGGCCAAGGACGACGGCCACTACACCGAGGTCGGCTATGTCGCGATCGGTGTCGGCCTGCTCGTCGGCTTCGCGCTCGGCAAGGTCGGCGGCCGCAACCCGCTGCTGCCCGTCGCGGGCATCGTGCTGTCGCTGCTGGCCGTGTTCTTCGGCGAGATCCTCGGTCTGTCGATGATCGCCAGCCACTACGCCTCGCTGGGCGGCGCGGACATCTCCTGGTTCAAGGTCTTCACCGACCACTTCGGGGACATGTTCAAGCAGTGGAAGCACGACTTCGACGTGAAGTCCTTCTTCTTCCTCGCCATCGCCGGAGCCGAGGGCTTCGCGGTGGCCCGCCGCGCGGGTCGCTGACCACGTAGCCGCAGGCACAGCAACACAGCGCAGGGCCCGTACCGCGATCGCGGTACGGGCCCTGCTCCTGTCAGGCCGTCAGCGGTGGTGGGTCGGGGAGACCGTCACCTCGACGCGCTGGAACTCCTTCAGGTCCGAGTAGCCGGTGGTGGCCATCGAGCGGCGCAGGGCGCCGAAGAAGTTCATCGAGCCGTCGGGCGCGTGCGAGGGGCCGAGCAGGATCTCCTCGGTGGTCCCGGCGGTGCCCAGGTTCATCCGCTTGCCGCGCGGCAGTTCGGTGTTGACCGCCTCCATGCCCCAGTGGAAACCGCGGCCGGGCGCGTCCGTGGCGCGGGCCAGCGGCGATCCCATCATCACGGCGTCCGCGCCGCAGGCCACGGCCTTGGGCAGGTCGCCGCTGGCGCCGAAGCCGCCGTCGGCGATGACGTGCACATAGCGGCCGCCGGACTCGTCCATGTAGTCGCGGCGGGCGGCGGCGACATCGGCCACCGCGGTGGCCATCGGCACCTGGATGCCCAGCACGTTGCGCGTGGTGTGCGCGGCGCCGCCGCCGAAGCCGACCAGCACACCCGCGGCGCCGGTGCGCATCAGGTGCAGCGCCGCGGTGTACGTGGCGCAGCCGCCGACGATCACCGGTACGTCGAGCTCGTAGATGAACTGCTTGAGGTTGAGCGGCTCGTGCGAGCCGGAGACGTGCTCGGCGGAGACAGTGGTGCCGCGGATCACGAAGAGGTCGACGCCCGCGTCCACCACGGCCTTCGAGAACTGCGCGGTGCGCTGCGGCGACAGGGCCGCGGCCGTCACGACGCCCGCGTCCCGCACCTCCTTGATGCGCTGCCCGATCAGTTCCTCGCGGATCGGCGCCGCGTAGATCTCCTGCAGCCGGGCGGTGGCCTGGCTGTCGTCCAGCTCGGCGATCTCCGCGAGCAGCGGCTCGGGGTCGTCGTACCGGGTCCACAGCCCTTCGAGGTTCAGCACCCCGAGGCCGCCCAGGTTGCCGATCCTGATCGCCGTCTCCGGCGACACCACCGAGTCCATCGGGGCGGCCAGGAACGGCAGCTCGAAGCGGTACGCGTCGATCTGCCACGCGATCGAGACCTCTTTCGGGTCCCGGGTCCGTCGGCTCGGCACCACGGCGATGTCATCGAAGGCATACGCCCTGCGGCCTCGCTTGCCCCGCCCGATCTCGATCTCTGTCACGTCCGTGCCTCTCTCTGTGGCCTGCGGCCCCTAGTATCCCCGGTCCGCCCCGGAGTGCCCCGATAGGGGCGCGGGGAACTGCGCTGCTCGCGCGGAGGACGTGCCCCGTCAGGGGCGCGGGGAACTGCGCGCTCAGCCCCCACCGGCCCGGTGGTCGGGAGACAACGCGTCTGCCCCATTGGGGCCGGTGGTGACCTGCAGCCACGCGACGGCTGGTCGCGCAGTTCCTCGCGCCCCTTCGGGGCACTGCGGCGTCAGCCGTGGTAGTTGGGGGCCTCGACGGTCATCTGGATGTCGTGGGGGTGACTCTCCTTGAGCCCCGCGGCAGTGATCCGGACGAAGCGCCCCTTGCTCTCCATCTCGGAGATGTGCGCGGCACCGACGTAGCCCATGGTCTGGCGAAGACCACCGACAAGCTGGTGGAGTACCGCGGCCAGCGGGCCGCGGTAAGGCACCTGCCCCTCGATCCCCTCGGGCACGAGCTTGTCGTCGGAGGAGACCTCGCCCTGGAAGTACCGGTCCTTGGAGTACGAGCGGCCCTGCCCGCGAGACTGCATCGCGCCGAGCGACCCCATCCCCCGGTAGGACTTGAACTGCTTGCCGTTGATGAACATCAGCTCACCCGGCGACTCCTCGCAGCCCGCGAGCAGGCTGCCGAGCATGACGCTGCTCGCGCCCGCGGCCAGCGCCTTGCCGATGTCGCCGGAGTACTGCAGGCCGCCGTCGCCGATCACCGGCACACCCGCGTCCTGGCAGGCGAGCGCGGCCTCGTAGATCGCGGTGACCTGCGGGACGCCGATGCCCGCGACCACCCGGGTCGTGCAGATCGAGCCGGGGCCGACGCCGACCTTCACGCCGTCCACGCCCGCGTCGAGCAGCGCGCGGGCGCCGTCGCGGGTCGCCACGTTGCCGCCGATGACGTCCACGCCGACGCTGGACTTGATCTTGGCCATCCAGTTCAGCGCGTTGCTGTTGTGGCCGTGCGAGGTGTCCACGATGAGGAAGTCGACCCCGGCGCCGACCAGCGCCTGCGACCGCTCCAGCGCCTCGGGGCTGGCCCCGACCGCCGCGCCGACCAGCAGCCGACCCTCGGCGTCCTTGGCCGCGTTCGGGTACTGCTCGGCCTTGACGAAGTCCTTGACGGTGATCAGGCCGCTGAGCCTGCCGTCGGCGTCGACCAGCGGCAGCTTCTCGATCTTGTGGCGGCGCAGCAGCGCCATCGCGTCCACACCGGAGATGCCGACCTTGCCGGTGACCAGCGGCATCGGCGTCATGACCTCGCGGACCTGGCGGGAGCGGTCGCTCTCGAAGGCCATGTCGCGGTTGGTGACGATGCCCAGCAGCCGCCCCGACTCGTCGGTGACCGGCACACCACTGATCCGGAACTTCGCGCAGAGCGCGTCCGCGTCACCGAGGGTGGCGTCCGGCCGTACGGTGATCGGGTCGCTGACCATGCCGGACTCGGAGCGCTTGACCAGGTCGACCTGGTTGACCTGGTCCTCGATCGACAGGTTGCGGTGCAGCACGCCGACGCCGCCCTGGCGGGCCATCGCGATGGCCATCCGGGCCTCGGTGACCTTGTCCATCGCCGCCGACAGCAGCGGGATGTTCACCTTCACGTTGCGGGAGATGAGCGACGAGGTGTCGACCTGGTTCGGCAGCACCTCGGACGCCCCCGGCAGGAGCAGCACATCGTCGTAGGTCAGTCCGAGTGTGGCGAACTTCTCAGCTACTCCGTCGGCGTTCAGCGTCATGACACCTTCCCGAATGGTCTTGCCCGGCGAGTTGTTCAATGGTAGTGGCTTCGCCGGTATTCCTCCGCCGCCGCCGATCGGCGCCGACCACGGACGCCCGTCACGGGCACCCGCCACCGGCCCGGCGTACCGGGAGACGCGGCGGTTACGCGGTCAGGCCGCGCGGGTCGCCCGCGGTGCTGGCGCCCGCGGTCTCCTCCGCGAGGGCCCGCAGCCGGCTGAGCGCGCGGTGCTGCGCCACCCGGACGGCCCCGGGGGACATGCCGAGCATCTGGCCGGTCTCCTCGGCGCTCAGCCCCACGGCGACCCGCAGCAGCACCAGCTCGCGCAGGTGCTCGGGGAGGTTGCCGAGGAGTTTTCTGGCCCAGGCGGCGTCGCTGCTGAGCAGCGCCCGCTCCTCGGGGCCGAGCGAGTCGTCCGGCTTCTCGGGCATCTCGTCGGACGGCACCGCGGTGCTGCCGGGGCCGCGCATGGCGGCCCGTTGCAGGTCAGCGACCTTGTGGGCGGCGATGGAGACGACGAACGCCTCGAACGGCCGCCCCAGGTCGCGGTAGCGCGGCAGCGCGCAGAGCACCGCCAGGCAGACCTCCTGCGCCAGGTCGTCCACGAAGTGCCGGGCGTCACCCGGCAGCCGGGACAGCCGGGTGCGGCAGTACCGCTCGGCCAGGGGGTGGACGTGCGCGAGAAGGTCGTGCGTGGCCTGTTCGTCGCCGTCGACTGCGCGCCGGACTAGGGCACCGATGGCCGGAGTGTCGTCGTCGCGCATCCCCCCATGGTGCCTCGCCACGGGACGATCCGCCGCATCGCGGCCGTACTTCTGCACCGAAGCGTTATGGGCGGCCGAAGCCGACGCTGTCATCTCCGCCATGTGAAGCCCCCGCCGATCCCCGAGGAAGTCCATACATCAAGCATGCGTCCTCCCCCGGGAAACCGAGGACTCGTGGGCGACTTCGCCGCTGCCGCCGCCCTCCCGGACGCGCGCATGAGGGGTCACGGCCAGGCGGTCAGCGCACCAGGCCCCAGCGGAAACCGAGCGCCACGGCGTGCGCGCGGTCCGATGCGCCGAGCTTCTTGAACAGCCGCCGCGCGTGCGTCTTCACGGTGTCCTCGGAGAGGAACAGCTCGCGGCCGATCTCGGCGTTGGAGCGGCCGTGACTCATGCCCTCCAGCACCTGGATCTCGCGGGCGGTGAGGGTGGGCGCGGCGCCCATCTCGGCCGAGCGGAGCCGGCGCGGGGCGAGCCGCCAGGTCGGGTCGGCGAGGGCCTGCGTCACGGTGGCCCGCAGCTCGGCGCGCGAGGCGTCCTTGTGCAGGTAACCGCGCGCACCGGCGGCCACGGCCAGGGCCACGCCGTCCAGGTCCTCGGCGACGGTGAGCATGATGATGCGGGCGCCGGGGTCGGCGGACAGCAGCCGCCGCACCGTCTCCACCCCGCCGAGGCCGGGCATCCGGACGTCCATGAGGATGAGGTCCGAGCGGTCGGCACCCCAGCGGCGGAGGACTTCCTCGCCGTTGGCCGCGGTGGTTACGCGCTCGACGCCGGGCACGGTCGCCACCGCACGGCGGAGGGCCTCTCGGGCGAGCGGGGAGTCGTCGCAGACGAGGACGGAAGTCATGACCGCCCTCCGAAGCTGAACCGCGTCACGTTGTGCCTCCAGGCTGTGCGAATCGTCACCGTGGGGCTGACGGCCTCGGGCAACTGCCCGAATCACTTGTCCGCCAACCACTTCCGCCTCAATCAACGACCCTCACCCGAAAGAGTTACGAAGTTTGGTCGTCGCGATCGGCACTCTACGTGATCATGCACGCACGGATCGCCCACGCCGCAGGTCAGACGGGTGAGAGGGGGGCGAATAATGGGACGGAACGATTCGCCTGCGGCCGAGCGGCCCTACCGGGATGCTGCCGAACGGGTGTTATGCCGGAGTTTGCACTGTTTGGACGCTCTTTTGGGTCTTGCGGGCTATTCGCCACTAGATTGGCGATGAGTCATATTTACATCTACTACGACTGTGGATGTACGGTCGAGAGGTCAAGCCTCACGACCTTCACGCACCCTTCGAGGGGATGAGCAATGGCAGACTTCTCCCGCCTTCCCGGCCCCAACGCCGATCTCTGGGACTGGCAACTCGTGGCGGCCTGCCGCGGCGTCGACAGTTCGTTGTTCTTCCATCCCGAAGGCGAGCGGGGCGCCGCCCGCAGCGCGCGCGAGGCGTCGGCCAAGGAGGTGTGCATGCGCTGCCCGGTACGCGCCGAGTGCGCCACGCACGCCCTGACCGTGCGCGAGCCCTACGGCGTCTGGGGCGGCCTGACCGAGGATGAGCGCGAGGCCATGATGGGCCGTTCGCGCAACCGGGTACTCAGCCCGCAGAACCAGTGAAGAATCGATTCTTCTAAGGCTCCCCCGGCCGCCCGGGGCCGATGGGCCCCGGGTCCGACCCGCCCTAGCGCAGGGCCGCCCGCGCGAGACGGCCGAGCATCATGTCGACCGCCGGGACCTGCGCCAGGTCCGGCAGAGTCAGCGCCACCACCTCGCGCTCGACCCGCGGCCGCACCTCGATCACGGCCACGCCCTTGTGACGTACCGACTCCAGCGCCAGCTCCGGCAGTACCGCGACGCCGAGACCGGCGGCGACCAGGCCCACCACGGCCGGGTAGTCGTCGGTGGCGAAGTCGATCCGCGGGGTGAAACCGGCGCGCTCGCACACCTCCACCAGATGACGGCGGCAGCGCGGGCAGCCCGCGATCCACTCCTCGTCCGCGAGGTCGGCGATCTCCGCGGGCCCGCCCCGGTCGGCCAGCCGGTGGCCGTCGGGCACCACGCCGACCAGCCGGTCGGTGAGCAGCGGGCGTACCACCAGGTCGTCCCAGGACTCCTCGGCGGGCGTCGGCAGATCCACGTAACGGAACGCCAGCGTGATGTCGCAGTCGCCTGCCCGGAGCATGTCGACCGAGCGCGGCGGCTCGGCCTCCTCCAGCGAGATCTTGGTCCCCGGGTACTGAGCCCGCATGGCCGCGACCGCGCCGGGCACCAGCGTGGAACTTCCCGAGGGGAACGACGCCAGCCGCACCCGGCCGGCGCGCAGCCCGGCGATCGCGGCGACCTCCTCCTCGGCCGCGGTCAGCCCGGCGAGGATGCCCGCGGCGTGCCGTACCAGCGCCTCGCCCGCCTCGGTCAGCCGCATCTCCCGGCTGCCGCGCACCAGCAGCGGGGTGCCCGCGGAGTTCTCCAGCGCCTTCATCTGCTGGCTGACGGCCGGCTGCGTACAGCCGAGGTCGCGCGCCGCCGCGGAGAACGAACCGGTACGGGCCACAGCGCGCAGCACCCTCAGATGACGAGCCTCGATCATCCGGCAACCATAAGCGATGCTTAGGTTTATCCGATAGATATCGGCAATAGACTTTGAGGCTGTCGAGGGCCAGGCTGCATTCCATGGACGCCTTCCACGCCACACTCGCCGCGGAGTTCGCCGCCCACACCGCCGGCTCCGTCTACCTCAACACCGCCGCCCACGGACTGGCCCCGGCCCGGACCACCGACGCGCTGCGGCAGGCCGTCGAGGCGTGGGCGGCCGGGACGCCGGATGTCGACGGGTACGAGGACGCCGTCGCCGCGGCCCGCGCGTCGTACGCCAGGATCACCGGGGTGGCCACCGAACGGGTCGCGCTGGCGAGCACCGTGGCCGAGAGCGTCGGGCTGATCGCCGTACAGCTGCCGCCCGGCGCCGAAGTGCTGGTCGCGGACGGCGACTTCAGCTCCGTGGTGCAGCCTTTCGCGGGCCGCGGCGACCTGAAGCTGCGGATCGCGCCGCTGGAGTCGCTCGCCGACGCCGTGCGCCCCGGGACGGCGCTGGTCGCGGTCAGCGCCGCGCAGTCCGCGGACGGCCGGGTCGCCGACCTGCCCGCGATCCGCTCGGCCGCCGCCGCGCACGGCGCCCGCACCCTGATCGACGGCACCCAGGCCGTCGGCTGGCTGCCGCTGTGCGCCGACGACTACGACTACGTGGTGACCCACGGCTACAAGTGGCTGGTCAGCCCGCACGGCGCCTGCTTCCTCACCGTCCGCGAGGACGCCGAGCACACCCTGTCGCCCGCCTTCGCCGGGTGGTACGCCGCCGAGGACCCGTGGGCGGACTGCTACGGCCCCGTCGCCCGGCTGGCGCCCGGTGCCCGCGGGTTCGACGCCCGGCCCGCGTATCTGCCGTACGTCGGCGCCGCCCGGTCGCTGGCCCTCGTCGAGGAGCTCGGCGTCCCCGCGATCCACGCCCACGCCACCTCGCTCGCCGCCCGGCTGCGCGACGGCCTCACGGGCCTCGGCCACCACCCGGTCCCCGGTGTGTCCGCGATCGTCGCGGTCGCCGGCCTGCCGGAGTCCGCCGCGGCCGCGCTCACCGCCGCCGGAGTGCGGTTCTCCTCCCGCGCGGGCAATCTGCGGTTCTCCACGCATCTGCACAACACGGCGGCCGACGTCGACCACGTCCTGGACACCCTGCGCGCCCACGGCGGCTGACCAGGGAAATCCCGTGGCGCCGCGGCGGGGCCGGTGTTCCAATGCCCGGATGGACTCCTCACACGTACTCGCCCTGTTCGACGCCCAGATGCGCCGCGACGCGCCGCCCGACGCCTCCGGCACCAGGGTGGAGCGGCTCGGCGGTGTCGTCCGGCAGACCGGCGCCGCCACCCACGACTGGACCGGCGTCATCTGGTCGGACCTCGACGAATCCACCGCCGACCGGGCCATCGCCGAGCAGCTGGCGTATCTGTCCACACCGGAGGCCGCGGGGCGGGAGTTCGAGTGGAAGCTCTACTCCCACGACCGGCCCGCGGACCTCGGCGAGCGGCTGCTGGCGGCCGGGTTCACCCCCGAGGAGCCGGAAGCCCTGATGGTCGCCGAGGTCGCGGAGCTCGCCACCGACGCCCGGATGCCCGAGGGCGTGCGGATCGTGCCGGTGACGGACGCCGCCGGGGTGGACCTCCTGGCGGACGTCCACGAGCAGGCGTTCGGCACCAGCGCCGGCCGGCTGCGCCAGCGGATGCTGGACCAGATCGCCACCAGCCCGGACACCGTGAGCATGGTGCTGGCGATGGCCGGTGACGTGCCGGTCTGCGGGGCGCGGATGGAGTTCCACACCGGCACCGACTTCGCCAGCCTGTGGGGCGGCGGGACCGTCGCCGCCTGGCGCGGCCGCGGCATCTACCGCGCCCTGGTCGCCCACCGGGCCGAGATCGCCGCCGCGCGGGGATACCGCTTCCTCCAGGTCGACGCCTCCGACGACAGCCGCCCGATCCTCAAGCGGCTCGGTTTCACGCAGTTGAGCGTGACCACGCCGTATCTGCTCGAGACCTGAAAACGCGGCTGCGCCGCCCCAGGCGCTGGAGGTACGGTGCGCCGCATGGAGCTGCTGAGTGTCAACGTGGGCCGCCCCCGCCCCAATCCGTGGAAGCGGCTGGAGGCCACCGGTATCGACAAGCGGCCCGTCACCGGCCCGGTCGCGGTCACCGCGCCCGGCCCCAAGGGCAACGGCGACGTCGGCCTCGCCGGCGACCGGGTCTACGACGTCAAGCACCACGGCGGTACGCACCAAGCCGTGTACGCGTACGCCCGCGAGGACCTCGACCACTGGGAGCGGGAACTGGGCCGCACCCTGGACAACGGCGCCTTCGGCGAGAACCTCACGACCGCCGGTATCGACGTCAACTCCTCGCTGATCGGCGAGCGCTGGCGGATCGGCGCCGACGGGCCGGTGCTGGAGGTTTCCGCCCCGCGGATCCCCTGCGCGACCTTCGCGGGCTGGCTCGACGAGCGGCGCTGGATCCGGCGGTTCACCGAGCAGGCCCTTCCCGGGCCGTATCTCCGGGTGATCTCGCCCGGCGAACTGCGGGCGGGCGACGCCCTTGCGGTGGTTCACCGCCCCGCCCACGAAGTGACGGTGGCCCTGGCCTTTCGCGCCTTCACCACCCGGCCCGAACTCCTCCCCCTCCTCGCGGAGCTGGAGGCGTTGCCTCCGGAAGACCGCGCCCACATCCGCACCCGCCTCGCCCGGTAGTGCCCCGATAGGGGCGCGGGGAACTGCGCGACCAGCCGTCGCGCTCCTGCAGGTCACCACCGGCCCCAGAGGGGCAGATCGGTTGTTCTCGGACCACCGGCCGGTGGGGGCGGGCCGCGCAGTTCCCCGCGCCCCTAAAGACGGGGCACCGTCTTACGCAAGCGCACCGCCTAACCTGCGGGGATGACGACTTCCCTCATTACGGGTGCGACAGCAGGCATCGGGGCCGCGTTTGCGCGGCGGCTGGCGGCGGACGGGCATGGGCTGGTGCTGGTCGCGCGGGACGAGAAGCGGCTCGAAGGGAGCGCGGCTGAGCTGCGGGAACGGTACGGCGTCGAGGTGGAGGTGCTGGCGGCGGACCTGGCCACGGACGACGGCATCGCGGCCGTGGAGCGGCGGCTGGCGGACCGGGAGCGGCCGGTGGACGTGCTGGTCAACAACGCGGGGTTCGGCAACCGCGGCACCTTCCTCGACACCCCGCTCGCCGACGAGCTGCGCATGCTGACCGTGCACTGCGAGGCCGTACTGCGGCTGACCAGCGCCGCCGCGCGGCCCATGCGCGAGCGCGGCCGGGGCTCGGTGATCAATGTGTCGTCGGTGGCCGCCTTCATGCCGCGCGGCACGTACTCGGCGAGCAAGGCGTGGGTGGTCCGCTTCACCGAGGGCGTCGCCCAGGACCTGGCGGGCAGCGGCATCCGCTTCCTCGCGCTGTGCCCCGGCTTCGTCCGTACCGAGTTCCACGCCCGCGCGGGGATGAACGCCGGGAACGTACCGGACTGGGCGTGGCTCGACGCCGACAAGGTGGTGGCCGCCGCGCTGCGCGATCTCGGCGCGGGCAAGCGGATCAGCGTGCCCGACGCCCGCTACAAGGTCGCCGTCGCCGTGGCCCGCCACGTCCCCTCCCGCCTCTTCGGCGGCGTCTCGACCAAGGCGGGCCGCCGCTACGACCCCAAGGCGCCAGGGCGTGAACAGGACAAAAACGCCTAAAATGGAGCGAGGACAGGCGTGGATCCGAAGGAGGCGCCATGACATTCGTCCAGCTCATCGACTGCAAGACCAGCAAGTACGACGACATGAACCGGCTCATGGACTCATGGGTCGAGGCGACGCAGGGCAAGCGGACCGCCACCCATGCCGTCGTCGGGAAGGACCGCTCCGGCGACGGGCACTACGTGGAGATCGTCGAGTTCCCCTCGTACGAGGACGCGATGAAGAACTCCGGCCTGCCGGAGACCGACCGGATCTTCCAGGAAATGGTGGCGCTCTGCGACGAGATGCCGACCTTCACCGATCTGGAGGTCGTCCGCGACGACCAGCTCAACAAGGCGGCGGTGCGCCGTTTCCTGCTGGAGGTCTGCGGGCGCGAGGACCCGGCACCCTTCCACGAGCTGTTCGCCGAGGGCTACACGGAGCATGACGTCGGCACCGACGAGGTGACCCACAGCGTGAAGGAGGCGCAGGAGAAGACCCTCGCCTACCGGCGCGGCTTCCCGGACTTCACGTTCACCATCGAGGACCAGATCGCCGAGGGCAACAGGGTGGTCACCCGCTGGAGCTGGAGCGGCACCAA
This sequence comes from Streptomyces sp. NPDC051976, assembly GCF_040680795.1. Lineage (NCBI taxonomy): Bacteria > Bacillati > Actinomycetota > Actinomycetes > Kitasatosporales > Streptomycetaceae > Streptomyces > Streptomyces sp. NPDC051976. The sequence continues at coordinate 333,286 of NZ_JBFAXL010000001.1, forward strand.
CACCGGTGAGGCGTTCGGCATGCCGCCCACCGGCAAGCGGGTCGGGATGACCGGCACCACCACGTTCGTCTTCTCCGGCGGCAAGATGGTCGAGGGCTGGTGGCACTGGGACGCGCTCGGCATGATGCGCCAGCTCGGCGTCGTCCAGATGCCCGGCTGACACCGGACGCGATCAACGGGTGAGGCCCGGCATCCCCGAAGGGACGCCGGGCCTCACCCGTCGGAAAGGGAACCGCGTCAGTGCGAGTGCCCGTGGCCGCCGTGACCGGCCTCGGCGGGCTCCTCTTCCTTCTTCTCGACGACCAGGGTCTCGGTCGTCAGGAGGAGGGAGGCGATGGAGGCCGCGTTCTCCAGGGCGGAGCGGGTGACCTTGACCGGGTCGATGACGCCGGCCTTCACCAGGTCGCCGTACTCGCCGGAGGCCGCGTTGAAGCCGTGGTTCTTGTCCAGCTCGGCGACCTTCGCCGTGATGACGTAGCCCTCCAGGCCCGCGTTCTCGGCGATCCAGCGCAGCGGCTCGACCGCGGCGCGGCGGACGACCGCGACACCGGTGGCCTCGTCGCCGGTCTTGCCGAGGTTGCCCTCGAGGACCTTGACGGCGTGGACGAGCGCGGAGCCACCACCGGAGACGATGCCCTCCTCGACCGCGGCGCGGGTCGCGGAGATGGCGTCCTCCAGACGGTGCTTCTTCTCCTTCAGCTCGACCTCGGTGGCCGCACCGACCTTGATCACGCAGACGCCGCCGGCCAGCTTCGCGAGGCGCTCCTGGAGCTTCTCGCGGTCCCAGTCGGAGTCCGTGCCGGCGATCTCGGCCTTGATCTGGCCGACCCGGCCCTCGATCTCGGCCTTGTCGCCCGCACCGTCGACGATGGTGGTCTCGTCCTTGGTGATGGTCACGCGGCGGGCGGTGCCCAGCAGGTCCAGACCGGCCTGGTCGAGCTTGAGGCCGACCTCCTCGGCGATGACGGTCGCACCGGTGAGGGTGGCGATGTCGCCGAGCATGGCCTTGCGGCGGTCACCGAAGCCGGGCGCCTTGACCGCGACGGCGTTGAACGTGCCGCGGATCTTGTTGACGACCAGCGTGGACAGGGCCTCGCCCTCGACGTCCTCGGCGATGATCAGCAGCGGCTTGGAGCCACCGGCCTGGATGACCTTCTCCAGCAGCGGCAGCAGGTCCTGGATCGAGGCGATCTTGCCCTGGTGGATGAGGACGTACGGGTCGTCGAGTACGGCCTCCATCCGCTCCTGGTCGGTGACGAAGTACGGCGACAGGTAGCCCTTGTCGAAGGCCATGCCCTCGGTGAAGTCCAGCTCCAGACCGAAGGTGTTGGACTCCTCGACGGTGATGACACCGTCCTTGCCGACCTTGTCCATCGCCTCGGCGATCAGGTCGCCGACCTGCTTGTCCTGGGCGGACAGCGCGGCGACGGCGGCGATGTCCTCCTTGCCCTCGATCGCGCGGGCGGTCGCGAGCAGTTCCTCGGAGACGGCCTTGACGGCCGCGTCGATGCCCTTCTTCAGGGCGGCCGGGGAGGCGCCCGCGGCCACGTTGCGCAGGCCCTCGCGGACCAGCGCCTGGGCCAGCACGGTGGCGGTGGTGGTGCCGTCACCCGCGATGTCGTTGGTCTTGGTCGCCACCTCCTTCACCAGCTGCGCGCCCAGGTTCTCGTACGGGTCCTCCAGCTCCACCTCACGGGCGATGGTCACGCCGTCGTTGGTGATGGTGGGGGCGCCGAACTTCTTGTCGATGACGACATTGCGGCCCTTGGGGCCGATGGTCACCTTCACCGTGTCGGCGAGCTTGTTGACGCCGCGCTCAAGGGCGCGACGGGCGTCCTCGTCGAACTTCAGGGTCTTGGCCATGCCTGTGCACTACCTCGTCTACTCGTCATCGTCATCGTCAAGGACGGTCAAAGAAACCGCCCCGGGGACCCGGTCCGGAGGACTCGGAAACCCGGGGCGGGATCAGAGCTGCGGTGAAGCAGGTTTACTTCTCGACGATCGCGAGGACGTCGCGAGCCGAGAGGACGAGGTACTCCTCGCCGTTGTACTTCACCTCGGTGCCGCCGTACTTGCTGTAGAGCACGACGTCGCCCACGGCGACGTCGAGCGGCAGGCGGTTGCCGTCCTCGAAGCGGCCCGGACCGACGGCCAGGACGACGCCCTCCTGGGGCTTCTCCTTGGCGGTGTCCGGGATGACCAGGCCGGAGGCCGTGGTCTGCTCGGCGTCGAGCGGCTGGACCACGATGCGGTCCTCAAGCGGCTTGATGGCAACCTTGGTGCTGGCGGTCGTCACGATCCGACCTCCCCCTTCAAAGGGCTCACGGGAGTGTTCGTCAGGGTCGGCGACCTGGTAGGCCCGTCGTCGCGGGTGCCGGACCTGCCCGTCGCTGTCTGCTGGCACTCAGCGGTGTCGAGTGCCAGAACCGAGACTAGGACGCTCTTAGCACTCGGTCAAGCGGAGTGCCAGGCGCGCTGCTTGCATTGTCCCCGGCAGCTCCCCGCGCCCGGGGACAATGGAGTGGTGAGCGAGGGAATCGACGGGCTGCTGAGCCCGGCAGGGCAGGCGCTGCTGGCGTCGCTGCGCGACCACGACCCGGCCGACGAGTTGGCCGCCGCGACCCGGCTGCGCCGCGACCACGACGCGGACCTGGTGTCGGCCGCGCTCGGGCAGGCACGGCTGCGGCAGCGGGCGGTGGCGAAGTTCGGCGCGGCCGACGCGTACCGGATGTACTTCACGCCGGACGGTGTCGAGCAGGCGACCCGTACCTCGGTCGCCACCCACCGCGCCGCGCGGTTCAAGGCGTTGGGCGTACGGCGGCTGGCCGACCTGTGCGGCGGGATCGGCGGTGACGCGATCGCGCTGGCGCGCGCCGGGATCGAGGTGCTGGCCGTCGACCGCTCCCCGCTGACCTGCGCGGTGGCCCGCGCCAACGCCGAGGCGCTGGACCTGGCCGACCTGATCAAGGTGCGTTGCGCCGATGTCGCCGAGGTGGACACCTCCGGGTACGACGCGGTCTTCGTCGACCCGGCCCGCCGCACGGGCCGCGGCCGGACCTTCGACCCGGAGGCGTACTCACCGCCGCTGTCGTGGGCGCTCGGCGCGGCCCGCGCGGTGCCCTTCGCGGCGGTGAAGGTCGCGCCCGGCATCCCGCACGAGGCGGTGCCCGCGCAGGCCGAGGCCGAGTGGGTCTCGGACCGCGGCGACGTGAAGGAGGCGGCGCTGTGGTTCGGCACCACCCCCGGCGCGGTACGGGCCACCCTGCTGCCGGACGGCGCCTCGCTGTGCACCGCCGCCCCGCTGCCCGACCCCGAGGTGCGCCCGGTCGGCCGCTACCTCTACGAGCCGGACGGCGCGGTCATCCGCGCGCATCTGGTCGCCGAGGTCGCGCGGGCGCTCGACGGCGGCCTGATCGACCCGACCATCGCCTACGTCACCACCGACGCACCGCGGCCGACGCCGTACGCCACCGCCTACGAGATCACCGATGTGCTGCCGTTCGGCCTCAAGCGGCTCAAGGCGCTGCTGCGGGAGCGCGAAGTGGGGGTGCTGACGGTGAAGAAGCGCGGATCGGCGGTGGAGCCCGAGGAGTTGCGGCGCCGGGTGAAGCCGCGGGGGCCGAACGCGGCGACCGTCTTCCTGACCCGGGTGGCCGGGGCGCCGTCGATGCTGCTGGGCGGGCCCGCGTCCGTGGCGGAGCCGGAATGACCGCGGCTCAGACGTAGTCGTCCAGCCGGGCCACGGTGAAGCCCTGCCGGGAGATCTCGTTGAGCATGTAGGCGACCATCTTGGTCATCGACTCGCCCTTGAGCTCGCTGGGGCCGCGGAAGTGCGCCAGGATGATGTCGCCCGGGTGGTACTTGTGGTCGGGGCGCTGCCACTGCACCTTCTTGATCTGCATCGACTCGCGCCACAGGATGATCGCCCGCAGGGTGCCGCAGGACTTCACGGCGGCGCGGGTGTCGGCGTTGTAGTTGCCGTAGGGCGGGCGGAACAGGCCGGGCGCGGTGCCGTACTCGTGCGTCAGCTTCGTCTCCTGGCCGCATATCTCCGACTTCTGCCGGGCCAGCGACTCGGTGCGCAGGTTGGGGTGCGTCAGGGTGTGGTTCTGGATGTGGTTGCCCAGCCCCTGGAGGGGCTTGAAGAAGCCGTAGTCGTTCCTGATGATCGCGTCGGTCAGGAACATCGTGAAGGGGATCTTCAGGTCCCGCATCATCGCGACGAACTTCGGGTCCTTCTCGGCGCCGTCGTCGAAGGTGACGAACACGATCTTCTGGGTGGTGGGCACGTCGCTGACCACGGGTATCTGGGCGCCGCCGGTGTGCACCGGCTTCACGGCGGGGGGCGCCGGCGGCGGTGCCAGCGGGGTGACGCCCCATTTGCGGAAGGCCGCCGCCCGCGCCGCGTCGCCGTTCTTCCCCTCGCCCTTGCCGTCGTCCCCGCCGCCTCCGGTGGACTTCCCCGCGGCGCCGGTGGACGCGGTGGTCGCGGCGGGAGACGGTGACGAACCGGAGGACGAGCAGCCCGCGGTGAGCAGGACGCCGGCCGCGGCCAGCAGCGGGAGTATTCGCTTGATACGCATGTCAGTGGCCCTACGTCGGTGCTGTGGACCACCTGCGGGAGCGCGGCCGAGGGCGAGCACGACCCTCCGGCCGCGCCCTCACCCTGGACGATGCGAGTTTCAGGCCCCGGGTTCCACGGAGACCGACGTGAAGCGCCAGCGGTGCACCGGGCGGCGGACCAACTCCGCGGCGGGCTCCGGCAGTTCCGGCAGCCCGGTGGCGCGGTCGGCCGCGGGCACGTCCCACCAGGTCAGCACCAGGACCCGGTCGTCGGGCGCGGTGAGGAACTCACGGCGCAGCGGTGTGCCGGGCAGGGTCCTGCTCTGTTCCCGTGCCCAGGCGAGGAGTTCGGGGCCGCGCCCCTCGGCGGCGGCGGCCTCCCACATCAACGTGACGGTCATCCGTACAGGTTGCCCTTGCTCAGCTCGTGCAGATGATCGTGGCCGTGATCGTGACCGTGGCCGTGGGCGCCCTCGGGGCCGTGCTCGTGGGTGTGGCCGGGGACCGAGACCTCGGTGACCGGCAGCGAGGAGTCGGCGGGCAGTTCGAAGGTGGACGAGGGGCGGTTCCTGGCGACCATCTCGGCGCCGAGCGCGGCGACCATCGCGCCGTTGTCGGTGCACAGCCCGGGGCGCGGCACCCGCAGCAGGATGCCCGCGTCCTCGCAGCGCTCCTGGGCGAGGCTGCGCAGCCGGGAGTTGGCGGCGACGCCGCCGCCGATCATCAGGTGGTCGACGCCGTTGTCCCGGCAGGCGCGGATGGCCTTGCGGGTGAGCACGTCCACCACCGCCTCCTGGAAGGACGCGGCGACGTCGGCGAGCGGCACCTCCTGGCCGTCCCTGCGGCGGGCCTCCACCCAGCGGGCGACGGCGGTCTTCAGCCCCGAGAACGAGAAGTCGTACAGCGGGTCGCGGCCGCCGGTCAGCCCGCGCGGGAACGCGATGGCCTTCGGGTCGCCCTCGCGGGCGTGCCGGTCGATGGCAGGGCCGCCGGGGAAGCCGAGCCCCAGCACCCGGGCCACCTTGTCGAACGCCTCCCCCGCCGCGTCGTCGATCGTCGCGCCCAGCGGGCGTACGTCGCCGGTGATGTCGGGCGCCAGCAGCAGCGAGGAGTGCCCGCCGGAGACCAGCAGCGCCATCGTCGGCTCCGGCAGCGCGCCGTGTTCGAGCTGGTCGACGCAGATGTGCGAGGCCAGGTGGTTGACGCCGTACAGCGGCTTGCCCAGTGCGTAGGCGTACGCCTTGGCCGCCGACACCCCGACCAGCAGCGCGCCCGCGAGCCCGGGGCCCGCCGTCACCGCGATGCCGTCGAGGTCGCGCGCGCTGACCCCGGCCGTCTTCAGCGCCCGCTGGATGGTGGGAACCATCGCCTCCAGGTGCGCCCGGCTGGCGACCTCCGGCACCACGCCGCCGTAGCGGGCGTGTTCGTCGACGCTGGACGCGACCGCGTCGGCCAGCAGGGTGTGCCCGCGCACGATGCCGACACCGGTCTCGTCGCACGAGGTCTCGATGCCCAGGACAAGGGGTTCGTCAGCCATGGATCTCAGTTTCTCGGATGCCTGTCACGGAAGAAGCGGGGTCGGCCAGCCGCATGACGAGGGCGTCCACGTTGCCCGGCTGGTAGTAGCCCTTGCGGAAGCCGATCGCCTCGAAGCCGAAGCGTTCGTAGAGGCGCTGGGCGCGGGAGTTGTCCACCCGTACCTCCAGCAGCACCTCGTGGCACTCGGCGTCGGTCGCGGCCTGCAGCAGGGTGGCCAGCAGCCGGGCGCCGAGGCCGGTGCCCCAGTGGTCGCGGGCCACGCCGATGGTCTGTACGTCACCGGTGCCGGCGATCGCGGCGAGCCCGGCGTAGCCGACGGTCCGCCCGTCGGGTTCCTGCGCGAGGACGTAGGTGCGGGTCGCGGCCGGGTGCCGGGCGTCCGACAGCTCCGACCAGAACATGCCGCGCGACCAGGCGTCGTCGGGGAACAGGTCGTGCTCCAGAGCGAGTACGGCGTCCAGGTCCCACCACCGCATCTCCCGCAGCGTCACCTCGCTCACCGTGGCAGTACCGCCTTGTACCCGGCGGGTACCTGCGCGTCGGGGCGCCGCAGGTAGAGCGGGAGCGCGGGGGCGAACGGCTCGCCGGTGGCCAGCCGGTGCGCGGCCAGCGCCGCGAGCGCGCCGGCGGACTGGTGGTCGGGGTCGGGGCGGCGGTCGGTGAAGACGTCCGGGTAGAGCGCGGCTCCGGCGCCGACCGAGGGCAGTCCCGCCACCGCGTCGGCGATCTCGGCCGGGCGGTCGACGGCGGGCTCCGTCGTACGGCGGCGGGGGCCGTCGTACCGCGCCCAGTAGACCTCCTTGCGGCGGGCGTCGGTGGCCACCACGAAGGGGCCGTCGAGTCCGGCCTCCCCGGCGGCCCAGGCCAGCCCGTCCAGCGTGCAGACGCCGTGCACGGGGACGCCGAGCGCGTCGCCGAAGGCCGCGGCGGTCACCAGGCCGACGCGCAGCCCGGTGTACGGGCCGGGGCCGACGCCGACCACGATCCCGCTGACGTCGGCGAGCACGCGGCCCGCCGATCCGAGCACCCGGTCCACGGTGGGCACCAGGAGTTCGCCGTGGCGGCGCGCGTCCACGACGGTCGACTCGGCGAGCACCCGCTCCCCGTCGTGCAGCGCGGCGGTGACGGCGGGGGTGGCGGTATCGAAGGCAAGCAGCAGCACGCCCCCAGGGTACGGCTCGTGTTCCCGGGGGCAGGGCCGCGGGCGGAGCGGCTGCTACCGTCAACTCGGACAAATGCCATGAATGCAGCGGAGGACGGCCGTGGCCAGGATCAAGTCGGGCACCCTTGTCTCGGGACTCACCGCGGCGGCCCTCGGCGCGGTCCTCGTCCTCGCCGTCCAGGCAGCGGGCTCACCGTCCGACCGGTCCACCGGGGCGGGCGCCCCGGCCTCGGCGTCCCCCGCCGCGGCCGCGCCGGCCCCCGGCAGCGCCGCCGCCCGCCACCCGCTCCCCGACCGCTCGGGCGTCGGCCGGCGGGTGGTCTACAGCGTCGCGCGCAAGCGGGTCTGGCTGGTCGGCGACGACGACGAGGTGCTGCGCAGCTACGCCGTCGTCCCCGGTGAGATCGCCCCCGGCAAGGGCACCCACCGGGTCTTCGCCCGCCGCGCCAAGGGCACCGGCGGGGACGGCGCCGAGGTCGAGTACGTCGTCCTGTTCGCCTCCGCCGGCGGCACCAACGTCGGCTTCAGCGCCACCGCCAGCGGCTCCCTGTCCTCCCCCGGCGACAGGAAGAAGACGGCCGCGATCCGCGAGTCCCGCGACGACGCCCTGGCGCTCTGGCAGACGGCGACGATCGGGGCCACGGTCGAGGTCGTCAGGTAGTCGGAAGGTCAGTCAGTAGCCGCGACTCGGCGAATTCACCCGTTCGGAGTACGCACAGACGCGGCACAGAGGTGCCAGAGCGCGGTTGCGGGGCGGCCGGCGGCTAGGCGGCATCGCGGTCCGCGTGGTCCGGCTTCTCCCGCAGGGGCGACGGGGCGTCCGCGGGAGGCGTGCACAGCGCGCGGGCGGCGGCGCCCGCGGCCAGCAGATCGCTCATCGACGGGGCCGCGGCCGTACGGTCACGGGTGTTGAGCTGCTGGTCCGGCGTGTCGTGGGCCGACATACGCACCTCCGGGCAGACGGAAGTTAGGCAGCCCTAACAAAGGCGCCTGGGACCAGCAGACCACGCCCGCCCGCCCCCGCGCAACATCTTCCCGACAGCCTGTCGGAACCTCCTATTCCAGCAGGCCCGAGAAGTCCTGGCCGAGCCACCGCGGACCGACGCCGGTCACGGTCACCTCGCGGACGTCGTCCCCGTCGCCTTCCGCGTCCTCTCCCGCGCCCGCGTCCGCGTCGGCACCGCCGTCACCAGCGGCTTCCGCGTACGCGCCGCCCAGGGTGCGGCCGATGACGACCTGCAGACGGGCCTCCGACAGCTCCTCGACCTTGCCGTCGCCCCACTCCACGACCACCACGGACTCGGGCAGCGACACGTCGAGGTCCAGGTCCTCCATCTCGTCGAGCCCGCCGCCCAGCCGGTAGGCGTCCACATGGACGAGGGCGGGGCCGCCGGTGAGCGAGGGGTGGACGCGGGCGATGACGAAGGTCGGCGAGGTGACGGCGCCGCGTACGCCCAGGCCCTCCCCCAGCCCGCGGGCCAGCGTGGTCTTCCCCGCGCCCAGTTCGCCGCTGAGCAGCACCAGGTCACCGGGGGCCAGCACAGCGGCGAGCCGCCGTCCCAGCTCGCGCATGCGGTCGGGGGTGCGGATCGTGGTCCGCAGTACGGGAGCGTCCAGTGCGGGCCCGGCCAAGTGCGGGTCGTGCGGTGTACCCATGTACCCGAATGCTACGCGTCACCGACCGTGGCCAGGTCCCGCAACCCCTGCGGGACCGGCGACCGGACCGAGTCCGCGGCCTCCGCGATCAGCACCGCGAGCGCGGCGTTCACCAGCTCGGGCCGCTCCATGATCACCAGGTGCCCGGCGCCCTCCACCACGATCAGCTCCGCGTCCGGCAGCCGCTCGGCGATCTCCGTGCTGTGCGCGACCGGCGTCAGCAGGTCCTTGTCCCCCGCCAGTACCAGGCCGGGCAATCCGTCGAGCACGGCGAGCGCGTCGCTCTTCTCGTGCTCGGTGAAGGCCGGGTAGAACTCGGCGACCACATCGATGGGCGTCGCCTCGATCAGCCGCTCCGCGAACCGCCCGACCGCCGGGTCCACCTCCGCGCCGAACGAATAGCGCTTGATCAGCCCCGCGAACAGGTCGGCGGTGGCCCGCCGGGTCCGCTCCACCAGGTCCACCTGGCTGCCCAGCAGCCGCAGCACGCCCGGGGCGAGCGCCCGGAACGCCCGGGCGCCCGCGGCCGGCAGACCCAGCGTCACCGCCGCCAGCTTCCCCGCCGACGTGGACAGCAGCGCCACACCCACCACCCGCTCCCGTACGTACTCGGGGAACTGGTCGGCGAACGCCATCACCGTCATACCGCCCATCGAGTGGCCGACCAGCACCACCGGGCCCTCCGGCACCGCGGCGTCCAGCACGGCCTTCAGATCACGGCCGAGCTGGTCGATCGTGGCGGGCTCCCCCGCGAGCTGGTCGACACCGCGCTCGCTGCGGCCGTGGCTGCGCTGGTCCCAGTACACCGCCCGGACGCTGCCGCGCAGCGCCGCCCGCTGGAAGTGCCAGGAGTCCTGGGTCAGGCAGTAGCCGTGCGAGAAGACCACGGTCACCGGGCGCGGCAGGCCCGCGCGGCGGCGCAGCCACTTGCGGCTGCGGCGCTCCCCGGTGGCCTCGGGCGGGTCGGCGTCCTCCGTCTCGAAATACAGCTCCGTGCCGTCCTCGGCGACGGTGGTGCCCGGCTGCCCGCGCAGGCTGCCGTACGGCCCCGTCGCGTCCAGCGCCAGCCGCGCCTTCCTGCGCATCCCGCGGCCGACGGTCGCCCGCTCGATCGCCACCCCGGCCGCGGCGCCCGCCGCCACCACACCGATCGCGGCGCCCACCAGACCGGCCCGCTCCCACTTCACGCCTTCGGCCATCGCGCTCAACAGCTCCTCTGGCCACCGGTGTAGACCCGCGGCACCCGGCCGCCGATCCGGGTGACGATCTCGTACGCGATGGTGCCCGCCGCCCGTGCCCAGTCCTCCGCCGTCGGCTCGCCGCCGTCGCCGGGGCCGAACAGCACCGCCTCGTCGCCCGCCTCCGCCGTGTCGCCGCCCAGGTCCACCACGAACTGGTCCATGGCCACCCGGCCCGCCACCGTCCGCCACTTGCCCGCCACCAGCACCGGGCCCGTGCTCGACGCGTGCCGCGGTACGCCGTCGGCGTACCCCAGCGGGACCAGGGCGAGCGTGGTCTCACCGGGCGTCAGGTACGTGTGCCCGTAGCTCACCCCGTGGCCGCCCGGCACCCGCTTCACCGACGCCAGCCGGGCCGCCAGCGTCATCACCGGGCGCAACCCGAAGTCGGCCGGGCCGCCGACGTCCGGCACCGGCGAGATGCCGTACATCGCCACGCCCGGGCGCACCAGGTCGAAGTGGGACTCCGGCAGTGTCAGCGTCCCCGGGGAGTTCGCCATGTGCCGCACCTCGGGGGCGAGGCCCGCGTCCGCCGCCTGCTCCAGGGCGGTCCTGAAGACGGCCAGTTCGCGGGCGATCGAGGGGTGGCCGGGGTCGTCGGCGCAGCTGAAGTGCGCCCATACGCCCGTCACCCTGATCAGCCCCGCGCGCTCGGCCGCGCGGGCGGCGGCGGTCAGTTCCGGCCACTGTTCCGGCTGGGCGCCGTTGCGGCCCAGCCCCGCGTCGATCTTGAGCTGCACCCTGGCCGGGCGGCCGGCCGCGCGGGCCGCCGCCATGACCTCGGTCAGCGCCCACTGGGCGCTGACCGTCACGTCCACGTCCGCGTCGACGCACTCCCGCCAGGGCCCTCCGGGGGTCCACAGCCAGCACAGCAGGCGGGCCGTCACCCCTGCGCGGCGCAGGGCCAGGGCCTCGTCCGGCGTCGCCACGCCGAGCCAGGTCGCGCCGGCCTCGACCGCGGCCTGGGCGCACGGCAGCATGCCGTGGCCGTACGCGTCGGCTTTCACGACTGCCATGAAGGCGGCGGTCGGTGCTTTTGCCTTGAGCGCCACGACGTTCGCTTGCAGCGCGCCCAGGTCGATCCGCGCCCAGGCGCGCGTTCCCTTCTCGTCCATTACCGGTCAGTCTCTCAGGCTCGCGCGCCTGATGGCGCCTCCGTGGTGGGTGGGGTCGGGGCCCTGCCGGGGTATCTCCTCGGGCGCCAAACACTTGCCGGGTGTACTGGCTTCTGCGGGGGGAGTGTTCGGCGCCCTGCGGGGACACCCCGCCACGCCCCCTCCCAGGCCGGATGGCGGCTGCCGGTCCACGGGGGTGTGACACCCCCACCTCCTCCGCTGCAGCCGGGGCGGTGGCTAGGAGAGGGAGGACCAGGCGGTGGGGAGGGCGCGGGGGAGGTCGGCGGCGGTGAGGGGGGTGCCGTGGGTGGCGGCGAGGTGGCGGGCGGCGAGGCCGTGGAGGTAGGCACCGCAGGCGGCGGCCTCGGGGGCGGGGAGGGCGGTGGCGAGGAGGGAGCCGGTGAGGCCGGAGAGGACGTCGCCGCTGCCGGCGGTGGCGAGCCAGGCGGTGCCGGTGGGGTTGACGTGGACGGGCCGGGCGGGGTCGGGACCGGCGACGAGAGTGGTCGAGCCCTTGAGGAGGACGGTGGCCCCGAAGAGCCGGACGAGGGCACGCACCGCGGAGAGCCGCCGTGCCTCGACGTCCTCCCGGCTCCAGCCGAGCAGCGCCGCCGCCTCCCCGGCATGCGGCGTGAGCACCGTCGGCGCGGAGCGCCCCCGCACCGCCGCCGCCTCCATCAGCCGCAACCCGTCCGCGTCCACCAGCACCGGCACATCGGAAGCGAGCACCGAGGCAACCGCCGCCCGCGCGTCAGCGGCGTCGCCGAGCCCCGGCCCGACCACCCATGCCTGGACGCGCCCGGCGTCATGCGGCGACCCGGTGGTCACCAGCGCCTCGGGGTGCGCGGCGAGCACCGCGTCCCCGCCGTGCCCGACGTACCGCACGGCACCGGCGCCGCCCCGCAGCGCCCCGGAGACGGCCAGCACCGCGGCCCCGGGATAGCGCTGCGACCCGGCGACGACACCGACCACTCCGCGCCGGTACTTGTCGCTCTCCCCGGAAGGCCGCGGCAGCAGCGCGGCGACGTCGGCGTGCTGGAAGGCGGCCAGCTCCGGCGACCCGAGATCGTCGTCGAGGCCGATACCGACCAGCCGCAGGGCGCCCGCGTAGCCGGCGGCGGGGTCGACGAGCAGTCCGGGCTTGTAGGTGCCGAAGGTGACGGTCGCGTCGGCGTGCACGGCGGCGCCCGTCACCTCGCCGGTGTCGGCGTCGACACCGCTGGGCAGGTCGACGGCGACGACGGCCGCCCGCGAGGAGCGCGCGACCTCGGCCAGCGGTACGGCGGCCGGCCGCAGTCCGCCCTTGCCGCCGATGCCGGTGATCCCGTCGAGGACGAGATCGGCCCGGCCGAGCACGGCGAACGCCTCGGTGGCGTCGGCGACCCGCCCGCCCGCCGACAGCAGGGCGGCGAGCCCGCCGGGATGGGCGCGTTCGGGCGTCAGGAGCAGCGCCCGTACCCCGGCCCCGCGCCGCGCCAGCCGGGCGGCGGCGTACAGCGCGTCACCGCCGTTGGCGCCGCTGCCGGCCAGGACGACGATCCGCGCCCCGTAGACCCGGCGCCCGCCGAGCACGTCCGCGCAGGCCGCCGCGAGCCCGGCCGCGGCCCGCTGCATGAGCGCCCCCTCGGGCAGCCGTGCCATCAGCGCGGCCTCCGCGGCCCGTACGGTCTCCACCGTGTGCGCGTACCTCATCGCCAGCCTCTCTCCGGTTGCAGTGCGGGCCAGGACACGCCCTAACCCTCGGCGATGACGACCGCCGACGCCACGCCCGCGTCGTGGCTGAGCGAGACGTGCCAGTGGCGGACGCCGAGTTCGGCGGCGCGGGCGGCCACGGTGCCGGTGACGCCGAGCCGGGGGCGCCCGGACGGCTCGGTGGTGATCTCGGCGTCGAGCCAGCGCAGGCCGGCCGGGGCGCCCAGGGACTTGGCGACGGCTTCCTTGGCGGCGAAGCGGGCGGCGAGCGAGGCGACACCGCGGCGCTCGCCGGAGGGAAGCAGCAACTCGTCGGGGAGGAAGAGGCGTTCGGCCATGCCGGGGGTGCGTTCCAGGGCCGCGGCGAAGCGTTCGATCTCGGCCACGTCGATACCGACTCCGATGATCACTCGACGGTCACCGACTTGGCGAGGTTGCGCGGCTGGTCGACCTCGTTGCCGCGGGCGGTGGCCAGTTCGCAGGCGAAGACCTGCAACGGCACGGTGGTCACGAGGGGTTGGAGCAGTACCGGCGTCTGCGGCACCCGTACGAGATGGTCGGCGTACGGCACGACGGTCTCGTCGCCCTCCTCGGCGATCACGATGGTGCGGGCGCCGCGCGCCCTGATCTCCTGGATGTTGGAGACGATCTTGTCGTGCAGCACCGAACGGCCGCGCGGCGAGGGCACGATGACGACGACCGGCAGATCGTCCTCGACGAGTGCGATCGGGCCGTGCTTCAACTCGCCCGCGGCGAAGCCCTCCGCGTGCATGTAGGCGAGCTCCTTGAGCTTGAGGGCGCCCTCCAGGGCGACCGGGTAGCCCACGTGCCTGCCGAGGAAGAGCACGGTCTTCTTGTCGCTGAGGGAGCGGGCGAGTTCGCGGACCGGCTCCATGGTCCGCAGCACCTGCTCGACCTTGCAGGAGATGTCGGACAGCTCGCGGATGACGGCGTGGATCTCGTCGCCCCACTTGGTGCCGCGCGTCTGCCCGAGATAGAGCGCGACGAGGTAGCAGGCGACGAGCTGGGTCAGGAACGCCTTGGTGGAGGCGACGGCGACCTCCGGCCCTGCCCGGGTGTAGAGGACGGCGTCGGACTCGCGCGGGATGGTGGAGCCGTTGGTGTTGCAGATCGCCAGCACCCGGGCGCCCTGCTCGCGGGCGTGCCGCAGGGCCATCAGGGTGTCCATGGTCTCGCCGGACTGGCTCACGGCGACCACCAGGGTGCGGCTGTCGAGGATCGGGTCGCGGTAGCGGAACTCGCTGGCCAGCTCGACCTCGCAGGGCAGCCGCGTCCAGTGCTCGATGGCGTACTTGGCGATCATCCCGGCGTGGAAGGCGGTGCCGCAGGCGACGATCACGATCTTGTCGGCCTCGCGCAGCACATGGCCGGGGATGCGCACCTCGTCGAGGGTGAGCCGCCCGTCGGCGTCGATCCGGCCGAGCAGGGTGTCCGCGACGGCCTTGGGCTGCTCGGCGATCTCCTTGAGCATGAAGTAGTCGTAGCCGCCCTTCTCGGCGGCGGACGCGTCCCAACTGACGTGATACGGGCGGACGTCGGCCGGTTTCCCGGTGAAGTCGGTGACGGTGACGCCGTCCGCGCGCAGTTCCACGACCTGGTCCTGGCCCAGCTCGATCGCCTCGCGGGTGTGCGCGATGAAGGCGGCGACGTCGGAGGCGAGGAAGTTCTCGCCGTCGCCGACGCCGACGACCAGCGGGGAGTTGCGGCGGGCGCCGACCACGACCCCGGGGGCGTCGGCGTGCACGGCGACGAGGGTGAAGGCGCCGTCGAGCCGCCCGCACACCTGGCGCATGGCCTCGGCCAGGTCGCCGCTGGAGGCGAACTCCTCGGCCAGCAGATGCCCGACGACCTCGGTGTCGGTCTCGGAGCCGAGGGTGTGGCCGCGTTCGGCGAGTTCGGCGCGCAGCGGGGCGAAGTTCTCGATGATGCCGTTGTGGACGACGGCGACGCGGCCCGCGTTGTCCAGGTGCGGGTGGGCGTTGCGGTCGGTGGGGGCGCCGTGGGTGGCCCAGCGGGTGTGGCCGAGGCCGGTGCCGCCGGTCGGCAGCGGCTGCCGGGCCAGCTCCTCGCGGAGGTTGCCGAGCTTGCCCGCCTTCTTGGCCGTGGCGAGGCCGCCGTCGGCGAGCACCGCGACCCCGGCGGAGTCGTAACCGCGGTACTCCAGCCGTTCCAGACCAGCCATCACCACGTCGAGCGCGCCCTGCCCGCCGACGTAACCCACGATGCCGCACATGGCCGCCAGTTTAGGTGCCGCCGCCCGCCCCGGCCGGGAGCCGCACCCGCCCCTGCCCGCTTCCGGGCAGCCGCCGGGACCCCCGGGGCGCGGCGCGCGCGTGCCCGCTGGACAATGGGCCCGTGCCGACGACCCCCGCCGCGACCAGCCCGTACGTGGACCTCACCCGGGAGCAGTGGAGCGCGCTGCGCGAGCGCACCCCGCTGCCGCTGACGGCCGCGGAGGTGGAGAAGCTGCGCGGCCTCGGCGACGTCATCGACCTGGACGAGGTGGTGGACGTCTATCTGCCGCTGTCCCGGCTGCTCAATCTGTACGTCGGCGCGCACAGCGGTCTGCGCGGCGCGCTGAACACCTTCCTGGGCGACGCGGGCGGCGGCCAGGGCGCGCAGCCGGGTACACCGTTCGTGATCGGCGTGGCGGGCAGTGTGGCGGTCGGCAAGTCGACGACCGCCCGGCTGCTCCAGGCGCTGCTGGCCCGCTGGCCCGAGCACCCCCGGGTGGAGCTGGTGACCACCGACGGTTTCCTGCTGCCCAACGCGGAGCTGCACCGGCGCGGCCTGATGTCCCGCAAGGGCTTCCCCGAGTCGTACGACCGGCGCGCGCTGACCCGTTTCGTGGCGGACGTGAAGGCGGGCCGCGCCGAGGTGACCGCGCCCGTCTACTCGCATCTGATCTACGACATCGTGCCCGGCGAGCGGCTGACCGTACGCCGCCCCGACATCCTCATCGTGGAGGGCCTCAACGTCCTGCAGCCCGCGCTGCCGGGCAAGGACGGCCGCACCCGGATCGGTCTGGCCGACCACTTCGACTTCAGCGTGTACGTGGACGCCCGCACCGAGGACATCGAGCAGTGGTACCTGGGGCGGTTCAGGAAGCTGCGCGAGACGGCGTTCCAGAACCCGTACTCGTACTTCCGCAAGTACACCCAGGTGTCGGAAGCCGAGGCACTGGACTACGCCCGGCTGATGTGGCGGACCGTCAACCAGCCCAATCTGCAGCAGAATGTGCTGCCGACCCGCAGCCGGGCGACGCTGGTGCTCCGCAAGGGCCCCACGCACAAGGTGCAGCGTCTGTCCCTGCGCAAACTCTGAGCGCACCCGCCCGCGCGCTCACGCCGAACGGGAGCCACCGCGTGCTGCACCTGCGGATGATCGTGCCGTCCGACCGCACCGAGGAGGTCGCCACCCTGGTGTCGGCGACGTTGGGCGCCACCCATCTGACGGTCGTCAGGGGCGCCGCGTACGACCCGCTCGGCGATGTGCTGACCTGCGACGTGGCGCGGGAGTCGGCCGACGGGCTGCTGAGCGGGCTGCGGGAGCTGGGGGTGGCCGACACCGGGTCGATCGCGGTGGAGAACATCGACGTGTCGATGTCGCGGAGCGCCGAGCAGGCCCGGCAGGAGGCACCGGGCGAGGGCGCCGACGCGGTGGTGTGGGAGAAGCTGGTCGAGGAGACCCACGAGGAGTCGACGCTCACCGTCACGTATCTGGCGTTCCTGACGGTGGCCACCATGCTCGCCGCCTACGGGGTGATGCTGGACAGCTCGATCCTGATCGTCGGCGCGATGGTGGTGGGCCCGGAGTTCGGGCCGCTGGCCGGGGTCTGCACCGGACTGGTACGCCATGACCGCGGGCTGCTGGGGCGCTCGGTGGTCGCGCTGGCGGTCGGCTTCCCGGTCGCGATGCTGCTGGCCGGGGTCTTCAGCGACGTGATGGACTCGCTGGGGCTGTTCACCCAGGCGCGGTTCGACGCGCCGCACCCGGCGACGCAGTTCATCTGGCAGCCGTCGTGGGACTCGTTCGTGGTGGCGTTCCTGGCCGGTATCGCCGGAATCCTCTCCCTCACCTCGTCCAAGTCGGGCGCGCTGGTGGGGGTGGCGATCTCGGTGACGACGGTGCCCGCCGCGGCGAACGCCGCACTGGCCTTCAGCTACGGCCAGTGGCACGAGGTGTGGGGCTCGGTCCTGCAGCTGGTCATCAACCTGGGGGGCATCGCGCTGGCGGGCACCCTGACGCTGCTCGCCCAGAAGCGGCTCTGGGCGAGACAGCGTCGGCTGACGGTCTGACAACCGGGCGGCCAGCGACCGGGCCTGACGGCCCGGCTGATCGGCGGATCGGCGGATCGGCCCGGAGAGGGATCAGCCCAGGGTGGACTTGACGACGTCCGCGAGGCGTCCGGCGACCGACCGGGCGTGGTCGATGTCGGCGGCCTCGACCATGACGCGCACCAGCGGCTCGGTGCCCGAGGGGCGCAGCAGCACCCGCCCGGTGGCGCCCAGCTCCGCGGTGGCCTCGGCGACGGCGACGGTCAGCTCGGGCGTGGTGTCCACCCGGCTCTTGTCGACGTCCGGCACGTTGATGAGCACCTGCGGCAGCCGCGTCATCACCGAGGCGAGGTCGGCCAGGGTCCGCTTGGTGGCGGCGACCCGGGCGGCCAGCAGCAGACCGGTCAGGGTGCCGTCGCCGGTGGTGGCGTGGTCGAGCGCGATGACATGACCGGACTGCTCGCCGCCGAGCGCGTAGCCGTGCTCCTTCATCGACTCCAGCACATAGCGGTCGCCGACCGCGGTCTGCACCAGCTCGATGCCCTCGCGCTCCATCGCCAGCTTGAAGCCGAGGTTGGACATCACGGTGCCGACGACGGTGTTCTGCCGCAGTGCGCCGCGCTCGCGCAGCGCGAGGGCGAGGATGGCCAGGATCTGGTCGCCGTCGACCTCCTCGCCGGTGGCGTCCACGGCGAGGCAGCGGTCGGCGTCGCCGTCGTGCGCGATGCCGAAGTCGGCCTGGTGCTCGACGACGGCGGCCTTCAGCAGCTCCAGGTGGGTGGAGCCGCAGCCGTCGTTGATGTTGAGGCCGTCGGGCTGCGCGCCGATGGTGATGATCTCGGCCCCGGCCCGGGAGAACGCCTCGGGCGAGACGTGGGAGGCGGCGCCGTGCGCCTCGTCGAGGACGACCTTCAGCCCGTCGAGCCGGTTGGGCAGCACGCCGATGAGGTGGGCGACGTACTGGTCGAAGCCCTCGTCGTAGTCGCGGACCCGGCCCACGCCGTCACCGGTGGGGCGGTTCCAGGGCGCGCCGGTGCGGTGCTCCGCGTAGACCGCCTCGATCCGCTCCTCCAGCTCGTCGTCGAGCTTGTGCCCGCCGCGGGCCAGGATCTTGATGCCGTTGTCCGGCATCGCGTTGTGGCTGGCGGACAGCATCACGCCGAGGTCGGCGCCCAGCGCGCCGGTGAGATACGCCACCGCGGGGGTGGGCAGCACACCGACTCGCAGGACGTCCACGCCCGCGCTCGCGAGGCCCGCCACGATGGCGGCCTCCAGGAACTCGCCCGAGGCGCGCGGATCGCGCCCCACGACCGCCACCGGCCGGTGGCCCGCGAAGGTGCCCGCCTCGGCGAGCACATGAGCCGCCGCGACCGACAGGCCAAGAGCGAGCTCGGCGGTGAGGTCGGCGTTGGCCATACCCCGCACCCCGTCGGTGCCGAAGAGTCGTCCCACTGTGTTTCCTCCGATGATCCGTGCGGTCGTGCGGTCATGCTCAACGATCCAGTGCGCGCGGTCGTATCAACAGACATATACGCCGATTGCCAGTAATGCGAACGCCTCGGAGGCACAAGAGTGTCTCCGAGGCGTTCGATGCGCCCGGCGCGGCATGGGTTCCCGCGCCAGAGGCGATTTAGCGCTTGCTGAACTGCGGCGCCTTGCGCGCCTTCTTCAGACCGGCCTTCTTCCGCTCGACCGCGCGGTCGTCACGGGTCAGGAAGCCGGCCTTCTTGAGCGGGCCGCGGTTGTTGTCGACGTCCGCCTCGTTGAGCGCACGCGCGACACCCAGGCGCAGCGCGCCGGCCTGGCCGGAGATGCCGCCGCCGCTGATGCGGGCGATGACGTCGTACCGGTTGTCGAGCTCGAGCACCTTGAAGGGCTCGTTGACTTCCTGCTGGTGCACCTTGTTGGGGAAGTAGCCCTCGAGGGTGCGGCCGTTGATCTTCCACTTCCCGGTGCCCGGAACGATCCGGACGCGGGCGATGGACTGCTTGCGGCGGCCGGTGCCGGCAGCCGGCTGCGGGTCGCCGAAGCGGGAGGCCATCGACTCGGAGGTGTACTCCGACTCGGGGGTCTCGGACTCGAAGGTCGTGATCTCCTCGAAGGTCTCTTCGCCCTCGAGAACGGTCTCGGCAGTGGTCTCAGCCACGATTCTCCTCAGATTCTTTCTGGTAGCTGGTGGCCGGGACTACTGCGCGACCTGGGTGATCTCGAACGGCACCGGCTGCTGGGCAGCGTGCGGGTGCTTGTCGCCCGAGTAGACCTTCAGCTTCGAGAGCATCTGACGGCCGAGAGTGTTCTTGGGGAGCATGCCCTTGATGGCCTTCTCGACGGCCTTCTCGGGGTTCTTCTCCAGCAGCTCGTCGTAGCGCACGGAGCGCAGGCCGCCCGGGTAGCCGGAGTGGCGGTACGCCATCTTCTGGGTCTTCTTGTTCCCCGACAGGTGCACCTTGTCGGCGTTGATGATGATGACGAAGTCACCGGTGTCAACGTGCGGCGCGTAGATGGGCTTGTGCTTGCCCCGCAGGAGGGTCGCGGCCTGAGTGGCCAGACGGCCCAGGACAACGTCCTGCGCGTCGATTACGTGCCACTGGCGCGTGACATCGCCGGGCTTGGGGCTGAACGTACGCACGGTCGTAGCCTTCGCTTCTTCAGTGAATGGGTTCCTGACAAGGCCACCCGGACGATCACGACAGCCTTGGCGGCCGACGGGGACGCAACCCGTCTGCCAGCCGCTGGTCAATCGGCCCGGTGAACCGGCGTAAGGGCCCCTCACGTGAGATAGAGCAAGCCAATACGCATAACGACATCGCAGAATACCCGTGCGGGGCCGTACGGGTCAAAACGCGGGTGGTACGGCCCCCTGACACGGGTCCTAGCGCTTGCGCTCCACCCGGCGCTCGTCCCAGACCGGCTCGGCGGTCTCCCGGACCAGACCGTCGCTGCCGAAGACCAGGAAACGGTCGAAGGAGCGGGCGAACCAGCGGTCGTGGGTGACGGCGAGCACCGTGCCGTCGTACGACTCCAGGCCCTCCTGCAGCGCCTCGGCGCTCTCCAGGTCCAGGTTGTCGGTGGGCTCGTCGAGCAGCAGTGCCGTGGTGCCGGTCAGCTCCATCAGCAGGATCTGGAAGCGGGCCTGCTGGCCGCCGGAGAGCTTGTCGAAGGGCTGGTCGCCCTGCCGCTCCAGCTCGTAGCGGCGCAGCACCGACATCGCCTGCCCGCGGTCGCGGGCGTGCTCGGTCCACAGGATGTCCACCAGCGGGCGGCCGATCAGCTCGGGGTGCGCGTGCGTCTGGGCGAAGTGCCCGGGCACCACCCGGGCGCCCAGCTTGTACGAGCCGGTGTGCGCGACGCTCGGGTCGCCGGCCAGCAGCCGCAGGAAATGTGACTTCCCCGACCCGTTGGAGCCCAGCACCGCGACCCGCTCGCCGTAGAAGACCTCCAGGTCGAACGGCTTCATCAGGCCGGTCAGCTCCAGCTTCTCGCAGGTCACCGCCCGCACCCCGGTACGGCCGCCGCGCAGCCGCATCGTGATGTCCTGCTCGCGCGGCGGCTCCTGCGGGGCGCCCGCGTCCTCGAACCGCTTCAGCCGCGTCTGGGCCGCGTGGTAGCGCGAGGCCATGTCCGGGCTGATCGCCGCCTGCTGCCGCAGCCGCAGCACCATGGCCTTGAGCTTGGCGTGCTCCTCGTCCCAGCGGCGGCGCAGCTCCTCGAAGCGCGCGAAGCGCTCCTTGCGCGCCTCGTGGAAGGTGGAGAAGCCGCCGCCGTGCACCCACACCGTGGACCCGGCGGGCCCGGTCTCGACGGCGACGATCTTCTGCGCGCTGCGGGCCAGCAACTCCCGGTCGTGGCTGACGAAGAGCACCGTCTTCTTGGTGAGGGCGAGCTGCTCCTCCAGCCAGCGCTTGCCGGGGACGTCCAGATAGTTGTCCGGCTCGTCGAGCAGCAGCACCTCGTCGGGTCCACGCAGCAGCGCCTCCAGCACCAGCCGCTTCTGCTCGCCGCCCGAGAGCGTCTTGACCTCGCGCCACTGCGCCCGGTCGTACGGCACGCCGAGCGCCGCGACCGTGCACTTGTCCCAGAGGGTCTCTGCCTCGTAGCCGTGCGCGTCGGCCCACTCGCCGAGCGCGTGGGCGTACGCCATCTGCGCCGGTTCGTCGTCCTGCGCCATGATCGCCAGCTCGGCGGCGTCGACGGCCTTCGCGGCGGCCTGGATCCGCGGGTGCGCCACCGACACCAGCAGGTCGCGTACGGTCCTGTCGTCGCGCACGCTGCCGACGAACTGGCGCATCACGCCGAGGCCGCCGCTGACCGTCACCGATCCGCCGTGCGCCTTGATCTCCCCGGCGATCAGCCGGAGCAGGGTGGTCTTCCCCGCGCCGTTCGCCCCCACCAGGGCGACCACGGCGCCGTCGCCGACCCGGAACGAGACGTCGCCCAGCAGCGCCCGCCCGTCCGGCAGGTAGTACTCGATGTGCGCTGCTTCCACATGTCCCATGGTCTGGATTCTCCCTGGGGGGCGCGATCGGCCCCAACTCGTTTTTGCCGGAACACGGAGCGGGCCGGACCGGCAATATGATGCGCGACATGACTGAAGGCTCCGGGCAGCAGCCACCACAGGATCCCCGGCCTGGCGCCGCCGACGGCGGGCGCGAGGTCCTCGAGGGGCGCGTCATCCCCTCCCGGCCCCAGCCGCCGTACGCCGCGCGGGCTCCGCAGCCGCAGGCGCCGCACCCGCGGCAGGCCGGGTACGGCGACGACCCCCGGCAGCAGTTCGGTCAGCAGCCGTCCCCGGGGCCGTCGGGACCGCAGGGCGGCGGGCCGCAGAGCAGCGGTCAGCAGGGCGCCCAGGGCCCGTCCTGGACGCCGCAGGGCTCCCAGGGCTCCCCTGGTGCGGCCCCCGGCCCCGCCGCGCCCACCGGCCCCTCCGCGGGCCCGGGCGCCGCGCAGGGCGCCCCGCAGGGCGCTCCGGGCATGGGGAGCCACCGCACGCCCTTCCCGCGCCAGCAGGGCCCGGCGGGCGGCCCTCCGGGCGGCGTCCCCGACAGCCCCGGCACCCCCGACTGGGGCGCGATAGCCGACCAGCAGGCGGCCAGCGGTGCCCGCCGCCGCCGGATGCTGATGCTCACCGGCGGCATCGTGGCCGTCGCCGTGATCGCGGGCGGCGTCGCCACGGCCGTGGTGATGTCCGGCAAGAGCTCCGACAAGCCGGTGGCGGGCCCCTCGTCGAGCACCACCGCCAGCCAGCAGCCGCTGCCGCCCACCCCGTCGTTCTCCTCGGTCGCCCCGCCGCCCCCGGCGAACCCGCTGGACTACCTGTCGACCGCCGCGAAGGACAAGGCCCCGGTCACCCCGGGCTCGCTCTTCCCCGGCAAGCAGTTCCTGATGAGCGGCCGCGTCTACGTCAAGACGGGCACCGCGCAGACCACCCAGTGCGCCTCGGGCGCCCACGGCGCCCTGGCCGCGGCGCTCAGCGCCAACGGCTGCCGCAAGCTGATCCGCGCCACGTACACCGAGGGCACCGTGGCGGTCACCGTCGGTATCGCCGTCTTCGACGACAAGGCCCACGCGGCGAAGCTGCAGAAGGTCGCCCAGTACCTGGGCCCGCTCCCCGGCGGCGGCGTCAACGACTTCTGCCACGCCGTGGCCTGCCGGATGACCTCCAACGCGGTCGGCCGCTACGCCTACTTCGCCATCTCCGGCCTGAAGAACGGCAAGACGATCACCGCGAGCGACGTCGTCGCCAAGAACGCCGTCAACGACGCCTCGAACTTCGCCTTCCAGCGGATCATCCAGCGCGGCCGCGACGCCGCGGCGGCCGACCCCAAGCGCTGACCGCGTGGGGGCCGCACCCAGGCCCCCACGCCCCGCCTGTCCCTACGCCAGACAGCCCGGCAGTGTGCGCTTGTTGCGCGCCTCGCGGCTGCGGGCCGCGAGCTGGTCGTCGGCCGGGTAGCCGACCTCCTCCAGGGTGAGGCCGTGCGGGCGCACCACGTTGACGGCCGAGTGCCGCTCGCGGCCCTGGAGCACCTCACCGGGGAAGCCGACCGGGCGGTGCCCGTCGCCGACCAGGATCATCGCGCCCACCAGCGCCCGCACCATGTTGTGGCAGAAGGCGTCGGCGCGCACCGTCGCCACCGCCAGCCCGTCGGCCGTGCGCTCCCAGCGCAGGTCGAGCAGGGTGCGGATGGTCGTGGCGCCCTCGCGCTTCTTGCAGTACGCGGCGAAGTCGTGCTCACCGAGCAGCCGCTCGGCGGCGGCGTTCATCAGGTCCACGTCGACCGGGCGGTCGTGCCAGAGCACATGGCCGCGCAGCAGCGGGTCCACCCCGCCGGGGTGGTCGCCGACCCGGTAGGCGTACCGGCGCCACACCGCCGAGAACCGCGCGTTGAAGCCCTCCGGCGCCTGCGACACCCGGAAGACCCGTACGTCCCAGGGCAGCCGCCCGGCCAGCCGCCGGCGCAGCTTGCCGCTCTCCGCCGCCCAGACGTCCTCCGGCAGGTCCACGTGCGCCACCTGGCCGCGGGCGTGCACCCCGGAGTCGGTGCGCCCGGCGACGGTCAGGTCCACCGGGTCCGGCAGCCGCAGCACCGTGGCGATGGCCGATTCCAGCTCGCCCTGTACGGTCCGGCGGCTGCGCTGCTTGGCCCACCCGGAGAATTCGGCCCCGTCGTAGGCCAGGTCCAGCCGTACCCGTACGTGACCGGGCAGCACGTCGTCGCTCACGCGATGTGATCCTCTCGAATAACGCAATCGCCGGACGGGCTCCGAAGAGCCCGCCCGGCGATGGTGGACGGCACCTGGGTGCGTCAGGCGTCCTTGGACTCCTCGGAGTCCTCGGTCTCCTCCGCGGGAGCGGCGTCCTGGACGTCCTCGACAACCTCGTCGGCCGGGGCGGTCTCGGCCGCCGCGTCCTTCTTGAGGGTGTCTTCCTTGACCGCGCGCTTCGTGGCCGCTTCGGCCTCGCCCGTGGCGGCCTGGGCCACGGTCAGCGCCTCGACCAGCTCGATGACAGCCATCGGCGCGTTGTCGCCGCGGCGGTTGCCGACCTTGGTGATACGGGTGTAGCCACCCGGGCGGTTCTCGTACCGCGGGGCGATCTCGGTGAAGAGCGTGTGGACGACGCCCTTGTCCGTGATCGTCTGCAGCACCTGGCGACGGTTGTGCATGTCGCCCTTCTTCGCCTTGGTGATCAGTCGCTCCGCGACCGGACGCAGACGGCGCGCCTTGGCCTCGGTGGTCTTGATCCGGCCGTGCTCGAAGAGCGACTTCGCGAGGTTCGCGAGGAGCAGCTTCTCGTGCGCGGCGCTGCCGCCCAGACGGGCACCCTTGGCGGGCTGAGGCATGGTCCTTCTCCTTCTTCGCTGCACCGGCCGTATCAGGTACCGATGTCAGTGCCAAACCTGCGGACGCAGGCCCGGAATGCGCCCCTAACGGGGCACAGGTCTTACGTGAATGCCTGAGGCACTCAGTACTGCTCGGTCTCCACGAAGCCCGCGTCCACGTCGTCGTCGGCGCCGAAGGCGTCCGCGGCGGCGGTGGGGTCGAATCCGGGGGGGCTGTCCTTGAGGGCCAGGCCCATACCGGCGAGCTTCGCCTTGACCTCGTCGATCGACTTCGCACCGAAGTTGCGGATGTCGAGCAGGTCGGCCTCGGAGCGCGCCACGAGCTCACCCACGGAGTGGATGCCCTCACGCTTGAGGCAGTTGTACGAACGGACGGTGAGCTCGAGCTCCTCGATCGGGAGCGCGAGGTCCGCGGCCAGCGCCGCGTCCGTCGGGGACGGGCCCATGTCGATGCCCTCGGCGTCGACATTGAGCTCGCGGGCCAGGCCGAACAGCTCGACCAGGGTCTTGCCCGCGGACGCCATGGCGTCACGCGGCCGCATGGCCTGCTTGGTCTCGACGTCGACGATCAGCTTGTCGAAGTCGGTGCGCTGCTCGACACGGGTCGCCTCGACCTTGTAGGTGACCTTGAGCACCGGGCTGTAGATGGAGTCGACCGGGATACGGCCGATCTCCTGGCCCTGCTGCTTGTTCTGCACCGCGGAGACGTAGCCGCGACCGCGCTCGACGGTCAGCTCCATCTCCAGCTTGCCCTTGGCGTTCAGCGTCGCCAGGACCAGGTCGGGGTTGTGCACCTCGACACCGGCCGGGGGCGCGATGTCGGCGGCGGTGACGACACCCGGGCCCTGCTTGCGCAGGTACATCACGACCGGCTCGTCGTGCTCCGAGGAGACGACGAGCTGCTTGATGTTGAGGATGACGTCGGTCACGTCCTCCTTGACGCCCGGCACGGTGGTGAACTCGTGCAGGACACCGTCGACCCGGATGCTGGTGACAGCGGCACCGGGGATCGAGGAGAGGAGCGTACGGCGGAGGGAGTTTCCGAGGGTGTAGCCGAAGCCCGGCTCCAGCGGCTCGATCACGAACCGGGAGCGGAATTCGTCGACGACCTCTTCGGTCAACGAGGGACGCTGAGCGATCAGCATGTGTGTCGGTCCTTCAGTCGTGGGCGCCCGCTATTTGACGCCCCCTGTACTACGAGGGTACGGGCGGCACGGCGAAACCGTCGTGGTAACGGCTGCCGTACCGCCCGTATCGATCAGCTCGGGCCCGAATTACTTCGAGTAGAGCTCAACGATCAGCTGCTCCTGCACCTGGGTGTCGATCACCTGGCGCTCGGGCAGGCTGTGCACGAGGATCCGGAGCTTGCCGGCGTTGGCCTCGAGCCACGCGGGCACGGTCTTGTCGCCGGCCTCGCCCTGGGCCACCGCGAACGGGGTCAGGTTACGGGACCGCTCGCGGACCTCGACGATGTCGCTCACGGCCACGCGCGCCGACGGGATGTCGGTCTTGCGGCCGTTCACGGTGATGTGTCCGTGACGGACCAGCTGACGGGCGTGGTCGCGGGACTTGGCGAAGCCGGCCCGGTACACCACGTTGTCGAGGCGGGTCTCAAGGATGCGCAGAAGGTTCTCACCGGTCTTGCCGGACTTCTGGTTCGCTTCCTTGTAGTAGTTCACGAACTGCTTCTCGAGAACACCGTAGATACGCGCGCACTTCTGCTTCTCACGAAGCTGGAGCAGGTACTCGCTGTCCTTGGTGCGCCCGCGACCGTGCTCACCCGGGGGGTAAGGACGGATCTCGATCGGGCACTTCGCGCTCTCGCACTTGCTCCCCTTGAGGAAGAGCTTCTGCTTCTCCCGACGGCAACGCTTGCAGTCGGCCCCGGTGTAACGCGCCATTTTTCGTGTCTCCTGTTTCGCTGGGTCAGACGCGGCGGCGCTTGGGCGGGCGGCAGCCGTTGTGAGGGGTCGGGGTGACGTCCTGGATCGAGCCGACCTCCAGGCCGGTGGCCTGGAGCGAGCGGATCGCGGTCTCGCGGCCGGAGCCGGGACCCTTCACGAAGACGTCAACCTTGCGCATGCCGTGCTCCTGCGCGCGGCGGGCGGCCGACTCGGCGGCCATCTGCGCGGCGAAGGGGGTGGACTTGCGCGAGCCCTTGAAGCCGACGTGGCCGGCGGAGGCCCAGGAGATCACGTTGCCCGAGGGGTCGGTGATCGAGACGATCGTGTTGTTGAACGTGCTCTTGATGTGGGCGTGCCCGTGAGCGACGTTCTTCTTTTCCTTGCGGCGCACCTTCTTGGCTGCGCCCTGACGGCCCTTAGGAGGCATGTGTCAACTTCTCCCGGTGGAGGTGATCGGTCCTACAGCGAAGACCGCTTGTAAGCGTCCCTGCTGAGGACTACTTCTTGCCCGGCTTCTTCTTACCGGCGATGGCGCGACGCGGGCCCTTGCGGGTGCGGGCGTTGGTGTGAGTGCGCTGACCGTGGACCGGCAGGCCACGACGGTGACGCAGACCCTGGTAGCAGCCGATCTCGACCTTGCGGCGGATGTCGGCCTGAATCTCGCGACGGAGGTCACCCTCGGTCTTGAAGTTCGCGTCCACGTAGTCGCGGAGCTTGATGAGGTCTTCCTCAGCAAGGTCGCGCACGCGGGTGTCGGGGTTCACACCGGTCTCGGCGAGGACCTGCTTCGAGAGCGAGCGGCCGATGCCGAAGACGTAGGTGAGGGCGATCTCCACGCGCTTCTCACGCGGGAGGTCAACGCCTGAAAGGCGTGCCATTTTCTTGGCTCCTGATGGGTTCGGAGGTCTTCCGCAGTGCCGGTTCCCGGCGGCCGTATCAGGTACCGGACGGGTCCCCGGCCTCCGCCGGGGGTGTCGTCCCCTTGAACCAGGGGACGGGCACTGCGTATGTACATATGTGCGTCGCGCGAAGTTCTGCGGGTGCAGAAGGAGGTCGTGCGTCAGCCCTGGCGCTGCTTGTGGCGCAGGTTGTCGCAGATGACCATGACCCGGCCGTGGCGGCGGATCACCTTGCACTTGTCGCAGATCTTCTTGACGCTCGGCTTGACCTTCATGGGATGTCAGGTTCTCCGGGTCTTGAGATCTACTTGTATCGGTAGACGATCCGTCCGCGCGTCAGGTCGTAGGGAGACAGCTCCACCACGACCCGGTCATCCGGAAGGATACGGA
This sequence comes from Streptomyces sp. NPDC051976, assembly GCF_040680795.1. Taxonomy (NCBI): domain Bacteria; kingdom Bacillati; phylum Actinomycetota; class Actinomycetes; order Kitasatosporales; family Streptomycetaceae; genus Streptomyces; species Streptomyces sp. NPDC051976. Next base: position 361,085 of record NZ_JBFAXL010000001.1, read on the forward strand.
TGTAGTGCATCCGCATCTTGCCGCTGATGTGCGCGAGGACCTTGTGACCGTTCTGCAGCTCCACCTTGAACATCGCGTTCGGCAGAGACTCGATCACGGTGCCCTCGATTTCGATGGCGCCTTGCTTTTTGGCCATGTCCTGCTTTCGGGATCGGCTACCTTGGTCGGCCCCAGACATGCCAAAAGACAGACCAGAGCCGACGTGTCAGTCTACGGCACGCCACCCGGAAAGACGAATCAGGGGTGTATGCCCGCTCCCCAAGATCGTTAAGCCAGGGGATCGGGAGCCGTCGTCACGCCGTACTCGGCGAGTTTGGCCTTCCCGCCGGAGAATCCTCTCCACGCCGCCCTCGCGGGCTCGGCGCCCGGGGCGCCTCACAAGCTTCGACCGGCTGCGCCGGACTCCGTCCGCCGAACCACCACCGTCACGCCAGCGGGTCGGGTGCCGTCGTCACGCCGTACTCGGCGAGTTTGGCCTTCCCGCCGGAGAATCCTCTTCACGCCGCCCTCGCGGGCTCGGCGCCCGGGGCGCCTCACAAGCTTCGACCAGCTGCGCCGGACTCCGTCCGCCGAACCACCACCGTCACGCCAGCGGATCGGGTGCCGTCGTCACGCCGTACTCGGCGAGTTTGGCCTTGCCGCCGTCGACGGCGGTCAGGACGAGGGGGCCGTCCTCGGTGAGGGCGATGGAGTGCTCCCAGTGCGAGGACCAGGAGCCGTCGTCGGACTTGACCGTCCACTCGTCCTCGAGGACGTGGGTGTGCGGGGAGCCGAGGGTGACCATCGGCTCGATCGCCAGGCACACACCCGGGATCAGCTTGATGCCGCGGCCGCGCTTGCGGCTGGCGTAGTTCAGCAGGTGCGGGTCCATGTGCATCTGGCTGCCGATGCCGTGGCCGCCGTAGTCCTCGACGATGCCGTACTTGCCGGAGGCGGGGCGCGGCTGGCGGCGGATGTAGCCCTCGATCGCCTTGGAGATGTCCTCCAGCCGGTTGCCCTTGCGGAAGGCGGCGATGCCCGCCCACATGGACTCCTCGGTGACCCGGCTCAGCTCGACCAGCTCGGCGGAGTGCCCGGAGCCCACGAAGCAGGTGAACGCCGCGTCGCCGTGCCAGCCGTCCACGATCGCGCCCGCGTCGATGGCGATGATGTCGCCGTCCTTGAGCACCGTGGCCCGATCGGGGATGCCGTGCACCACCACGTCGTTGACCGACGTGCAGATGTTGCCGGGGAACCCGCCGTATCCGAGGAAGTTCGGCTTGGCGCCGTGGTCGGCGATCACCTTCGCCGCGATCTCGTCCAGGTCCTTGGTGGTGGTGCCGGGCACCGCCGCCTCGCGGGTCGCCTGGTGGATCGCCGCGACGACCAGCCCGGCCGCACGCATCTTGGCGATCTGCTCGGGGGTCTTGATCTCCACCATCGCGGCTGACGCCTTCCTCGGCCGAAGGCCGTTTCTCTACATGTCCGTTTCAACGATAAGGCCGTGGCACCCGTCAGGGCACCACGGCCTTATGGCACAAGCGTGTGCGGGGTGTGCGTCGGGGACGCGACCGAGGTGCGGCCGCTACCGGCGCTCGTCGGCCCGCAGCGCCTCCATCGCGCGCGCGGTCACATCGGCGACCTTGCCGAGCGCGGAGATCGTCTGCACCAGGCCCTGCTGCTTGTAGTAGTCGATGATCGGCTCGGTCTTGCTGTGGTACTCCTCCAGCCGGACCCGCACCTTCTCGGCGGTGTCGTCGGAACGCTGGTAGAGCTCGCCACCGCACTCGTCGCAGACGCCCTCGACGGCAGGCGGGCTGTAGTCGACGTGGAAGAGGTGCTTGTCGTTCTTGCGGCACAGCCGGCGACCGGCGATCCGCTTGACGACCTCCTCCTCGGGGACCTCGAGGTCGAGCACGGCGTCCAGCGCGATCTTCGCGGTGGCCAGGAAGGCGTCCAGCGCCTCGGCCTGGCCCACGTTGCGCGGGAAGCCGTCGAGCAGGAAGCCGTTCTCGGCGTCCGCCTGCTGCATGCGGTCGATCGCCATCCCGATGGTGATCTCGTCGGGTACGAGCCGTCCCGCGTCCGTGTACTCCTTGGCCCTGAGGCCAAGCTCCGTGCCCTGGCTGATGTTGGCGCGGAACAGGTCGCCCGTGGAGATGTGGGGGATCGACAGGTTCTTGGCGAGGAACGCGGCCTGCGTACCCTTGCCGGCGCCGGGCGGCCCGACCAGGACGATTCGCATCAGCGGAGGAACCCTTCGTAGTTACGCTGCTGGAGCTGGCTCTCGATCTGCTTCACGGTCTCGAGACCCACACCCACGATGATGAGGATGCTCGTGCCGCCCAACGGGAAGTTGCCGTTGCTCCCGTTGAAGATCGCGATGGCGACCGTCGGGACGAGAGCGATGAGACCCAGGTAGAGCGCGCCCGGCCACGTGATGCGGTTCAGCACGTAACTGAGGTACTCCGCGGTGGGACGACCAGCCCGGATGCCCGGGATGAACCCACCATACTTCTTCATATTATCGGCCACTTCCTCGGGGTTAAACGAGATAGCGACGTAGAAGAAGGCGAAGAACACGATCAGCAGGAAGTAGGCGGCCATGTAGATCGGGTGGTCGCCCTTGGTCATGTTCTGGCTGATCCACTGCGCCCAGCCCGCCGTGGACCCGGAGAACTGCACGATCAGGGCCGGGATGTAGAGCAGCGAGGACGCGAAGATGACGGGAATCACACCCGCCTGGTTGACCTTCAGCGGGATGTAGGTGGATGTACCACCATACGACCGGCGGCCGATCATTCGCTTCGCGTACTGCACCGGAATGCGGCGCTGCGCCTGCTCGACGAAGACCACCAGGCCGACCATCGCGAGGCCGACCAGGATGACGGCGATGAACTCGACCCAGCCGCCGGCGATCTTGCCGGAGACCTTGATCGCCCACAGCGAGCCGGGGAAGCCCGCGGCGATCGCCACGAACATCAGGATCGACATGCCGTTGCCGATGCCGCGGTCGGTGATCAGCTCACCGAGCCACATGATCATCACGGTGCCCGCGGTCATGGTGACGACCATGGTGATCGTGGTGAAGATCGACTGGTTCGGGACGATGGCGTTGGCCTGCGTGCAGTTCGAGAAGAGACTGCCGGAGCGGGCGGTAGCCACCAGGCCGGTGCCCTGCAGGACGGCGAGCGCCACGGTCAGGTAGCGGGTGTACTGGGTGATCTTCGTGGTGCCGGCCTGGCCCTCCTTCTTGAGGGCTTCCAGACGCGGAATGACCACGGTCAGCAGCTGCAGGATGATGCTCGCCGTGATGTACGGCATGATCCCGAGCGCGAAGATCGTGAGCTGCAGCAGAGCGCCGCCGCTGAACATGTTCACCAGGCCGAAGAGGCTGTTATTGCCCTTCGTGTCCTTGATGCACTGGTTGACGACCGTGTAGTCGATCCCCGGTACCGGAACGTGGGCGCCAAGGCGGTAGACCACCACGATGCTCAACGTGAACAGCAGCTTCTTCCGCAGGTCAGGCGTCCTGAACGCCTGGGCGAACGCGGTGAGCACGGTGCCTCCTGCACCCCCCGCTCGCGGCGGAAGGACGGTTTCTGAGGAACTGACTAATAGGGCGTCTTACGAGTGTCACACCCGCGAAAGAGCACAGACTCTGCGGAGAATAACAGTGTCAGCCACCTTACCGGCGTGAGAGCCAGTCAAGGAATGACCAACCAACGACCAACCGGGGATGCCCATGTGCTGGACATCCCCGGTCAGGTGTGACATCGGACTCAGATGAGCTCGGTCACGGTGCCACCGGCGGCGGCGATCTTCTCCTTGGCGGAGCCGGAGGCCGCGTCAACGGTCACCTGCAGCGCCACGGTCACGTCACCGGTGCCGAGCACCTTGACGAGCTGGTTCTTGCGGACCGCGCCCTTGGCGACCAGATCGGCCACCGTGACCTCGCCACCCTGCGGGTAGAGCTCGGCCAGCTTGTCCAGGTTGACGACCTGGAACTCGGTGCGGAACGGGTTCTTGAAGCCCTTGAGCTTCGGGAGACGCATGTGCATGGGCATCTGCCCACCCTCGAAGCGCTCCGGAACCTGGTAGCGGGCCTTGGTGCCCTTGGTACCACGACCGGCCGTCTTACCCTTCGACGCCTCACCGCGACCCACACGGGTCTTCGCGGTCTTGGCGCCGGGGGCCGGACGGAGGTTGTGGATCTTGATCGGGTTGTCGTTACCCATGATCAGTCGACCTCCTCAACCGTGACGAGGTGGCGGACGGTCTGGACCATGCCCCGGATCTCCGGACGGTCCTCCTTGACCACCACGTCGTTCAGCCGCTTGAGGCCGAGCGAACGCAGGGTGTCACGGTGGTTCTGCTTGCTGCCGATGTAGGACTTGGTCTGGGTGACCTTGAGGCGAGCCATTACGCACCCACCCCGGCACGCGCACGCAGCAGAGCGGCGGGCGCGACGTCCTCGATCGGCAGACCGCGGCGGGCGGCGATCTCCTCGGGGCGCTGAAGCCCCTGCAGAGCCGCCACCGTGGCGTGCACGATGTTGATCGCGTTGTCCGAGCCGAGGCTCTTGGACAGCACGTCGTGGATACCGGCGCACTCCAGGACGGCGCGCACCGGGCCACCGGCGATCACACCGGTACCGGGGGAAGCCGGCTTGAGCAGGACGACGCCCGCGGCCTTCTCGCCCTGGATCGGGTGCGGGATGGTGCCCTGGATACGGGGGACCTTGAAGAAGTGCTTCTTGGCCTCCTCCACACCCTTGGCGATGGCGGCCGGCACCTCCTTGGCCTTGCCGTAACCGACACCCACGGTGCCGTCACCGTCGCCCACCACGACCAGCGCGGTGAAGCTGAAGCGACGACCACCCTTCACAACCTTGGCGACGCGATTGATCGCGACGACACGCTCGACGTAAGCGGTCTTCTCGGCCTGCTGGCCGCCGTCCCGCCGGTCCTTACGGTCCCGTCGCTCGCCGCCACCGGCACCGCTACCGCGGCGCTGGGGTCCAGCCATTGGAATTACCTCTCCCTGTTTTCAGCGTTTCCGCTAGCTACGGAACCGGCTAGAACTTCAGTCCGGCTTCGCGGGCGGCGTCCGCCAGGGCGGCGATGCGCCCCGCGTACTGGTTGCCGCCACGGTCGAAGACGACAGCTTCGACGCCCTTGGCCTTCGCACGCTCGGCCACGAGCTGGCCGACCTGCTTCGCCTTGGCGCTCTTGTCGCCTTCGCCGCCGCGGATGGACGCGTCGAGGGTCGACGCGGACGCGAGCGTGTGGCCCGCCAGGTCATCGATGACCTGCGCCACGATGCCGCGGTTGGAACGGGTGACGACGAGGCGCGGACGCTCCTCCGTACCCGAGATCCGCTTGCGGACGCGGATGTGACGGCGCTTGAGAGCGGCGCCCTTGTAGGCCTTGCCCTTGGCGATCTTTACACCGAATGCCATGGCTACTTACCAGCCTTTCCGACCTTGCGGCGGATGACTTCGCCCGCGTACTTGACGCCCTTGGCCTTGTACGGGTCGGGCTTCCGCAGCTTGCGGATGTTGGCGGCGACCTCGCCGACCTTCTGCTTGTCGATGCCCTCGACGGAGAACTTCGTCGGGGACTCGACCTTGAAGGCGATGCCCTCGGGGGCCTCGACCAGGATCGGGTGGCTGTAGCCCAGCGAGAACTCCAGGTTGGAGCCCTTCGCCTGGACGCGGTAGCCGACACCGCTGATCTCGAGCGCCTTGCTGTAGCCCGCGGTCACGCCGGTGATCATGTTCGCCACCAGCGTGCGGGACAGGCCGTGCAGGGCCTTCGAGACACGCTCGTCGTTGGGGCGGGTGACCAGCAGCGTGCCGTCCTCGCCCTTAGCGATATCGATGGGCGCGGCGACGGTGTGCGAGAGGGAACCCTTGGGGCCCTTCACCGCGACCGTGCGGCCGTCGATGGTGACGTCCACTCCGGCGGGAACCGAGATGGGCAGCTTGCCGATGCGCGACATTGCTATACCTCGCTTTCCCGGTTACCAGACGTAGGCGAGGACTTCCCCACCCACGCCCTTCTTCTGCGCCTGCTGGCCGGTCAGGAGACCGTGGGACGTGGAGATGATCGCCACGCCCAGGCCACCGAGGACCCTCGGCAGGTTGGTGGACTTTGCGTAGACCCGCAGGCCCGGCTTGCTGATGCGCTTGATGCCCGCGATCGAACGCTCACGGTTGGGGCCGAACTTCAGCTCCAGCACGAGGTTCTTGCCGACAGTCGCGTCCTCGACCTTCCAGCCGGTGATGTAACCCTCCTGCTGGAGGATCTCCGCGATGTGCGACTTGATCTTGCTGAACGGCATCTCGACATCGTCGTGGTACGCCGAGTTCGCGTTACGCAGACGGGTCAGCATGTCTGCGATGGGGTCGGTCATGGTCATGAGTTGGCCCTAGGCCTCTCTCGCCGGGGTTTCCTATCTGCGCCATCCCTCTCCCCCAGCGATGTGGGGACGGGTGCGGCACGGGGACCTACGGCGTAGTAAGTCGAATCGGGCGGCGAGCGCCCAACCCTTCTACCTTACGGGATGAAGGGGTGGGCTCTCGCCGACCAGATGCTTACCGAGAGTTCCTGGAGATCCGGAGAACCGGATTTACCAGGAGCTCTTGGTCACGCCCGGCAGCTCGCCACGGTGGGCCATCTCACGAAGGCACACGCGGCACAGGCCGAACTTGCGGTAGACGGAGTGCGGCCGGCCGCAGCGCTGGCAGCGGTTGTAGCCGCGGACAGCGAACTTCGGCTTACGAGCGGCCTTGGCAATGAGAGCCTTCTTCGCCACGGCTCACGCCTCCTTGAACGGGAAGCCGAGGTGACGAAGGAGGGCGCGGCCCTCGTCGTCGTTGGTCGCCGTGGTGACCACGGTGATGTCCATACCCCGGACGCGGTCGATCTTGTCCTGGTCGATCTCGTGGAACATGACCTGCTCGGTGAGACCGAAGGTGTAGTTGCCACGGCCGTCGAACTGCTTCGGCGACAGGCCGCGGAAGTCGCGGATACGCGGAAGCGCCAGCGACAGCAGCCGGTCCAGGAACTCCCACATGCGGTCACCGCGGAGGGTGACGTGGGCGCCGATCGGCTGACCCTCACGCAGCTTGAACTGCGCGATGGACTTCCGGGCCTTGGTGACCTGCGGCTTCTGGCCGGTGATCGTGGCGAGGTCGCGAATGGCGCCCTCGATCAGCTTGGAGTCGCGGGCGGCGTCGCCCACACCCATGTTGACCACGATCTTGGTGAGACCGGGGATCTGCATGACGTTCTCGTAGGAGAACTCGTCACGCATCTTGCCCGCGATCTCCTCGCGGTAGCGCGTCTTGAGACGCGGCGTGGTGGTGGCAGTCATCAGATGTCCTCACCGGTCCGCTTGGCAACGCGGATCTTGTTGCCCTCGTCGTCGAAGCGGTAGCCGACGCGGGTCACGACCTTCTTGCCGTCCTTCTCAACAACCAGCTGCACGTTGCTGACGTGGATCGGCGCCTCGGTGGTGATGATGCCGCCGGTCTTCGAACCGCGGTCGGTCTGCCCGGCCTTGGTGTGCTTCTTGACCCGGTTGACACCCTCGACGAGGACGCGGTCGAGCGCGGGGTAGGCCACGATGACCTTGCCCTGCTTGCCCTTGTCCTTACCGGTGATGACCTGGACCAGGTCGCCCTTCTTGATCTTCATCGGTTACAGCACCTCCGGCGCGAGAGAAACGATCTTCATGAACTTCTTCTCGCGCAGCTCACGGCCGACGGGGCCGAAGATACGGGTGCCGCGGGGGTCGCCGTCGTTCTTGAGGATGACGGCGGCGTTCTCGTCGAACCGGATGTACGAGCCGTCAGCGCGACGGCGCTCCTTGACGGTCCGGACGATGACCGCCTTGACGACCTCGCCCTTCTTCACGTTGCCACCGGGGATCGCGTCCTTGACGGTGGCGACGATGACGTCACCGATTCCCGCGTAGCGGCGACCCGAGCCACCGAGAACACGGATGCAAAGGATCTCCTTGGCACCAGTGTTGTCGGCGACACGAAGTCGCGACTCCTGCTGGATCACGTCTATCTCCTGTTTGTCGCGTCGGTTCCCGGCGGGGGGTCACACCACAGGTGCGCGACCCCACCGCCGAGCCTGACGGAACGGTCCTGAGGGAGTGCCCTCAGGGATTACTTGGCCTTCTCAAGGATCTCGACGACGCGCCAGCGCTTCGTCGCGGAGGTCGGCCGGGTCTCCATGAGGAGGACACGGTCGCCGATGCCCGCGGCGTTCTGCTCGTCGTGCGCCTTGAGCTTGTTGGTGCGGCGGATGACCTTGCCGTACAGGGCGTGCTTCACACGGTCCTCGACGGCGACCACAACGGTCTTGTCCATCTTGTCGCTGACCACGAGGCCCTCGCGGGTCTTGCGGAAGCCGCGCTGCTCAGTGCTGGTCTCAGTCACATTCTTCTCGCTCATCAGGCGTTCTCCACCGTCTCGATGCCCAGCTCGCGCTCGTGCATCAGGGTGTAGATCCGGGCGATGTCCTTGCGGACAACCTTGAGCCGGCTGTTGTTCTCAAGCTGCCCGGTAGCGCCCTGGAAGCGGAGGTTGAACAGCTCTTCCTTGGCCTCGCGGAGCTTGTTGACGAGTTCCTCGTCACCAAGCTGGCGCAGCTCGGAAGCCTTGGTACCGGCCGCCATCAGACCTCACCTGCCTCGCGCCGCACGATGCGGCACTTCATCGGGAGCTTGTGAGCGGCGCGGGTGAGCGCCTCACGAGCAACCTTCTCGTTCGGGAAAGACAGCTCGAACATCACCCGACCGGGCTTGACGTTCGCGATCCACCACTCGGGCGAACCCTTACCGGAACCCATGCGGGTCTCGGCCGGCTTCTTCGTCAGCGGGCGGTCCGGGTAGATGTTGATCCAGACCTTGCCGCCACGCTTGATGTGACGGGTGATGGAGATACGAGCGGACTCGATCTGCCGGTTGGTCACGTAGGCGGGCGTGACGGCCTGCAGGCCGTACTCGCCGAACGCCAGTTCCGTGCCGCCCTTGGCCATGCCGTCACGACCGGGGTGGTGCTGCTTGCGGTGCTTGACCCTACGGGGGATCAGCATGGTACTTAGCCTTCCGTTCCGGGGGTCTCGGCGGCGGCACCCTCAGCGGCGGCGGGAGCCTCGGCCTTGGGGGCCGACGCGCCTTCCGTCTGGGGACGACGGCCACCACGGCCACCGCGCTCGCCACCGCGGCGCTGCGGACGCTCGTTGGCACCACCGCGGGCCGGACGGTTGCCGGCGCGAGCGGCGGCGTTGTCGGCGCGGACCTCGGCGATGTTCTTGACGTCGCCCTTGTAGATCCAGACCTTCACACCGATGCGGCCGAAGGTGGTCTTGGCCTCGAAGAAGCCGTAGTCCACGTTGGCGCGCAGGGTGTGCAGGGGAACCCGGCCCTCGCGGTAGAACTCGGAGCGGGACATCTCGGCGCCGCCGAGGCGGCCACCGCACTGGATCTTGATGCCCTTGGCGCCGGCCTTCATGGTGCCCTGCATGCTCTTGCGCATGGCACGACGGAAGGAGACGCGGGAGGAGAGCTGCTCGGCGACGGCCTGGGCCACGAGCTGCGCGTCCATCTCGGGGTTCTTGACCTCGAGGATGTTCAGCTGGACCTGCTTGCCGGTCAGCTTCTCCAGGTCGCCGCGGATGCGGTCGGCCTCCGCGCCGCGACGGCCGATGACGATGCCCGGCCGGGCGGTGTGGATGTCGACGCGGACGCGGTCACGGGTGCGCTCGATCTCCACCTTGGAGATACCGGCGCGCTCCATGCCCTGCGTCATCATCTTGCGGATGGCGACGTCTTCCTTGACGTAGTCCTTGTACAGCTTGTCGGCGTACCAACGGGACTTGAAGTCCGTGGTGATGCCGAGCCGGAACCCGTACGGGTTAACCTTCTGGCCCATTACCGGGTCCCTTCCTTGCTGCTGACGACCACGGTGATGTGGCTGGTCCGCTTGCGGATCCGGTAGGCACGGCCCTGGGCGCGCGGCCGGAACCGCTTCAGGGTCGGACCCTCGTCCACATACGCCTCGCTGATGAACAGCGAGTCGGCGTCGGTGTGGTCGTAGTTGTGCGCGGCGTTGGCAATGGCGCTGTCCAGCACCTTGCCCACCGGCACGCTCGCGGCCTGCGGGGTGAAACGCAGGACCGCCTGAGCCTCCGTGGCATCCATGCCACGGATGAGGTCCACCACGCGGCGGGCCTTCATGGGCGTGACGCGGATGTACCGCGCCTGGGCCCTGGCTTCCATGGTTGTCCCTTCAGTGTCTGTCTTCGTCGTCACGGTTCAGCCCGCTCAGCGACGCCGCGACTTGCGGTCGTCCTTCTCGTGCCCGCGGAAAGTGCGGGTCGGTGCGAACTCGCCGAGCTTGTGGCCGACCATCGACTCAGTGACGAACACCGGGACGTGCTTACGGCCGTCGTGCACCGCGATCGTGTGGCCCAGCATCGCCGGGATGATCATCGAGCGGCGGGACCAGGTCTTGATGACGTTCTTGGTGCCTGCCTCGTTCTGTACGTCCACCTTCTTGCTCAGGTGGTCGTCGACGAAGGGCCCCTTCTTGAGACTGCGCGGCATCTAAACCCGCTCCTAGCGCTTCTTGTTCGTCTTGCGGCGGCGGACGATGTACTTGTTGCTCGCCTTCTTGGGAGAACGAGTACGACCCTCCTTCTGACCCCACGGGGAGACCGGGTGGCGTCCACCGGAGGTCTTGCCCTCACCACCACCGTGCGGGTGGTCCACCGGGTTCATGGCGACACCGCGGACGGTCGGGCGAACGCCCTTCCACCGCATACGGCCGGCCTTGCCCCAGTTGATGTTCGACTGCTCGGCGTTGCCGACCTCACCGATGGTGGCGCGGCAGCGCACGTCGACCATGCGGACCTCACCGGACGGCATACGAAGGGTGGCCATGGTGCCTTCCTTCGCCAGCAGCTGGACGGAAGCGCCCGCGGAGCGGGAGATCTTCGCGCCGCCACCGGGCCGCAGCTCGATCGCGTGGATCGTGGTACCCACCGGGATGTTGCGCAGCGGCAGGTTGTTGCCCGGCTTGATGTCGGCGCCGGGGCCGTTCTCGACCCGGTCGCCCTGGGAGAGCTTGGCCGGGGCGAGGATGTAGCGCTTCTCGCCGTCTGCGTAGTGCAGCAGCGCGATGCGGGCGGTGCGGTTGGGGTCGTACTCGATGTGCGCGACCTTGGCCGGCACGCCGTCCTTGTCGTGACGACGGAAGTCGATCACGCGGTAGGCGCGCTTGTGGCCACCACCCTGGTGGCGAACGGTCACACGACCGGCGTTGTTACGGCCGCCCTTGCTGTGCAGGGGGCGGACCAGCGACTTCTCCGGCGTGGACCGCGTGATCTCGACAAAGTCGGCGACGCTGGAGCCACGACGGCCCGGGGTCGTCGGCTTGTACTTGCGGATACCCATTTCTCAGTCCTCGGATGATTCCGGACTTCTGAACGATCCGATCTCCGTTAGGAGACCGGGCCGCCGAAGATGTCGATGCGGTCGCCCTCGGCGAGGGTCACGATGGCGCGCTTGGTGTTCGCGCGCTTGCCGAAACCGGTGCGGGTGCGCTTGCGCTTGCCCTGCCGGTTGATCGTGTTGACCCCGGTGACCTTGACCTGGAAGACCGTCTCGACGGCCTGCTTGATCTGGGTCTTGTTGGCACGCGGGTCGACGATGAACGTGTACTTGTTCTCGTCGAGCAGCGCGTAGCTCTTCTCGGACACCACGGGCTTGATCAGAAGATCACGCGGGTCCGTGTACGTCTTGCTCGTGACGACCACCGCGTCGGTGGTAGTGGCGTCGCTCATCAGATGTCGCTCCCTTCGAGCTCATCCTCGGAGGCGACAGCCTTGCCGGACGCGACGGGACCGGCCACGAAACGCTCGAAGGCGTCCTGCGTGAAGACCACGTCGTCAGAGACGAGCACGTCGTACGTGTTCAGCTGGCCGGCCTCCAGGATGTGCACCTGGGGCAGGTTGCGGGCGGACAGCCACGCGGCCTCGTCGGAGCGCTCGACGACCAGGAGCACGTTCTTGCGCTCGCTGATCTTGCCCAGCAGGCCCTTCGCGGCCTTCGTCGACGGGGCGGTGCCCTCGACGACGCCGGAGACGACGTGGATGCGGTTGTGACGCGCGCGGTCGGTCAGGGCGCCACGGAGAGCGGCCTTGACCATCTTCTTCGGCGTCCGCTGCGAGTAGTCACGCGGCACGGGACCGTGCACGACGCCACCGCCGGCGAACTGCGGCGCGCGGGTCGAGCCCTGACGGGCGCGGCCGGTGCCCTTCTGGCGGTACGGCTTGCGGCCACCACCACGGACCTCGCCACGCGTCTTCACCTTGTGCGTGCCCTGGCGGGCGGCGGCGAGCTGCGCGACGACGACCTGGTGGATCAGCGGGATGCTGACCTTGGCGTCGAAGATCTCGGCCGGGAGCTCAAGGCTGCCGGTCTTGTCGCCCGCGGGCGACAGGATGTCGATGGTGCTCATATCCTCAAGCCCCCTTGGCCGCGGTGCGGACCAGGACGAGGCCGCCGTTCGGACCGGGGATCGCGCCCTTGATGAGCAGCAGTCCCTTCTCCGCGTCAACGGCGTGGACGGTCAGGTTCTGGGTGGTGACCCGCTCGTTGCCCATGCGGCCCGCCATGCGCATGCCCTTGAAGACACGCCCAGGGGTGGCACAGCCACCGATGGAACCGGGGGAGCGGTGCTTGCGCTGGACACCGTGACCGGCGCCGAGGCCCTTGAAGTTGTGACGCTTCATGACACCGGCGAAGCCCTTGCCCTTGCTCTTGCCGGTCACGTCGACCTTGATCCCGGCCTCGAACACCTCAGCGGTGATCTCCTGGCCGAGCGTGTACTCCGCGGCGTCCGCGGTACGCAGCTCCACCAGGTGGCGGCGGGGGGTGACGTCGGCCTTCGCGAAGTGGCCCTTGAGGGGCTTGTTCACCTTGCGCGGGTCGATCTCGCCGAAGGCGAGCTGGACCGACTCGTAGCCGTCGGCGTCATTCGTACGGACCTGGGTCACGACGTTCGGCCCGGCCTTGACGACGGTCACTGGGACGACACGGTTGTTCTCGTCCCAGACCTGGGTCATGCCGAGCTTCTCGCCCAGGATGCCCTTGATCTGCTTTGCCATCTTGTCCGCGCCTCTCAGAGCTTGATCTCGATGTCAACGCCGGCCGGAAGGTCCAGGCGCATCAGCGAGTCAACGGTCTTGGGCGTCGGGTCGAGGATGTCGATCAGGCGCTTGTGCGTGCGCATCTCGAAGTGCTCGCGCGAGTCCTTGTACTTGTGCGGCGACTTGATGACGCAGTACACGTTCTTCTCAGTGGGCAGCGGCACCGGGCCCGCGACCTGCGCACCAGTACGCGTCACCGTCTCGACGATCTTCTTCGCCGAGGAGTCGATGACCTCGTGGTCGTAGGCCTTGAGCCGGATGCGGATCTTCTGTCCCGCCATGGCTACTCCGTAGTCCTTGTCTCTGTTTACGCTCTGGCATCCACTCGTCCGACCCACGCGGTCGGGCGTGTCGCGCCCCTTCCGTGAAATTTCCGCATGCGGAAATCCCTCATCAGGGGGTTGCGTGGGAGATGACACCCACCGGATGCCTGGCCGGAGCCGCACTGACGCTTCCCGGAAGATTCCCGTACGTCCGTCCCAGCGCTGCCCAGAGGGCAGATAGGACGACGAGTACTGTGGGACTCGCTTCCGGTCCTCCCGACGGGAGGCGCGCAGCATCGGCGCTCGACCGAGCAACTTGAGTAGTCTGCCATACCGGCCGCGCCCGGCGCCAATCGAGCCGGGCAGCATACCCCTCCGTGGCCGCGCCCCAAACCCGGGCTCCCCCACCCGGCCCGCGAGTTGGGATTCGGACGGCCGTACTAGGGTCGGCGCACACCCAGTCGACGCATGGAGGCCCCCGCGTGAAGGCGACCAAGAGTGCGGGCGCGCTCCTGCAACTGCGCAAGGTGAGCCGCACGTACGGGGAGCGCAAGGCGCTGCTCCCGCTGGACCTGAGCCTGGCGCGGGGCCGCTGCACGGCGCTGTTCGGTCACAACGGCTCGGGGAAGTCCACGCTGCTGCGGATCGCCTCCGGCCGGGACGCGCCGACGAGCGGGCAGGCGCTGTTCGCCGGGCGGACGATCTCCGAGGACGATCCCCAGGTACGGGCCCGGGTCGCGGTGGTCGGCGACACCGTCGCCTGTTACCCCGACCTCACCGTCCGTGAACACCTCGAACTGGTGACGGTGGCGCACGCCGTTGACGACGCGGCGGCCTGGATCGACCAGGTGCTGGCCGACCGGCGGCTGTCCGACCACGCCCACGCCCTGCCCGGCTCGCTCTCCTCCGGCCAGCTGCAGTCGCTGCTGCTGGCCGCGGCGCTGGTGCGGCCGCGCGATCTGCTGGTGCTCGACGAGCCGGAGCAGCGGCTCGACCCGGACGCCCGGCAGCGCCTCGCGGAACTCCTGGTCGCCGAGAAGCAGGACGGCACCGCCGTGCTCCTCGCCACCCACCAGGTCGAACTGGCCGAGGCCGTCGCCGACCGCATGATCGCCCTGGAGGACGGCCGCGTGATCGCCGAGGGCGCCCCCTCCACCGTCCTGCGCCAGCTCGGCCTGCGCCCATGACGGCCCCGGAAGGGTTCGAGATCGAGCTCGACGACGAGCTGTGGAGCGAGGAGGACGACGACCGGACCGCTGAGACGCTGGCGTGGTTGCGGCGGAAGCGGCGGGCGCACCGCAGGCAGCAGGGGCGGGACCTGGCCGTGCTGCTCTATTGCGTGCTGCTGGCCGGGATCGGCTACGGCAGCGGTCTGGTCGTGCACTTCCTGCGCGAGCTGGAGAACGGCGCGGACTACCGGCACTTCGGTGCCGATCTGCGCCTCGCCCTGCCCGCGCTCTTCACCACCCTGACCGCCGCGCTGGCCGTGCTCGCCGCGCGGGACGCGCTGTGGCGCGGGCCCGTGGTGCTCCCGGGGCCCACGGTGGGATGGCTTCTGGCGCAGCCCGTGCGGCGCGGCGCGGTGCTGCGGCCCTGGTTCCGGCTCTCGGCCGGGCTGTCGCTGCTGCCGGGCCTGCTGCTCGGCGTCGCGGGCGCCGTCGTCCTGCGCGTCACCGGGCTCGCCTCGATCGGGGCGGCGCTGCTGGCCGCGCTGCCCGCGGCCCTGTGCCTGCCGCTGCTGGCCGTCTGCCTGGGCATGGCCGTCGAGCGGCGGCCGGAGCTGACGCGTGCGGTACGGCGCTGGACGGCTCCCGCCGTGCTGGTGCTGGGCGCGCTGGTGGCCCAGACCGTACTGGCCGCCAACGGGCACCGGGCCCGGCCGCTGGAGTGGGTCGAGCTGTGGTCGGGGCCGTGGGGGTGGGCCGCGCAGCCCTGGGTACGGGCCACCGGCGGCTCGGTGCCGGGCTGGCCGGTGGCCGTGGCGCTGCTGGTGGCGGCCACCGCCGCCGCCCTGGTCCAGGCGTACCGTGACGCGGCCCTGGTGCCGAGCGCCCAGCTGCGCGGCCGGGCGGCCACCGCCACCACCGTCTCCTCGGTGATGTGGTCGATGGAGCTGCGCGCCGCGAAGCTGGCGATGCTGGAGGCGGGCGGCGGGCAGCCCACCCGCAAGATCCGGCTGGCGCCGCCGCGCGGCAGGCTCGGCCGCTACCTGGTGGTGGTCTGGCGGGACCTGCTGACGCTGCTGCGCACCCCGGGGCGGCTGGGCAGGGCCGCGGTGTGGGCGGCGGCCGCCGCCGCGATCGCCGGGCTCGGGGTGGACCTCGGCGGTGAGCGGCGGGTGGTGGGCCTGGTCGTCGGGCTGCTGTGCGGCTACTTCGCGGTCGGCGTGCTCGCCGAACCGGCCCGGCTGGAGACGGACGACGTGCGGCGGGCGGCCTGGTCGCCGTTCCGCTTCCGCACCCTGATGCTGCACCACGGCGTGGTGCCCGCGGTGCTGGGCGCGCTGCTCGGGCTGCTGGCCGCGGTGCCGTTCGCGGTGGCGGGCTCGCCGTGGCCGCTGCTGCTGATGCCGCTGTGCGCGCTCCCCTTCACCGGGGCGGCGCTCTTCGGCGCCTGCCGCGGCCCGGCCCGTACCCAACTGCTCTTCCTCGGCGGCGGCTCCCCCGTCGGCGGCCCGGGCCCCTTCATCTTCCTGGCCTGGTACGCCGCCGGCCCCCTGATCGCCGTCGGCGGCCTCACCCTGGCCCTCAACGGCCCACTGGCACACGGCATGACGGCCGCCGCGGCGGCCCAGACGGCACTGGTCGCGGCGCTGCTCACGGCGTCGCTACTGCTGATGACCACCTGGTCGGCGGACAAACTCATCCGCCACTGAGAGCCGCGCCTCCGCGAACCCCCGGACCACCTTCAGGCGTCTCCGACACGGTGCCGGATCGCGCGCTGGCGCGCGCGGCGGCGCATGCGGCGGCCCGGGTTACGGTCCGGTCGGATCGCTGCCGCTCGCGGGACGGAATCCGCGGCTCCGCATCTCGTGGGCGATCAGGGCCCGGCCGGAGGCAACCCAGGCGCCTTGGGGCCCCTCCTACCCGCTATGAGGGGTTCCATACCGAGCGGGCCGTCGCGGCGGGGGCTGCTGACAGGGATGGCCGCGGCCGGCGCTCTGGGTGCGACGGGCTGCACCTCCACCCGCACCGCGGCGGCCGCGCAGGCCAGGGCGCTGGCCGCGCCGCCCGACCCGACGGCCACCCAGCCCTACCAGCCGCGTACCGACGCGCTGGTGATGCAGGTCCTCGCGCACCCCGACGACGACCTGTTCTTCATGAACCCGGACACCCTGCACTCGCTGCAGGAAGCGGTGCCGGTGGTGTCCGTGTACGTGACGGCCGGTGAGTCCACCGGCGTGAACAAGCTGCCGTTCGGCCCGCGCAAGCGGCACCGGCACGACCCGGCCGCGTACTCGTCCTCGCGTCACCAGGGGCTGCGGCAGGCGTACGCGGCCATGCTGGGGCTGCCGCACTTCACCAAGTGGCAGACCGAGGTCATCGACCTCGGCGGCGGGCTGCACGCCGAGATCGACTCGCTGCGCAACCGCGGGGGCTACGCCCGGCTGGTCTTCCTCCAGGTGTCGATGCACGAGATGAGCGCCAGCGCGAGCCTGCCGATGCTGTGGCAGCAGCCCGGCACCGTACTGCCGTACGTGGTCGCGCAGGGCGCCCCCTCCCCCGCCAACGCGCCCGGCCTCTACACCCACCAGAAGCTGGTGGACGTCCTCGCCTCTCTCATGGACCGCTTCCGCCCGACGACGATCAGGACGCTCGACCCGGACCCCGACATCCAGGTCTACGCCCCCGGGCACGGCACCGCCAGCGAGCAGCCCGGCTACTCCGACCACCGCGACCACACAGCCACCGCGCTGTTCACGTGGAAGGCGATGGCCCAGTGGGTGGCGACCGCGACGCGCCGCGACGGCGAGGTCCCGGCGTTCAGCACCGCGTCGTACCGCGGGTACTACAACCACCACTGGCCGTACAACCTGCCGCCCGCCACGGTCGCCCTCAAGGCCCGCTTCATGCTGCAGTACGGCGGCAGTCCCGCCTGGCCGTGCGGCAACGCGGCCGGCTGCGGCGACTACGCGCAGGGGGAGAACGAGCCGCTGGGCAACCCCAAGGGCTGGATACGCTCCACGCACCCGCGCTATCCCGGGGCCGCCCGGGTCATCGTCCCGGCAC
The DNA here is from genome assembly GCF_040680795.1 of Streptomyces sp. NPDC051976. Lineage (NCBI taxonomy): Bacteria > Bacillati > Actinomycetota > Actinomycetes > Kitasatosporales > Streptomycetaceae > Streptomyces > Streptomyces sp. NPDC051976. The sequence goes on from NZ_JBFAXL010000001.1 coordinate 378,788, forward strand.
CCGGCGGCGGGCCGCGTACGGCCTACCAGGTGCTCGGCAACCGGGCCGTGCGGCAGCTGGAGACCGCCGCGAGCAGCGACGCGTGGGGGCCGGTGAAGGACCTCGGCGGCGGCACCCTGGCCCCGGCGCTGTCCTGTGTACGGGCCTCCGACGGCGCCACCCTGCTGTTCGCGCTGCGCTTCGCCGCGCTGAAGGGGCACGGCGGGCCGAACGCCCGGGACATCGTCCTGTGGCGCGACGGCGTCTGGTCCTCACTGGGCAACCCCGAGGCCGACGAGGACCGGGGGCGCCGGGTGGGCGCCCCGGTCGCGGTGGCCACCGCGGACGGCAGCGTCCATCTCTTCGCGCGCAACGCCGCCAAGGGGATCAGCGCGCGGGTCCTGGGACCCGGCGGGGCGGCCTGGTCGCCCTGGACCGACCTGGGCGGCGCGGAGGTCCAGGAGGGACTCTCCACCATCGTCGACCACGCGGGCCGCGTCCACGTCTTCGGCGCCAGCCACACCACCGTCCGCCACTGGGCCCAGTCCGCCCCCGGCGGCCCGGTCCGCCTCGACCCCCGCCCCACCCTCCCCCGCCCCGCCGACACCCCCGTCCCCACCCTCTCCCCCAACGGCACCCTCACCCTCACCTACCACCACCCCGCCTCCGCGACCACCCTCCGCGTCCGGGTGCCCACGTAAAGCCCCGTAGGGGCGCGGGGAACTGCGCGGCCCGCCCCCACCGGCCGGTGGTCCGAAGACCACGCGTCTGCCCCATTGGGGCCGGTGGTGACCTGCAGCCCGTCGAGGGCTGGTCGCGCAGTTCCCCGCGCCCCTTTGGGGCGAACCCCCTTCCGTGGGCAACGGAAAAGGTCCCGCACTGCCCAAAGGCGGTGCGGGACCTTTTCGGTAAAGCTCAGCGCAGCGTCACGTCACTTGGTGATCGACGTGACCTGGCCGGCGCCTACGGTCCGGCCACCCTCGCGGATGGCGAACTTCAGGCCCTCCTCCATGGCGATCGGCTGGATCAGCGCGACGCTCATGGCGGTGTTGTCGCCCGGCATGACCATCTCGGTGCCCTCGGGGAGGGTCACGACGCCGGTCACGTCGGTCGTCCGGAAGTAGAACTGCGGACGGTAGTTGTTGAAGAAGGGGGTGTGACGGCCACCCTCGTCCTTCGACAGGATGTAGGCCTGGGCCTCGAACTCGGTGTGCGGCGTGACCGTGCCCGGCTTGATGATGACCTGGCCGCGCTCGACGTCCTCGCGCTTGATGCCACGGAGGAGCAGACCGACGTTCTCGCCCGCCTGGCCCTCGTCGAGCAGCTTGCGGAACATCTCGATACCGGTGACCGTGGTGGTGGTCTTCTCGGTCTTGATGCCGATGATGTCGACGGTCTCGTTGACCTTGAGCACACCGCGCTCGATACGACCGGTGACGACGGTGCCACGACCGGTGATCGTGAAGACGTCCTCGATCGGCATCAGGAACGGCTTCTCGACGTCACGGGCCGGGGTGGGGATGGCCTCGTCGACGGCGGACATGAGGCCGAGAAGCTTCTCGCCCCACTCCTTGTCGCCCTCGAGCGCCTTGAGCGCGGAGACACGCACGACCGGCAGGTCGTCGCCCGGGAACTCGTACTCGGAGAGCAGCTCGCGGACCTCGAGCTCGACGAGCTCCAGGATCTCCTCGTCGTCCACCATGTCGGCCTTGTTCAGGGCGACAACGATGTAGGGAACGCCGACCTGGCGGGCCAGGAGCACGTGCTCCTTGGTCTGCGGCATCGGGCCGTCGGTCGCGGCGACCACGAGGATGGCGCCGTCCATCTGCGCCGCACCCGTGATCATGTTCTTGATGTAGTCCGCGTGACCGGGGCAGTCGACGTGGGCGTAGTGACGCGACTCGGTCTGGTACTCGACGTGCGCGATGGAGATCGTGATACCGCGCTGGCGCTCCTCAGGAGCCTTGTCGATCTGGTCGAAGGCCGAGGCCTCGTTCAGGTCCGGGTACGCGTCATGCAGCACCTTGGTGATCGCCGCGGTAAGGGTCGTCTTACCGTGGTCGATGTGACCGATGGTGCCGATGTTGACGTGCGGCTTAGTCCGCTCGAACTTCGCCTTCGCCACTGGGGTCCTCCTGGGAGTGGATCTGTACGCCTTGCTTCATCGGCGCCAGGTGATCTTTGCTGGATTGCGGACTGCCGGGGGACTCCGCCGCGCACCTTCCGGATTGCGGCGGAATACCCCGAAGCCTGCTGTCAAGCCTACGGGCTGTGCAGCGGAGTGCTACTCGCCCTTGGCCTTCGCGATGATCTCCTCGGCGACGTTCCGCGGAACCTCGGCGTAGGAGTCGAACTGCATGGAGTAGCTGGCCCGGCCCGAGGTCTTGGACCGCAGGTCACCGACGTAGCCGAACATCTCCGACAGCGGAACCAGGCCCTTGACGACCCGGGCACCGCTGCGCTCCTCCATGGCCTGGATCTGGCCACGGCGGGAGTTGAGGTCGCCGATCACATCGCCCATGTAGTCCTCGGGCGTGGTGACCTCGACGGCCATCATGGGCTCAAGGAGAACGGGGCTCGCCTTGCGGGCACCCTCCTTGAACGCCTGCGAACCGGCGATCTTGAATGCCAGTTCGGAGGAGTCGACCTCGTGGTAGCCGCCGTCGATCAGGGTGACGCGGACGCCCACCATCTCGTAGCCGGCCAGGATGCCGAACTTCATGGCCTCCTGCGCGCCCGCGTCCACCGACGGGATGTACTCCCGGGGGATACGGCCACCGGTGACCTTGTTGACGAACTCGTAGGTCGCGTCGCCACCCTCGAGCGGCTCGAGCATGATCTGCACCTTGGCGAACTGACCGGTACCACCGGTCTGCTTCTTGTGGGTGTAGTCAATGCGCTCGACCGTCTTGCGGATGGTCTCGCGGTACGCGACCTGCGGCTTGCCGACATTGGCCTCGACCCGGAACTCGCGCCGCATACGGTCCACCAGCACCTCGAGGTGCAGTTCGCCCATGCCGCCGATGATGGTCTGGCCGGTCTCCTCGTCCGAGTGGACCTGGAAGGAGGGGTCCTCCTCCGAGAGACGCTGGATGGCGACACCCAGCTTCTCCTGGTCGCCCTTGGACTTGGGCTCGATCGCGACCTGGATGACCGGCGCCGGGAAGTCCATGGACTCCAGGATCACCGGGTTCTTGTCGTCGCACAGCGTCTCACCGGTGGTGGTCTGCTTCAGGCCCATGACGGCGATGATGTCGCCGGCGCCCACCGACTCGATCTCCTCACGCTTGTTCGCGTGCATGCGGTAGATCTTGCCGATGCGCTCCTTCTTGCCCTTGACCGAGTTCAGCACGGCTGAACCCGACTCCAGGCGGCCCGAGTAGACCCGGACGAAGGTGAGCTTGCCCAGGTGCGGGTCGCTCATGATCTTGAACGCGAGGCCGGAGAACGGCTCGTCGTCCGAGGGGCGGCGCTTGATGACCTCGTCGGCGTTGCCGACGGCGTGGCCCTCGATGGCCTCGACGTCCAGCGGCGACGGGAGGTAGCGCACGACCGCGTCGAGCAGGGGCTGGACGCCCTTGTTCTTGAACGCGGTGCCGCAGAACACGGGGGTGACGGTGACGGAGTCCTTGCTGCCCTTGGAGGCCAGCGTGATCCGCCGGATCGCCGCGATGAGCTGCTCCTGGGTGGGCTCCTGGCCCTCCAGGTACAGCTCCATCATCGCGTCATCGTGCTCGGCGACGGCTTCGAGCAGCTTGCCGTGCCACTCGTCGGCCGCCTCACGGTGCGTGTCCGGGATGTCGACGACGTCGTACATCTCGCCCTTGGTCGCCTCGAGCGACCAGACCAGCGCCTTCATCTGGACGAGGTCGACGACACCCTTGAAGTCGGCCTCGGCACCGATGGGGAGCTGCATGACCAGCGGAACCGCGCCGAGGCGGTCCACGATCATGTCGACGCAGCGGTGGAACTCCGCGCCGGTGCGGTCGAGCTTGTTGACGAAGCAGATGCGGGGCACGCCGTAGCGGTCGGCCTGACGCCACACCGTCTCGGACTGCGGCTCCACACCGGCGACACCGTCGAACACCGTGACGGCACCGTCGAGGACGCGCAGCGAGCGCTCCACCTCGACGGTGAAGTCGACGTGGCCGGGGGTGTCGATGATGTTGATGGTGTGGTCGACATCCTCGAGCGGCCAGTGACAGGTCGTCGCGGCGGACGTGATGGTGATGCCGCGCTCCTGCTCCTGCTCCATCCAGTCCATGGTGGCAGCGCCGTCGTGGACCTCACCGATCTTGTACGAAACACCGGTGTAGAACAGGATCCGCTCGGTGGTCGTCGTCTTGCCCGCGTCGATGTGGGCCATGATCCCGATGTTGCGGACCCTGGCCAGGTCAAGCGAAGTGGTGGCCATGTGGCTCAGTCTTCTCTCGGTTTCGATGGGGGTGGTGACTACCAGCGGTAGTGCGCGAAGGCCTTGTTGGACTCAGCCATCTTGTGCGTGTCCTCGCGGCGCTTCACGGAAGCACCCAGGCCATTGCTGGCGTCGAGGATCTCGTTCATCAGACGCTCGGTCATCGTCTTCTCGCGACGGGCGCGGGAGTAACCGACGAGCCAGCGGAGCGCCAGCGTGTTCTGACGGCCCGGACGAACCTCGACCGGCACCTGGTAGGTCGCACCGCCGACGCGGCGGGACTTGACCTCAAGGGTCGGCTTGATGTTCTCCAGGGCGCGCTTCAGCGCGATGACCGGGTCGTTGCCCGACTTCTCGCGGAGGCCCTCAAGGGCGCCGTACACGATGCGCTCGGCGGTGGAGCGCTTTCCGTGCAGGAGGATCTTGTTGACGAGCGACGTCACCAGAGGGGAGCCGTAAACCGGGTCGATGATGACCGGGCGCTTCGGGGCGGGGCCCTTACGAGGCATTCTTACTTCTCCTTCTTGGCGCCGTAGCGGCTGCGAGCCTGCTTACGGTTCTTGACGCCCTGCGTGTCGAGGGAACCGCGGATGATCTTGTAGCGAACACCCGGAAGGTCCTTCACACGGCCACCGCGGACGAGCACGATCGAGTGCTCCTGCAGGTTGTGGCCCTCACCCGGGATGTACGCCGTGACCTCGATACCGCTGGTCAGACGCACACGCGCGACCTTACGGAGAGCCGAGTTCGGCTTCTTCGGGGTGGTCGTGTACACACGCGTGCAAACGCCGCGACGCTGGGGGGAACCCTTCAGCGCGGGCGTCTTGTTCTTCTCGACCTTGTCCTGCCGGCCCTTTCGGACCAACTGCTGGATCGTAGGCACCGTTTCTCCGGTTTCTGTGTGCCGATCTCGATAAATCTAACCTGAGGCCCGACCCACGCGGTCGGGTGTGTCGCGAACCCCGCACGAATCCGCAGTGAACGGAAAGTGCATATATTCGGGTGTCGCGGCCTCGGTGCCCCTCCGCGGTCGCATGGCACGCGCAGGAACCCGGGCACACCCCAGGCACAAGGTCAGAGCGTACCTACCGCATCGGCTCCGGTCAAAACAAATGCAAACGTGCAGGACACGCCGGTGCCCGGGAACTGCCGCGCTACGACCCCAGCGCCCCCAGAACGATGAGCAGCATTCCGCCGATCGCCACGAGATACCCCAGCACCAGCCCCGCGACGGCCATTCCGTCGCCGTTCTGGCCCGTGCGGCGGATCTGGTGGCGGGCCACATGCCCCAGCACTATCGCCGGGATCGTGGTCACGCCCAGCGTCATCGGGCCGAGGATCCCGCACACCATGGCGCCCACGGCGTTGCTGTTGGTGCCCGGCGGCGGCATCGGGCGGAAGGTCGGCGGCACCGGCACGGGCCGCGGGATGTCCCCGGTCAGCACGTCCAACTCACCGTAGGTGCGCGCCTGGTAGGCACGCCCCATCCGGTCCTCGTACTCGATCTGCGTGAGCCGCCCCTCGGTGAAGGCGTCCTTGAGGACGTTCACCGCGCGCTCCCGATCCGCATCCCCGGCAAGCATGTCTCCATCATGCCGCAGGGCGGCCATCCCGGAGAGGGATGACCGCCCTGTGTGACAAGCCCGCTACGTGACGGACCGTGAACTATCAGCCGTTGTACGGGCCGTAGTCGTAGTCCTCCAGCGGTACGGCCTGGCCGGAGCCGGTGCCGAAGGGGCTGTAGTCGATGTCGTCGTAGCCGACGGCCGAGTACATCGCGGCCTTCGCCTCCTCGGTCGGCTCCACCCGGATGTTGCGGTAGCGGGCGAGGCCCGTACCGGCCGGGATCAGCTTGCCGATGATGACGTTCTCCTTCAGGCCCAGCAGCGAGTCCGACTTGGCGTGGATCGCCGCGTCGGTCAGCACCCGGGTCGTCTCCTGGAAGGAGGCCGCCGACAGCCAGGACTCGGTCGCCAGCGACGCCTTGGTGATACCCATGAGCTGCGGACGACCGGAGGCGGGGTGACCGCCCTCGGAGACCACACGCCGGTTCTCGGTCTCGAACCGGCCGCGCTCGACCAGCTCGCCCGGCAGCAGCTCCGCGTCGCCGGACTCGATGATCGTCACCCGGCGCAGCATCTGCCGGATGATGATCTCGATGTGCTTGTCGTGGATCGACACACCCTGCGAGTTGTAGACCTTCTGCACTTCCTGGACCAGGTGGATCTGGACCTGGCGCTGGCCGAGGATGCGCAGCACGTCGTGCGGGTTGGTGGCACCGAAGGTCAGCTTCTGGCCGACCGCGACCTGGTCGCCCTCGCCCACCAGCAGCTTGGCGCGCTTGGAGATCGGGTAGGCGATCTCCTCGGCACCGTCGTCCGGCGTGACCACGAGCTTCTTGGTCTTCTCGGTCTCCTCGATCCGGACCCGGCCGGACGCCTCGGAGATCGGGGCGACACCCTTGGGGACACGGGCCTCGAAGAGCTCGACGACACGCGGCAGACCCTGCGTGATGTCGTCACCGGCCACACCACCGGTGTGGAAGGTACGCATCGTCAGCTGGGTGCCGGGCTCACCGATCGACTGGGCCGCGATGATGCCGACGGCCTCGCCGATGTCGACGAGCTTGCCGGTGGCCAGCGAACGGCCGTAGCAGTACGCGCAGGTGCCGACGGCCGACTCGCAGGTCAGGATCGAACGGGTCTTGACCTCCTCGACGCCGTGCCGCACCAGCTGGTCGATCAGCACGTCACCGAGGTCGACGTTGGCAGGCGCGATGACCTTGCCGTCCACCACCACGTCCTCGGCGAGCATGCGGGCGTAGACGCTGGTCTCGACGTCGTCCGTCTTGCGCAGCGAGCCGTCCTCGCCGCGCTCGGCGATCCGCAGCTTCAGACCGCGCTCGGTGCCGCAGTCCTCCTCGCGGATGATCACGTCCTGCGAGACGTCCACCAGACGACGGGTCAGGTAACCCGAGTCGGCGGTACGCAGCGCGGTGTCGGCCAGACCCTTACGGGCACCGTGGGTGGAGATGAAGTACTCCAGCACGGACAGGCCCTCACGGAAGGACGCCTTGATCGGACGCGCGATGGTCTCGTTCTTGGCGTTCGACACCAGTCCTCGCATACCCGCGATCTGACGCATCTGCATCATGTTTCCGCGGGCCCCGGAGTCCACCATCATGAAGATGGGGTTGGTCTTCGGGAAGTTCGCGTTCATCGCCACGGCAACCTCGTTGGTCGCCTTGGTCCAGATCGCGATGAGTTCCTGGGTGCGCTCGTCCTTGGTGATCAGACCACGCTCGTACTGCTTCTGGACCTTCTCGTCCTGGGCCTCGTAGGAGGCGATGATCGCCTTCTTGGCCTCCGGCACGACGATGTCCGTGACGGCCACCGTGACACCGGAACGGGTCGCCCAGTGGAAGCCCGCCGCCTTCAGGTTGTCGAGCGTCGCCGCCACGATCACCTTGGGGTAGCGCTCGGCGAGGTCGTTGACGATCTCGGAGAGCTGCTTCTTGCCGACCGCGTAGTCCACGAACGGGTAGTCCTCGGGCAGCAGCTCGTTGAAGAGCGCGCGGCCCAGGGTGGTACGCAGCCGGAAGGTGTCTCCGAGCTGGTACGGCTCCTCGCCCTCGGTGGGCTCCGGCGGGGTCCAGCCGCGCGGCGGGACGGTGCCCACCGGGAAGCGGATGTCGACCGGGGCCTGCATCGACAGCTCGCGGTTGTCGAACGCCATGATCGCCTCGGCGGTGGCGCCGAACGCCCGGCCCTCACCCTTGACCTCGCGCTCCTCGGAGTCCGTGGTCAGGAAGAACAGGCCGAGCACCATGTCCTGGGTCGGCATGGTGACCGGGCGGCCGTCGGCCGGCTTGAGGATGTTGTTCGAGGACAGCATCAGGATGCGGGCCTCGGCCTGCGCCTCCGCGGACAGCGGGAGGTGCACGGCCATCTGGTCACCGTCGAAGTCCGCGTTGAACGCGGTGCAGACCAGCGGGTGGATCTGGATGGCCTTGCCCTCGACGAGCTGCGGCTCGAACGCCTGGATACCGAGGCGGTGCAGGGTCGGCGCGCGGTTCAGCAGCACCGGGTGCTCGGCGATGACCTCTTCCAGCACGTCGTACACGACCGTGCGGCCGCGCTCGACCATGCGCTTGGCCGACTTGATGTTCTGCGCGTGGTTCAGGTCCACCAGGCGCTTCATCACGAACGGCTTGAAGAGCTCCAGCGCCATGGCCTTGGGCAGACCGCACTGGTGCAGCTTGAGCTGCGGGCCGACGACGATCACCGAACGGGCGGAGTAGTCGACGCGCTTGCCGAGGAGGTTCTGGCGGAACCGGCCCTGCTTGCCCTTGAGCATGTCGGACAGCGACTTCAGCGGACGGTTGCCGGGGCCCGTGACCGGGCGGCCGCGGCGGCCGTTGTCGAAGAGCGCGTCGACGGCCTCCTGGAGCATGCGCTTCTCGTTGTTCACGATGATCTCGGGCGCGCCGAGGTCGAGAAGCCGCTTCAGGCGGTTGTTGCGGTTGATGACACGGCGGTACAGGTCGTTCAGGTCGGAGGTCGCGAAGCGGCCACCGTCCAGCTGCACCATCGGACGCAGGTCCGGCGGGATCACCGGGACGCAGTCCAGCACCATGCCGTTGGGCTTGTTGGTGGTCTGCAGGAACGCGGAGACGACCTTGAGGCGCTTGAGCGCCCGGGTCTTCTTCTGGCCCTTGCCGGTACGGATGATCTCGCGGAGGCGCTCGGCCTCCTCCTCCAGGTCGAAGGACTCCAGGCGCTTCTGCAGCGCCGCGGCACCCATCGAGCCCTGGAAGTACGTGCCGAAGCGGTCGCGCAGCTCGCGGTAGAGCAGCTCGTCGCCCTCGAGGTCCTGGACCTTGAGGTTCTTGAAGCGCGCCCACACCTCGTCGAGACGGTCGATCTCGCGCTGCGCACGGTCGCGCAGCTGCTTCATCTCGCGCTCGGCGCCCTCACGGACCTTGCGGCGGACGTCGGCCTTGGCGCCTTCGTTCTCCAGCTCGGCCAGGTCGGCTTCCAGCTTCTTCTGCCGGCCTTCGACATCGGCGTCACGGCGCTGCTCGACCTGCTGGCGCTCGACGGAGACCTGGGCCTCCAGCGACGGCAGATCGCGGGTACGACGCTCGTCGTCCACCCACGTGATCATGTACGCCGCGAAGTAGATGACCTTCTCCAGGTCCTTCGGGGCGAGGTCGAGCAGGTAGCCGAGGCGCGACGGAACGCCCTTGAAGTACCAGATGTGCGTGACGGGCGCGGCAAGCTCGATGTGGCCCATCCGCTCACGGCGCACCTTGGCGCGAGTGACCTCGACGCCGCAGCGCTCACAGATGATGCCCTTGAACCGGACACGCTTGTACTTGCCGCAGTAGCACTCCCAGTCCCGGGTCGGACCGAAGATCTTCTCGCAGAAGAGCCCGTCCTTTTCCGGCTTGAGCGTGCGGTAGTTGATGGTCTCCGGCTTCTTCACTTCGCCGTGCGACCAGGTACGAATGTCGTCCGCGGTGGCAAGGCCGATCCGCAGCTCGTCGAAGAAGTTGACGTCGAGCACTTGTCGTCAATCCCTCTTTCGGGGTCGAGTGTCAAACATGGTCTGAACGGTCCTGGGAGAGGCCGCCCGGCTCGGGTGGAGCCGGGCGACCGGCCCGTCAGACCTCTTCGACGCTGCTCGGCTCACGCCGGGACAGGTCGATACCGAGTTCTTCCGCGGCGCGGAAGACGTCCTCGTCGGTGTCACGCATCTCGATGGACATACCGTCCGAGGACAGCACCTCCACGTTGAGGCAGAGCGACTGCATTTCCTTGATGAGCACCTTGAAGGACTCGGGGATGCCCGGCTCGGGGATGTTCTCGCCCTTGACGATGGCCTCGTAGACCTTCACGCGACCGAGCACGTCGTCGGACTTGATGGTCAGCAGCTCCTGGAGGGCATATGCGGCGCCGTACGCCTCCAGCGCCCACACCTCCATCTCGCCGAACCGCTGTCCACCGAACTGTGCCTTACCACCCAGAGGCTGCTGGGTGATCATCGAGTACGGGCCGGTGGAACGCGCGTGCAGCTTGTCGTCCACCAGGTGGTGCAGTTTGAGGATGTACATGTAGCCGATCGAGATCGGCTCCGGGAACGGCTCGCCGGAGCGGCCGTCGAACAGCCGCGCCTTGCCGGACGGCAGCACCATCCGGTCGCCGTCCCGGTTCGGGATCGTGGACTCGAAGAGACCACGGATCTCGTCCTCTCGGGCACCGTCGAAGACCGGGGTCGCGACGTTGGTGCCCGGGGCCACCTGGTCGGCGTCGATCGCCTGCAGGCGGCGGGCCCACTCCTCGCCGATACCGGAGACGTCCCAGCCCTGCTTGGCAAGCCAGCCGAGGTGGATCTCCAGCACCTGTCCCGGGTTCATCCGGGACGGGACGCCGAGCGGGTTCAGGATGATGTCGACCGGGGTGCCGTCCTCGGTGAACGGCATGTCCTCGACCGGCAGGATCTTGGAGATGACGCCCTTGTTGCCGTGGCGGCCGGCGAGCTTGTCACCGTCGGTGATCTTGCGCTTCTGCGCCACGTACACACGCACAAGCTGGTTCACACCGGGGGGAAGCTCGTCGCCCTCCTCGCGGTCGAAGACCCGGACGCCGATGACCTTGCCGGTCTCGCCGTGCGGCACCTTCAGCGAGGTGTCACGGACCTCACGCGCCTTCTCACCGAAGATCGCGCGCAGCAGGCGCTCCTCCGGGGTCAGCTCGGTCTCGCCCTTGGGCGTGACCTTGCCGACCAGGATGTCGCCGGCGACGACATCGGCACCGATCCGGATGATCCCGCGCTCGTCGAGGTCCGCGAGGACCTCCTCGGAGACGTTCGGGATGTCCCGGGTGATCTCCTCGGGGCCCAGCTTGGTGTCACGGGCGTCGACCTCGTGCTCCTCGATGTGGATCGAGGAGAGGACGTCGTCCTGGACCAGCCGCTGGCTGAGGATGATCGCGTCTTCGTAGTTGTGGCCCTCCCACGGCATGAACGCCACGAGGAGGTTCTTGCCGAGCGCCATCTCGCCCTCGTCCGTGGACGGGCCGTCGGCGAGCACCTGGCCGGCCACCACACGGGCGCCCTCGTCCACGACGACCTTCTGGTTGAAGGACGTGCCCTGGTTGGAGCGGGAGAACTTGGCGACCCGGTACGTGGTGTACGTGCCGTCGTCGTTGGTGACCGTGACGTAGTCCGCGGAGACCTCCTGGACCACACCGTCCTTCTCGGCCTTGATGACGTCACCGGCGTCGACCGCGCAGCGGTACTCCATGCCGGTGCCGACCAGCGGCGCCTCGGCACGGATCAGCGGCACGGCCTGGCGCATCATGTTGGAGCCCATGAGCGCGCGGTTGGCGTCGTCGTGCTCGAGGAACGGGATCATCGCGGTCGCGACCGACACCATCTGGCGCGGCGAGACGTCCATGTAGTCGACGTCGTCACCGGGGATGTAGTCGATCTCGCCGCCACGGCGGCGGACCAGCACGCGGGACTCGGCGAACCGCAGGTCCTCGGTCAGCGGCGCGTTGGCCTGCGCGATGACGAAGCGGTCCTCCTCGTCGGCGGTCAGGTAGTCCACGTCGTCGGTGACGACACCCTCGACGACCTTGCGGTACGGGGTCTCGACGAAGCCGAACGCGTTGACCCGGCCGTAGGAGGCGAGCGAGCCGATCAGACCGATGTTCGGGCCTTCGGGGGTCTCGATCGGGCACATCCGGCCGTAGTGCGACGGGTGCACGTCACGGACCTCGAAGCCGGCCCGCTCACGGGACAGACCGCCGGGGCCCAGCGCCGACAGGCGGCGCTTGTGGGTCAGGCCGGACAGCGGGTTCGTCTGGTCCATGAACTGGGACAGCTGGCTGGTGCCGAAGAACTCCTTGATGGAGGCGACGACCGGCCGGATGTTGATCAGGGTCTGCGGCGTGATCGCCTCGACGTCCTGGGTGGTCATCCGCTCGCGGACGACGCGCTCCATACGGGCCAGGCCGGTACGGACCTGGTTCTGGATGAGCTCGCCGACGTTGCGCAGGCGACGGTTGCCGAAGTGGTCGATGTCGTCGACCTCGACCACCATCGTGGTGCCGTTGTCACCGGTGGTCTCGGTCTCGCCCGCGTGCAGCTTCACCAGGTACTTGATGGTGGCGATGATGTCGTCGGTGGTGAGCACACCGGCGTCCAGCGGCGCGTCGCTGCCGAGCTTCTTGTTGACCTTGTAGCGGCCGACCTTCGCGAGGTCGTAGCGCTTCGGGTTGAAGTAGAGGTTCTCCAGCAGGGTCTGGGCGGCCTCCTTGGTCGGCGGCTCGCCCGGACGCAGCTTGCGGTAGATGTCGAGCAGCGCGTCGTCCTGGCCCTGGGTGTGGTCCTTCTCCAGGGTGGCGCGCATCGACTCGTAGTCGCCGAACTCGTCGAGGATCTGCTCGGTGCTCCAGCCGAGCGCCTTGAGCAGGACGGTGACCGACTGCTTGCGCTTGCGGTCGATGCGGACACCGACCATGTCGCGCTTGTCGATCTCCATCTCCAGCCAGGCACCCCGGGACGGGATGATCTTGGCGGAGAAGATGTCCTTGTCGGACGTCTTGTCGATCTGGCTGTCGAAGTAGACACCCGGCGAGCGCACGAGCTGCGACACGACGACACGCTCGGTGCCGTTGATGCAGAACGTGCCCTTGTTGGTCATCAGGGGGAAGTCGCCCATGAAGACCGTCTGGGACTTGATCTCACCGGTCTCGTTGTTGGTGAACTCGGCGGTGACGAAGAGCGGGGCGCCGTACGTGAAGTCGCGCTCCTTGCACTCGTCGAGCGAGTTCTTCGGCGGCTCGAACCGGTGGTCACGGAAAGTGAGCGACATCGACCCGGAGAAGTCCTCGATCGGGGAGATCTCCTCGAAGATCTCCTCCAGACCGGACTTCCTGGGGACATCCTGCCCACTGTCCAGGGCCGCCTCGACGCGCGCCTTCCATGCGGCATTGCCGAGGAGCCAGTCAAAGCTCTCGGTCTGGAGCGCGAGGAGGTTCGGAACTTCGAGCGGTTCACGGATCTTCGCGAAAGAGATGCGCAGCGGTGCGGTGCTGGCGCCGTTGTTCGAATTGGCAGTCGAGGCGTTGCGCGAGGCGGCCAAGAGGGGGTCCTTCCGAGGGCTCGGACTCACTACGCGCGTACCGGTCCGCCCCTGAGCGTGCGAGGAAAGCCCTGATGGAGGCCTCTTCAGCAGTGCTCAGACGTGGGCATGCTCCTGGTGACGGGCCAGGCAGCAGCTAACAGGCAGCGCAAAGGGTCAGTGTAGCCACTCGGCACACTGATGTCCAGGCTGAGATTCGGAGTACCGAATCATCGCCCCCTCGCCGTCTTGCGGATCCCGCCCTCGGAACCGGATCCGCGCCCTGCGCCATGCATTCCCGCATCTCCACCGATCCATGCATCCGACCCGGACCGAAGTGGCGACGCGTCCTGAGAATTGCGCGCTGCGTGCCGTTCGTCAAGGCCCTGGCCTGGCAGACATGCTCACAGCCCTGCTCTCCCCGGGGGTCCTGAGCGGGTCGCGAGTGCCTCCCGAGCAGGTCCCGTGCGGGAACGATCACCCTACCCGGGGGGCGGGGCCGTGGCCCGGCAAGGACGCGGGAACGACCGAGGGCGGCCACCCGTAAGGGTGACCGCCCTGGGGCTGTCCGGCCCTGTGCGCGGGACGCGAGGGGCCGGACAGCGGGCGCCTGGAAGGCGCGAGGTGTTACTTGACCTCGACGGAGGCGCCGGCGGCCTTGAGGGACTCGGCAGCCTTGTCCGCGGCCTCCTTGGCGACCTTCTCGAGGACGGGCTTCGGGGCGCCGTCCACGAGGTCCTTGGCCTCCTTCAGGCCGAGCGAGGTGAGCTCGCGCACGACCTTGATGACCTGGATCTTCTTGTCACCGGCGGCGGTGAGGACGACGTCGAACTCGTCCTGCTCCTCAGCGGCCTCGACCGGGGCACCCGGGCCCGCGGGGCCGGCGACGGCGACCGCGGCGGCGGCGGTGACGTCGAACTTGTCCTCGAACGCCTTCACGAACTCGGAGAGCTCGATGAGGGTCATCTCTTCGAACTGCGCGAGCAGGTCGTCCTGGCTGAGCTTCGCCATGATGGCGGTCCTTCCACTAATTCGGCTGGTGCCGGATGTACATGTCGGCGGGCGTACTCGGGGCCCGCTGGACTGCTGAGAGAGCCGGGTCGGCTATTCGGCAGCCTCGGCGGGAGCCGGCGTACCGGCACCGCCCTGCTCGCCCTGCTCGGCCCGCTTGGCACGAAGCGCCTCCGCGGTGCGGACGAACTTCGACGGGAGCGCCTGGAAGAGCGAGGCAGCCTGCGACTGCTTGCCCTTCATGGCGCCCGCCAGCTTGGCGAGCAGAACCTCGCGGGACTCGAGGTCCGCGAGCTTCTTGATCTCGTCGGCGGACAGCGCCTTGCCGTCAAGGACACCGCCCTTGATGACGAGAGCGGGGTTGTCCTTGGCGAAGTCGCGCAGACCCTTCGCCGCTTCGACCGGGTCACCGGCGACGAAGGCGACGGCCGACGGACCCGCGAACAGGTCGTCGAGCGTGCTGATCCCGGCCTCGTTGGCCGCGATCCTGGTCAGCGTGTTCTTCACCACGGCGTACGTGACGTTCTCACCGAGCGAACGGCGCAGCGTCTTGAGCTGCGCCACGGTGAGACCGCGGTACTCGGTCAGCACAGCGGCGTTCGAGGAGCGGAACTGATCCGTCAACTCGGCAACCGCGGCAGCCTTGTCAGGCCTCGCCATGAGTCTCGGCCTCCTTCCGGGTGATTGCGGACCGCACGGAATTGAAGGAGGGGACTTGGCAAAAACGAACGCCCCGGGCGCAGGCGCACGGGGCGTGACTCAACGGAAAAAACACTTCCGGAGTTCATCCACAGTCACCTGCGCGGGTCGTCCGCAGCTAGCGGATCCTTCGGCCACCACACCCGGAATCGGGCACGGCAACGACCAGCGGTCTTTGGCTTCAGACACGAGAGTACGGGACGCGGTCGCGGAAAACCAAATCGGCGGGAACGGCTCCGGTCAGCGGGGGAAAAGGCTCCGGCCCCCGCCCAGTACGTGACTGGTGCGGGGGCCGGAGCCGTGCTCACGCGGGCGTGAGGCGCGATCGTCAGACCGACGCGGGGTCTTCCTCGACGAGGAGGTTGCGCGTGCGGTTGGGGTCGATCTGGATGCCGGGGCCCATGGTGGTGGACACGGCGGCCTTCTTGACGTACCGGCCCTTGGCGGCGGACGGCTTCAGACGCAGGATCTCGTCCAGGGCCGCCGCGTAGTTCTCCACCAGCTTGGTCTCGTCGAAGGAGACCTTGCCGATGATGAAGTGCAGGTTCGAGTGCTTGTCGACGCGGAACTCGATCTTGCCGCCCTTGATGTCCGTGACAGCCTTCGCCACGTCCGGGGTGACCGTGCCGGTCTTCGGGTTCGGCATGAGGCCACGGGGGCCGAGCACGCGGCCGAGGCGGCCGACCTTGCCCATGAGGTCCGGGGTGGCGACGACGGCGTCGAAGTCCAGCCGGCCCTTCGCCACCTCGTCGATCAGTTCGTCGGAGCCGACGATGTCGGCTCCCGCGGCTTCCGCGGCCGCAGCACGGTCACCGGTCGCGAAGACCAGGACCCGGGCGGTCTTGCCGGTGCCGTGCGGAAGGTTCACGGTGCCACGGACCATCTGGTCGGCCTTGCGCGGGTCGACACCCAGGCGGAAGGCGATCTCGACGGTCGAGTCGAACTTGGTGTTCGCGGTGTCCTTGGCGAGACGGACGGCCTCGAGCGGGGCGTACAGACGCTCCCGGTCGATCTTGGCGTCCGCAGCGCGGAGAGACTTGCTGCGCTTGCTCACTTACTGCTCCTGAATGTGAAAGGGAGTCGTGGTGCGGGCCGAGCAGGCCCTGCCACTGAACTTCGCGGGTGGGTGCGGTCAGCCCTCGACCGTGATGCCCATGGAACGGGCGGTGCCGGCGATGATCTTCTCGGCGGCGTCCAGGTCGTTCGCGTTGAGGTCGGGGAGCTTGGTGGTGGCGATCTCCCGGACCTGGTCGCGGCTGAGCTTGGCGACCTTCTTGACGTGCGGCTCGCCGGAGCCCTTGTCCACGCCCGCGGCCTTCAGGATCAGCTTGGCGGCCGGCGGCGTCTTGGTGATGAAGGTGAAGGAACGGTCCTCGTAGACCGTGATCTCCACCGGGATCACCATGCCGCGCTGCGACTCGGTGGCCGCGTTGTACGCCTTGCAGAACTCCATGATGTTCACGCCGTGCTGGCCCAGCGCGGGGCCGACCGGCGGCGCCGGGTTGGCCGCGCCGGCGTTGATCTGGAGCTTGATAAGCCCCGTGACCTTCTTCTTCTTGGGAGGCATTGCTCTCTCCGGGTCCTAGTGAGAGTTTTCTTGCCTGAGAACAGGCATACCGCACCACGATAACGGGTATCGCGGTGTGCTCTGAAACCGAGCAGGTCAGGAAGACTGCGAGCAGCCCGCCTGACCTGGTCGATACGTCTGTGGATCCGACCCCGTGAGGGTCAGTTCTTCTGGATCTGGTCGAAGCTCAGCTCGACCGGGGTCTCGCGGCCGAAGATCTCGACGAGGCCCTTGACCTTCTTCGAGTCGGCGTTGATCTCGTTGATCGTCGCCTGCAGCGTCGCGAAGGGGCCGTCGGTGACGGTGACCGAGTCGCCGACCTCGAAGTCCAGCACCTGGACCTCGACCTTGCGCGGCTGGGCGGTGCCCTCCGCGATGGCCGCGGCCTCGGCCGCCGCCTCGACCTCGGGGGCGAGCATCTTGACGATCTCGTCCAGGGTCAGCGGGTAGGGGTCGTACGCGTTGCCGACGAAGCCGGTGACACCGGGGGTGTTGCGGACGACGCCCCACGACTCGTTCGTCAGGTCCATGCGCACCAGCACGTAGCCGGGGAGCTTGTTCTGGCGAATGGTCTTGCGGTCGCCGTTCTTGATCTGGACGACTTCTTCCTGGGGCACTTCGGCCTGGTAGATGTAGTCCTCGACGTTCAGCGAGACGGCGCGCTGCTCCAGGTTGGACTTCACGCGGTTCTCGTACCCGGCGTAGGTGTGGATCACGTACCACTCGCCGGGCAGGGTGCGGAGTTCCTCGCGGAAGGCGGCGACGGCGTCGACGACCGGCTCGGCGACGGGGGCCTCGGCGGCGTCCTCGTCCTCGTCCTCGCCGGAAGCGTCCTCGGCGGAGGAGTCGTCGTCCGAGGAGTCCTCGTCGGCGGTCTCGTCGGAAGCGTCTTCGTCCTCGACGTGGACGGCGTCGCTCTCGGCGGCGTCTCCGGCGTTCAGGTCGGCAGCCTCGGCCTGGTCGATGTCGTCGTCGGCCGCCTCGACGATGTCGAGCGCGGTGTCGTCGCCCTCGACGGACTCGTCGGCGTCGTACACGTTCGGGTCAGACACGGTGACTGCTTCTTCCTGACTTCAAGGGGTGGAACGAGCGGGACGCCTGTTGACCGGCGCCTTCCGCGGGATCATCCGAAGACGTACGAGACGAGCTTCGAGAATCCGTAGTCAATCACGCTGACGAGCCCGATGATGACGACAACGAACACAATCACCACAGTGGTGTACGTGATCAGGTCATTGCGGGACGGCCAGACGACCTTGCGAAGCTCCGCGACGATCTGGCGGTAGAAAAGCGCGAGCCGACCCAGCGGGCCCTTCTTGCCGCGCTTGCCACCGCGGCGGGGCTTCTTGGTCTCGTCGTCCTGAGACGCATCCGGCTCAGGGACCTCGATGGAGTCCGTGATCTCAGTCACTGCGTCCTCACCTGACTCCGGGTCGTGGCCGTTCCGCGCCCGTCGCGCGGTACGGCGAGTGCTTTACCTGCCCACGTCCGTCGGGCGACGTGTGGAGCAGGGCCGGAGGGACTTGAACCCCCAACCGCTGGTTTTGGAGACCAGTGCTCTACCAATTGAGCTACGACCCTTTGCGACTCCCCCAACGTACCGCAGTGGTGCCGGTGGGAAGGCCATCGACGGATGAGTGTACGTGTTCAACAGCCCTCCGTCGAACGCCTTGCGCCCCGATCCGCGCCGGACGTGCCGCGGATGTGCCCTGGACAGGCCCCGGATCCGCCCCGGACCCGGCGGATCAGCCCGTGAAACGTGGGTGCAGGCGGTCTCCGAGGAGTGGGACCATGCACTCATGAGCGCTGCTACTCCCCCCGTATCGTCTGCCACCGACCGGCGGGTGTCGGCCCGCGTCGGGTCGATCTCCGAGTCCGCGACGCTGGCCGTGGACGCCAAGGCAAAGGCCCTCAAGGCCGCCGGGCGCCCGGTCATCGGCTTCGGCGCGGGTGAGCCCGACTTCCCGACCCCCGACTACATCGTCGAGGCCGCAGTCGAGGCCTGCCGCAACCCGAAGTACCACCGCTACACCCCGGCCGGCGGCCTGCCGGAGCTGAAGGCCGCCATCGCCGCCAAGACGCTCCGCGACTCCGGCTACGAGGTCGAGGCCGCCAACGTGCTGGTCACCAACGGTGGCAAGCAGGCCATCTACGAGGCCTTCGCCGCCATCCTCGACCCGGGGGACGAGGTCATCGTGCCCGCCCCGTACTGGACCACCTACCCCGAGTCGATCCGGCTCGCGGGCGGCGTTCCGGTCGACGTGGTCGCCGACGAGACCACCGGCTACCGGGTCTCCGTCGAGCAGCTCGAGGCGGCCCGCACCGAGCGCACCAAGGTCGTGCTGTTCGTCTCCCCGTCGAACCCGACCGGCGCCGTCTACAGCCCCGCCGAGACCGAGGCGATCGGCCGCTGGGCCGTCGAGCACGGCCTGTGGGTGCTCACCGACGAGATCTACGAGCACCTCGTCTACGGCGACGCCGCCTTCACCTCGCTGCCGACCGTCGTGCCCGAGCTGCGCGAGAAGTGCATCGTGGTCAACGGCGTCGCGAAGACGTACGCGATGACCGGCTGGCGCGTGGGGTGGATCGTCGGCCCCAAGGACATCGTCAAGGCCGCGACCAACCTCCAGTCGCACGCCACCTCGAACGTCTCCAACGTGGCCCAGGTCGCCGCGCTGGCCGCCGTCTCCGGCGACCTCGACGCGGTCGCCGCGATGCGCGCCGCCTTCGACCGCCGCCGCCAGACGATCGTGAAGATGCTCAACGAGATCGACGGCGTCGTCTGCCCGACCCCCGAGGGCGCGTTCTACGCGTACCCGTCGGTGAAGGCGCTGCTCGGCAAGGAGATCCGCGGCAAGCGCCCGGCGTCCTCGGTCGAGCTGGCCGCGCTGATCCTCGACGAGGCCGAGGTCGCGGTCGTCCCGGGCGAGGCCTTCGGCACCCCCGGCTACCTGCGGCTGTCCTACGCGCTCGGCGACGAGGACCTCGTCGAGGGCGTCACCCGGCTCCAGCAGCTCCTGGGCGAGGCCAAGGACTGAACCCGGCGCCGGTGCCGTCGCGCACCGCTCGTGCTTTCGGGCAAGCCCCCGTTCGGAGAAAGTGGTACCGGACGGGGGCTGTCGTATAGCAGGATCTTGGAATGGCACGCGAGGTACGTACGACACGCGAGATCGGGCGGCTGCCCAAGGCACATCTGCACCTGCACTTCACCGGTTCCATGCGGCCCAGCACCCTGCTGGAGCTGGCCGACAAGCACGGCGTCCATCTGCCCGAGGCGCTCACCTCCGGCGAACCGCCCAAGCTGCGGGCCACCGACGAGCGCGGCTGGTTCCGCTTCCAGCGGCTCTACGACATCGCCAGGTCCTGCCTGCGCACCCCCGAGGACATCCAGCGGCTGGTCCGCGAGGCCGCCGAGGAGGACGCGGCGGACGGCTCCGGCTGGCTGGAGATCCAGGTCGACCCGACCTCGTACGCGCCCCGGCTCGGCGGGCTGATCCCCACCATCGAGATCATCCTCGACGCCGTGCACACCGCCTCGCGGGACACCGGCGTCGGTATGGCGGTGGTCATCGCGGCGAACCGCATGAAACACCCGCTGGACGCCCGCACCCTCGCCAGGCTCGCCGTGCGCTACGCCGACCGCGGCGTCGTCGGCTTCGGCCTGTCCAACGACGAACGCCGGGGCCTGGCAAGGGACTTCGACCGCGCCTTCGCCATCGCCCGGGACGGCGGTCTGCTGGCCGCCCCGCACGGCGGCGAGCTGGCCGGGCCCGCCAGCGTCCGCGACTGCCTGGACGACCTGCACGCGGAGCGCGTCGGCCACGGCGTCCGCGCCGCCGAGGACCCCCGGCTGCTGCGCCGCCTCGCCGACAAGGGCGTCACCTGCGAGGTCTGCCCGGCCTCGAACGTGGCGCTGGGCGTGTACGACAAGGCCGAGGACGTACCGCTGCGGACCCTCTTCGACGCCGGCGTACCGATGGCGCTCGGCGCCGACGACCCGCTGCTCTTCGGCTCCCGCCTGGCCGCCCAGTACGACATCGCCCGCGATGTGCACGGCTTCACCGACGAGGAGCTGGCGGAGCTGGCCCGCCAGTCGGTGCGCGGCTCGCGTGCCCCGAAGGAGGTCAAGGACCGGCTGCTCGGCGGGGTCGACACGTGGCTGGCATAGCCGAGGCCGCCGACGCGGAGGACGGCGCCGGTCCCTCCGCGGTCGATCTCGTCACCGCGCCCCGGGAGGAGCCCGAGAAGCGGGTCACCTGGGGCGAGCTGTTCTTCGACCTCGTCTACGCCTTCGCCGTCACCCAGGTCAGCACACTGCTGCGGGCCGACCACGGCTGGGCGGGGGCCGGGCGCGCCCTGGTCGTCTTCGTCCCCGCCTACTGGGCCTGGGTCGGCACCTCCGTGCACTCCAACCGGCAGGACGTCGACAAGCCCGTCGACCGGATCGGCATCTTCGGCGTCGGCCTCAGCGCCCTCTTCATGGGCCTCGCCATCCCCTACGCCTACTCAGACCGCGGCGTCCTCTTCGGCGCCTCCTACTGGGCCGCCCGGCTGCTGCTGGAGGCGCTGGTGCTGCGCTGGCAGGACTTCCGCTTCAACGCCTTCACCGCGGGCGCCTTCCTCACCGGCCCCCTGATGCTGGCCGGCGGGCTGCTGCACGGGTCCGCGCGGGTCACCGTCTGGGCGGTCGCCGCCACCGTCGACCTGCTCATCCCGCAGCTCATCCGGCGGCGTATCGCGCACGCGCACTTCCACTCGGGGCACCTGCCCGAGCGGTTCGGGCTCTTCCTCATCGTGGCCCTCGGCGAGTCCATCGTCTCCATCGGCGGTCCCGCGACGACGGCCGACCGTCTGCCCGCCGACGAACTCGCCGCCGTCGCCGCGGCGTTCGCACTGGCCGCCGCCCTGTGGTGGGTGTACTTCGCCTTCGCCGCCAGCGCCATCCAGTTCGCCGTGGCCACCGCACGGCAGCAGATGGACATGATCCGGCACGTCCTGTCCTATGCCCACCTCGGCTTCATCAGCGGCATCGTCGCCGCCGCCGTCGGCATGCACGAGGCCGTCGCCCACCCGTCCCACCGGCTCGGCTCGTCCCTCGCCCTGCTGCTGTACGGCGGCTGCGCGCTCTTCCTCGCCGTCTTCGGCTACACCCGCTGGCGGATGTTCCGGCTCTGGTCGACGACGCGGCTCATCGCGGCGGGGGTGGTGGTGGCCGCGGTGCCGGTCGCTTCGCGGATGACGGCGCTGTGGGCGCTGGCGCTGCTGGCGGGGGTGGTGGTCGTGCTGGACGTGGTGGAGTGGGTGCGGGTCGCTCGCGCCGCTGGGCGGTGAGTGAGGGTGCGTGGGGGGGTGAGCCGGGGGGTCCTCAGAGGATTGCGTTGATCAGTACCGGCTCGTTGACCAGCGTCACGCCGTACGCCTTGTGCACGCCGTCCCTGACCTCGCGGGCGAGGGTCAGCAGGTCCTCGGTGGTGGCCGAGCCGCGGTTGGTGAGGGCCAGCGTGTGCTTCGTGGAGATGCGGGCCTGGCCCGTGCCGTAGCCCTTGGTGAAGCCCGCCTTGTCGATCAGCCACGCGGCCGAGGTCTTCGTACGGTCGTCGGCGGCCGGGTAGCTCGGCGGGGTCACATCGGGGCCCAGGCGCTCCTTGACCCGCGTCATGAAGGCGGCGTGCTCGGCCGCGGTCAGGATCGGGTTCGTGAAGAAGGAGCCCGCCGACCAGGTGTCGTGGTCCGCCGCGTCCAGCACCATGCCCTTGCCCGCGCGCAGCGCCAGCACCGTCTCGCGCGCCTTCGCCAGCGGCACCCGGTCGCCCGGTTCCACGCCCAGCGCGCGTGCCGTCTCCGCGTACTTCATCGGCGCCGACAGGCCGCCCGCGTCCTCCAGCGCGAAGCGGACGCGCAACACGACGAAGCGGTCCGGGTCCTCCTTGAAGCGGCTGCTCCGGTACGAGAAGGCGCACTCCGTGGCGGGCAGGGTGACGGTCTCCTTGGCGCGGCGGTCGTACGCGACGACCTCCGTGATCGTGCTCGACACCTCCTGGCCGTACGCGCCGACGTTCTGGATCGGGGTCGCTCCGGCCGAGCCGGGGATACCGGCGAGGCACTCGATCCCGGCGAGGCCGGCAGTGACGGTTGCCGCGACGGCGTCGGTCCAGGTCTCGCCTGCCGCGAGTTCGAGGGTGGCGCCGCGGGTGGGGGTGCGGGTGAGGGTGAGGGTGCGGCCGGTGGTGGCGATGCGGAGGGCGGTGCCGTCGAAGCCGTGGTCGCCGATGAGGAGGTTGCTGCCGCCGCCGATGAGGAGGAGGGGGGCGCCGTGGGCGTCGGCGGTGCGGACCGCTTCGACGAGGTCGGCGTCGGTGGTGGCCGTGAGGAGCTGGGTGGCCGGGCCGCCGAGGCGGAAGGTGGTGAGGGGGGCGAGCGGGGCGTTCGGGGTTGCGTGCACGTCCCTAGGTTATGTGGGTCGGGGGGCGGGGGTTCCGGCGGAGGGCTTCGAAATCGGATATTTACGGCGCTTCTGCACCTCCTACCCGCACCCTCTCCCCCGCCACAAATATCCGGCAGCATTTCGCAACCCTCCCCCTCCACCCCCGCCCCCCTCAGCTCACAAACCCGGGCGCCCTCCGTGGGTGGGTGGGGTCCCGCTGAGGGGGGTGGGTTCGTGTGCCACACCCACCCGGCCGCCCCGCCATCACCCCCGTGGACCGGCAGCCGCCATCCGGCCCGGGAGGGGACGTGGCGGGGTGCCCCCGCAGGGCGCCGAACACTTCCCCCGCAGAAGCAGATTCGCCCGGCAAGTGTTTGGCGCCCGAGGAGATACCCCGGCGGGGCCCCGACCCCACCCACCAGAAGACCGGCAGACGAAAACGCACCCGCACGGGTGGTGCGGGTGGGAAAAACCCCCGCGCCGGTAGGCGCGGGGGTGGGGGGGCCGCCGGTTAGGCGGTGGGCTGGAGGGTGCGGGGGGTGTCGGTGGTGGGTGCCTGCGCGGAGTGCGCCCGGCGGGGGATGAGGAGGGCGGCGACGGTGGCGGCGAGGAGGACGGCGGAGCCGACCCAGAGAGCCGGGGTGAGGCCGTCGACGAAGGAGGTGGCGGACTCGTATCCGCCCTGCGCGGAGAAGATGGAGCCGAGGACGGCGACCCCGAGCGCACCCCCGACCTCGCGGAGCGCGTTGTTGGCGCCGGAGGCGATCCCCTGCTCGGAGGAGCGGACGCTGGACATGACGAGGTTGGTGGCCGGGGCCACGAAGAGCGCCATGCCGGTGCCGCTGATGATGAGCGCGGGAAGCTGCGAGAGGTAGGAGACGTCGGGCGAGAGGATCAGCGCGAACCAGCCGAGCCCGATGGCTTGGAGGGCCAGACCGGCGGCGACGACGGGCCGGCCGCCGATGCGGTCGGAGAGGTAGCCCGCGATGGGCGCGACGATCATCGGCATACCGGTCCACGGCAGCATGCGCAGCCCCGCTTCCGTGGGCCCGTAGCCGACGACGTTCTGCAGGAACTGGCTGAGCAGGAAGATCGACCCGAACATCCCGGTGAACATCAGCATGCTGGCCGCGTTGATCGCGGAGAAGCCGCGGCTGCGGAAGAGCCGCATGGGCAGCATGGGGTGCTCGGCGGTGGCGCCGTGCCGTATGAAGGCGGCGACGAGGATCACGCCGCCGATGAGGCCGCTGAGGACGGGCGTGCTGGTCCAGCCCTTGCTGGTGGCGTTGACCAGGGCGTAGACGATGCCGAAGAGGCCGAGGCTGATCAGTACGGTGCCGCGGGCGTCGAGGCGGGCGTTGGGTGCGGTGGACTCGTTGAGGCGCAGCCGGGCGAGCGGGATGAGGGCGACGCCCAGGGGGACGTTCAGCCAGAAGATCCACTGCCAGGAGATGTGCTCGGTCAGGCCGCCGCCGATGAGGGGGCCGCTGGCGATGGCGAGGCCGTTGACGGCGCCCCAGATGCCGAAGGCCATGCCGCGCCGCTCGGCGGGTACGGCCGCGGTGAGCAGGGTGAGGGTGAGCGGCATCATGATCGCGGCGCCGACGCCCTGGACGGCGCGGAAGGCGATCAGGGTGGTGATGGTGGGCGCGAGGGCCGCGGCCGCGGAGGCGCCGGTGAAGATCGTGAGGCCGGTGAGGAAGAGCTTGCGGCGGCCGAAGCGGTCGCCGAGGGCCGCGCCGAACATCAGCAGGACGGCGAAGGTGAGCGTGTAGGCGTTCACCGTCCATTCGAGGTCGGACAGCGCCCCGCCGAGGTCCTTGCGGATGGAGGGGAGCGCGGTGGTGACGACGAGGTTGTCGAGGGCCGCCATGAAACCGGCGACGCTGGTGATGACCAGGGCCCAGGCGGCACTGCCTGGACGGCGGGCGGCTTGCTGGTTCATTGCTCCCCCAGGAGGTGAGTCTCTTCGTTCTTGGTTAGTTAGTGATGACTAAGTTTTGAGGGCGTGAAAGGGCGCGGGTGGGCGCCCGCGTGCTCACTCGGGGCGGGCGGACTCGTAGAAGCCCTCCCAGACGCGGTGGCCCGCCGGGAAGCCCAGGGACACCAGGGTGTTGACGAGCATGCCGTAGGCGAGGAACGTCGTCGTCTCGTCGACGTCCGCGCCGAGTGCCAGGTGGACGGTGTCCCACAGCTCCAGCCAGCCCTCGCGGACGGCGGCGCCGAACTCGGGGTTTCCGGCCGCCTCGGCGGCGGCGACGGCCACGTAGGTCTGCATCTGCATCAGCAGGCGCTCGGGGTCCTCGTGGATCATCCGCTGGTAGGTGCGGGCCATGGCCGGCAGCCGCTCCTCGGGCGGCAGGCCCTCGGCCGCGTCGGCGAACGCCTGGCGGGTCGAGTCGATGCAGCGCTTGGAGGCGGCCAGGAACATGGCCTCCTTGTTCGGGAAGAGGCGGAAGAGATACGGCTGGGAGACACCCACCCGGCGGGCGATCGCCTCGGTGGACGTGCCGTCGTAGCCACCGTGGGCGAACTCGCTCATCGCCGCGCGGATGACGCTCTCGCGCCTCTCGTCTGCGCTCATCCTGACCATGCGACTAAGTTAGTGGCCAATCACTACCTTGTCAAGCGATGCGTAAGGGGTGCCCACTCCGGGTGGGCACCCCTTACGTGCGCTCAGCCGAGCCGGACCACCGCGCGGGACATCCCGAGCACCTTCTGGCCCGCGGACATCGCGACCAGGTCCACCCGGACCTGGTTGTCGTCGAGCTTGGCCGCGACCTTGGCCGTCACCTCGATGACGGCGCCTTGGTCGTCGTTGGGCACGACGACGGGCTTGGTGAAACGTACGCCGTACTCGACCACCGCGCCCGGGTCGCCGGCCCAGTCGGTGACGACCCGGATCGCCGACGCCATGGTGAACATGCCGTGCGCGATCACGTCCGGCAGGCCGACCTCGAGGGCGAACTTCTCGTTCCAGTGGATCGGGTTGAAGTCGCCCGACGCGCCCGCGTAGCGCACCAGCGTGGCGCGGCTCACCGGGAAGGTCTGGGCGGGGAGTTCGGTGCCGACCTCGACATCCGCGTAACCGATCGCCGTCGCCATCACGCGCCCCCGTCCTCGGTCGCCGCGCGGGAGACCAGCTTCGTCCAGGCGGTCACCACGTGCTCGCCCGACTCGTCGTGGACCTCGCCCCGGATGTCCAGAATGTCGTTGCCGGCCAGCGACTTGACGGCCTCGATGGTGGAGGTGACCGTCAACCTGTCGCCCGCCCGGACCGGACGCGTATAGGTGAACTTCTGGTCGCCGTGCACCACGCGGCTGTAGTCGAGCCCCAGTTCGGGGTCCTCGATCACCTGCCCGGCCGCCTTGAAGGTGATCGAGAACGCGAAGGTCGGCGGCGCGATCACATCGGGGTGGCCGAGGGCCTTGGCGGCCTCGGGGTCGGTGTACGCCGGATTCGCGTCGCCGATCGCCTCGGCGAACTCGCGGATCTTCTCCCGGCCCACCTCGTAGGCGGCGGTGGGCGGATAGCTCCGCCCCACGAAGGACTGGTCCAGAGCCATCGGCACCTCCGGTGCGGGAACTAGGGAAACCATGCGGGAAGTGATCAAGGGCGGCTACTGTTGCCCGCCGCGGACTACCTGCCGAGCGCAATGCCGCGAGGCCACCCCCGGTGACGGGAGCGGCCTCGTGGTACTTCTTGGCCTGGAGTCAGCGCGTTTCGCGGTGCGCGGTGTGCGCGTTGCAACGCGGGCAGTGCTTCTTCATCTCAAGACGGTCCGGGTCGTTACGCCGGTTCTTCTTGGTGATGTAGTTCCGCTCCTTGCACTCCACGCAGGCCAGCGTGATCTTCGGGCGGACGTCGGTGGCGGCCACGTGAGTGCTCCTTGACGAACGGGGGTGATTTGAACATAGGAATAGTAGCCGACTGAGGGACCGATCCCACAATCGGCTACGGAGAGTAGCGGCGACCGGACTTGAACCGGTGACACAGCGATTATGAGCCGCTTGCTCTACCGACTGAGCTACGCCGCTGCGACGAACTGGCCCCCGCCGGGTGGCGGGGAACCGATCCATCAGAGCCCCAATACGGAATCGAACCGTAGACCTTCTCCTTACCATGGAGACGCTCTACCGACTGAGCTATTGGGGCGAGCGAGGAAGACATTACACGGTCCGCAGCGATACGTGAAATCCGTATCCGGCCGGGCACAACGGGCACCCCGGCGGGACGTATCGGGCGTCTGGCGCCCGCACTTCGGGGGCGGCGCGGCGGGGCGCGGCGGGGGTGCGGCACGACCCTGACCGGTACGACTAATGCTCTCCTGCCGGGTGTGCGCCGCGCGGACCCCTAGGCTCGGCTCAGCGTGATCATGCCTGGCGACGCCCGCACTCATGCCCGGCGACGTCCGCCCCCCGCACGCACCGGAGGAGCGCGATGACCGACAGCCCTCGCGACAGTTCCCGCGACAGCAGCCGCCCCACGGCCGCGGACAGCTCCACGCTGCTGCTGTGCGGTGCCCGCCTGACCGACGGCCGGATCGTCGACGTACGGCTGAGCGGCCCCCGGATCGAGGCCGTGGGCACCGCGGGCAGCCTCACCGCGCCCGGCGGCCGCCCCGGCGACGGCGCCCGTATCGACCTGCGCGGCTATCTGCTGCTGCCCGCGCCCGCCGAGCCGCACGCGCACCTCGACCTGGCGCTGACCGCGGGCGCCGACGGCCCGCCCTCGCCCGAGCCGTCCGATGTGCAGCGCCGCGCTACGGAAGCCGCGCTGCTCCAACTCGGCCACGGCGCCACCGCGGTGCGCAGCCATGTGCGGATCGGTGACGTGCAGGGGCTGCGGGCGCTGGAGGCCGTGCTCCAGGCCCGCCGGGCGCTGCGCGGGCTGGTGGAGCTGCACACCGTCGCGGTGCCGCGGGTGCTCACCGGGGCGGCGGGCGCCGACGGGCTGGCGATGCTGCGCGACGCGCTGAAGATGGGCGCCTCGGTGGTCGGCGGCTGCCCCGACCTCGATCCGGACCCGAGCGGGTACGCCGAGGCCGTGCTGACCCTGGCGGGCGAGTTCGGGCTGCCGGTCGATCTGCACACCTCGGCGGGCGACCCGGCCCGGCTGGCCCGGCTGGCCGCGATGGCGGGCGGGCTGCGGCCCGGGGTCACCATCGGCCCCTGCCACGGCCTGGGTTCACTGCCGCAGGACGCCGCCGGACGCGCCGCCGACCAGCTCGCCGCCGCCGGTGTCTCGGTCGTCGCCCTCCCGCAGGGCGGTTGCGGCGGCGTCGAGTCGGTCCGCCGCGGCGCCGCTGACCTGCTCACCCCGGTGCGGCTGCTGCGCGCCGCGGGAGTGCGGGTCACCGCGGGCAGCGGCGCGATGGGCGACCTGGCCAACCCGGTCGGCCGCGGCGACCCGCTGGAGGCGGCCTTCCTGCTCGCGTCGTACGGCGAGTGCGGCCCCGTCGAGGCGTACGAGACGGTCAGCGGCCAGGCGCGCGCGGTCCTCGGGCTGCCGGAGGTACGGGTCGAGGCCGGATTCCCCGCCGAGCTGCTGGCGGTCCGCGGCGAGCGCGTCGAGGGCGTGCTGTCGCTGGCCTACAGCCGGATCGTGGTGCACCGCGGCCGGGTGGTCTCGCGGACCAGCGCCGTACGCGAGTACTGCGACTCGGAGAGCGAGGCGGCGCTCGACCTCCCGCGCCAGTCGCACCGGCAGGCGTAGCGTCGCGGCATGCGTACTGTGATCGCGGGTGGACATGGACAGATCGCGCTGCGGCTGGAGCGGTTGCTCGCCGCGCGCGGGGACGGTGTGGCGGGGCTGATCCGCAATCCCGCCCAGGCCGACGACCTGCGGGCGGCGGGCGCGGAGCCCGTCGTACTCGACCTGGAGTCGGCCGACGTGGACGCGGTGGCGGCCGCCCTGGCCGGCGCCGACGCGGCCGTCTTCGCGGCGGGCGCGGGGGCGGGCAGCGGCAGCGCGCGCAAGCAGACCGTGGACCTGGCCGCCGCCGTGCTCTTCGCCGACGCGGCCGAGCGGGCCGGGGTGCGTCGCTATCTGGTCGTCTCCTCGATGGGCGCCAACGCCCAGGCGAGCGGCGGCGATCCGGAGTTCGACGCCTATCTGCGGGCCAAGGGCGCGGCCGACGACGACATCCGGGCCCGTACCGCGCTCGACTGGACGATCCTGCGGCCCGGCGCCCTCACCGACGACCCCGGCACCGGGCGCGTGCTGCTCGCCGCGACCACCGGCCGCGGCTCGGTCACCCGCGACGACGTGGCGGCCGTCCTCGCCGAACTCCTCACCACACCCTCGACTGCGGGTCTGACCCTCAATCTGATCGAGGGTCAGACCCCCGTCGGGGTGGCGGTGCGGAACGTGGCGGGGAACTGACCTCTGTCGGGCTGCGGCTGAGGCGGGGTCAGGCCCCTTCCGCGGCCGCGGAAGCCGTGGGGGCGTACGTAACCAGCAGGTTGTCCGAGCCCTCGAACGGGCGGGCGTCCAGCAGCCGCAGCGGCGCCGCGGTCGGGGTGGTGAACGCCGGGGTGCCGCCGCCGAGGGCGACGGCGCCGACCACCAGGTGCAGTTCGTCGACGAGACCGGCGGCGAGCAGGTCGTTCCACAGGGTCCGGCTGGCGAAGACCAGGATCTCCCGGCCGGGCCCGCGCTTCAGCTCCGCGATCGCCGCGTGCGCCTCGGCGCGGCGGACGATCCGGGTCGTGTCGCGCCACGGGTCGGTCTGGTCGGCGGTGAGCGTGTCGGAGACGACGACCTTGTCGATGGCGTTCTCCAGCTTCGACAGCTCCCGGTTGACCGGCGACGCCTCCGGGTTGTCCGCCATCGCGGGCCAGAAGCCGCGGAACATGCCGTACGAGCGCGCGCCCAGCAGCAGCGTGTCCGCCGCCCGCAGCCGCTCCACGTTGTACGTGTCGAAGCTGTTGTCCATCGGCAGCACCATGACGTTCCCGCCGGGGCCCTCGTAGTAGCCGTCGAGCGACACGATGTTGGTGACGACGAGCTTGCGCATGGCGTTCTCCCTCCACTGGGGCGGCGTGGTCGCCGCCTTCAGGTGTGGAGAGACATGCCTGCCCGGGAACTCATCGCTTCTCGCGGATTATTTTTCCGGTCCCCCGTCCGGCGCGGCAAGTTCGAGGGGAAGGCCCAGGTGGCGGTGGAGTTCGGGGTCGAGGAAGCCGGTGATCTCGCGGATCCGGCCGTCGCGCAGGGTCAGCACGTTCACGGCGCCGAGGCGGTACGGCTCGCCCTCGGCGGTACGCAGGTAGCAGGCGAAGCCGGGCTGGCCGTTGGCGGCGAAGGGCAGCAGCCGCCACGGGGTGGCGAAGATCCGCTCGGCGAGGAAGCGGGCGACACTGTCGCGGCCGTCGAACCACGCGGGCAGCGGCGGCATCGTGAAGCGAGCGTCCTCGGTGAGCAGGGTGAGCAGCGCCGGTACGTCGGCGCGCTCCCACGCGGCCACGAAGGCGTCGACCAGCGCCCGGCACCCGTCGTCGCCGAGCGCCGCCAGCTCGTCGCGCTGCGAAGGGCCGGGCGTCCGCTCGCCGACGGCCTTCCTGGCCCGTTGCAGGGCGCTGTTCACCGACGCCGGTGTGGTGTCGAGCATCCGGGCGGTCTCGGCCGCGGAGAACTCCAGCACCTCCCGCAGGATCAGCACGGCCCGCTGCGTACCGGGCAGGAACTGCAGCGCCGCGACGAAGGCCAACTCCACGCTCTCGCGGCGCAGATAGCGCGCGGCGGGGTCGTCGGTGTCCACCATCGGCTCCGGCCACCGGCCGTGCGGTGTGTCGGCGGAGATGTCGTCCGGCCACGGCTCCAGCCAGATCGGGCCGCTCACCGGCGCCCCCAGCTCCGCGGTGTCCTGCCGGGCGGGCCCGTGGTCGGGCGACAGCACCCTGCGGGGCCTGCGCGAGATCAGCCGCAGGCAGGCGTTGGTGCACACCCGGTAGAGCCAGCCGCGCAGCGAACTGCGGCCCTCGAAGCCGCCGATCCCCCGCCAGGCGCCCAGCAGCGACTCCTGGAGCGCGTCCTCGGCGTCCTGCACCGAGCCGAGCATCCGGTAGCAGTGCGCGAGGAGTTCCCTGCGGTACGGGGCCACGAGCCGGTCGAAGGCTCCCGGGTCGCCGGTGCGGGCGGCGGCGAGCAACTCCGGCTCGGTCATGGCGTCAACGGATTCCACCGCGTCATCATCCCGCACGGGTGTGGGGTATGTGGCATGCCTCACAGCCGCTTCGGGGGGTGGTGCGCGGGTGGTGCGCCCTGGCGCGGACGACCCGGGGCGCGGAGGGGCGCACGCCCTGGTGAGGAAGGTGGGGTGGACCAGACCTGTGCGCGGGTAACTCCCGTACCACGTTACGGAAGTGACTCCTGAGTAGCTCGGAAGTCATATTTTCTGCATGGGAGCGCTGCACGAACGGGCATCGGCGAACGCTATGTAGGCAAGACCGCAACGAAGCGGTCCTGGAAGCGCTCAATACGGGGCTGCGCGTCCACCTACACGCGAGAGGACCTCAAGGTCCGTGATCACCCCTCATTCCACGGAGACCGTACTCGCCGGACTGGCGGCCGCCCGGGCCTTCGGGCCCGACGTCCGCAAGGCCGTACGCCGCGTCCTGGCGGCGGGAGTCCGCACCGGGGCGTCGGAGCTGACCCAGTCCGGCCACGCCCAGGGCACGTCCGGCCGCCGGGAGGGCGACCGGTGAGCGCCGGCGACCTGCCCGGAGCCCGCCACCGCCGCTCCCGTACGCGCGTGATCGAGCACACCGAACCCGTGGAGTTCACCAACTTCCACCGCCAGCACCGCGGCGCCTATGTGCGGTGGGCCGCGCTCCATCTCGGCTCACGCGCCGACGCGGAGGAAGCGGTGGACGACGCCATGCTGGAGCTGCTCGCCAAGTGGCCCGTCGTCACGGCACAGCCCGTACCGTCCGCGTACGCCTGGACGGTGATCAAGAGCCGGACCGTCGACGCGGTACGGGCCCGGAAGCGGCGGCCGGTGGCGATGGACGTCGCCACCTTCGAGTCGGCCGCGCTGGTCGGCACCGTCGACCCCATCGGCGAGCTGGAGACGAGCCTGGCCATCCAGCAGGCCATCTCCCAGCTGCCCGAACGGCAGCACGACGTGGTCGTCCTGCGCTGCTGCCTGGGCTACACCACCCGGGGGACGGCCGGGGTGCTGGGCATCAGCGAGGCGACCGTGCGCTCGACGGTCCGCGACGCCAGGCGGCGGCTGGCCCGGAGCCTGGACCTGGGGTCGGGCGGGGCGGGTGGACCGGCTGGATCGGCTGGATCCGTACGACCGGTCGGACCCCGTACGGACGGCCCGGACGGTTCGGACAGCCCGGATGGCCCGGACGGGCGGGACGGCCCGGACGGCCCTGTCGGAAGGACACACCGATGACCGCGCCCACGTCGATCGAGGAGATGCTGGCCAAGGCCCGGCAGGTCTCGCCCGACTACACCGAGGAGGAGATGGCGGCCGCCGAGACGCGCCTGGAGGCCAAGGCCGCGGGCCGGCTGGTGAGCGGCGCGATCAGCTTCGACGACGCGACCTACCACCGGCTGCGCCGCCGCCTCCCCCGCACCGGCCCCTGCCAGGAACCGGCCGCCGACGCCCCCGAGGACCGCGCCCGCCGCGCCCGCACCGACCTGCAGCGGCTGTGCCACGTCCTGATCAGCCAGCCCGAGGCGCTGCACGCGATGTCCACCTTCATCGGCGGCCGCGTCCTGGAGCCGTCCGGCGCCCGGGTCCTGGCCTGCGTGCTCCATCTCGCGGACCGCGAGGACAGCTCCCGCTTCTGGTGGCAGTACGCCGCCGGCGCCGACGACGTCGCCGCCTCGTACTGCCTCTACCTCCACCACATGACGCTCGGCGAGACCGAGGAGGCCGACTGGTGGCAGGACCAGGTCAGCCCGCTGCTCGGCGCCGAACTCCGCTCCGCGGGCGCCGACCGCTACGCCCTCGCCCTCGGCTGGACCACCTGCCTGCGCATCGTCGTACGCCACCGCGCCTTCACCGACGCGACCACCGCCGCGCTCGACTACGTCCGCAACGCGGTGCAGTTCGTCGACGACGACCTCGACCTCCCCCTCCCCGACGACGGCTTCGCCGAACGCATCGAGGAGATCACCGCCCTCGTCTGACGCCCCCGACCCCCCTGCCTCTTCGGCAAACGGCCCCCTGGCCCGCGTTCCCGCAGACCAGGGGGCCGTTCTCCCAGGTGGGTCATGCCACCATCGCACGAAGCACGCCGATCGGCCTGCCGGGGTCAGTCGCCGTCCTGGCAGCCCGCGAACCAGTGCGTGTCGCCTCCAACACCAGCGTCCGCGCCGCCCCGTACCTGCGCTTGAGCACCTCCGGCCCCAGGTCACTCACCGGAACGCCCGCGTTGTACCGCTGGACGATCCCCGGGGTGCCGCCTCGCCCGGCGACGGTCGTACCACGCGATGCACACGTCCGACAGAAGGCCGGTCACGACCAGGGACGCGAACAGCCCCAGCGCAAGCCACACCGACTTGCGCCCGCCCAGATCCCCCCAGAACCACGAAATCCACCACGCCAGCCCACCGAGGACCAACGACGACAGCACGTGCCACCGCAACGACTTACCCATCAACCCGCCCCCCGATATCCCCCGTCCGGTACGGCCGCCGCATCCCGCCAAAGCACTCGGCCGCGCGCCCCAAGTGGCAGTCCTTTCGACCAGTCGAACACATGGAACGACTGAGGGGCCTGCAATCAGCATTTCTGCTGGTCACAGGCCCCTCAAGGCGCGTGGCGGCACGTGGATTCGAACCACGGTAGGCTAAGCCGACGGATTTACAGTCCGCTCCCATTGGCCACTCGGGCATACCGCCATGGGATGAAGCCCCGGATCCGCTGTGGTGCGGTGCTCCGTGGCGACGACGTAAACGATACCCGATGCGCGGGGGTGGTCCGCCACCGGATTGATCAGCACTTCGGTGCGGCGTGATGGCTAGGCTTTGCGGGGAAGCACGGGGCCCGGGGAGCCGGGTAGGCAGAGTAAGCCGAGAACACAGTCAAGGAGCGCACTGAAGATGGCCGACTCCAGTTTCGACATCGTCTCGAAGGTCGAGCGGCAGGAGGTCGACAACGCCCTCAACCAGGCCGCGAAGGAGATCTCGCAGCGGTACGACTTCAAGAACGTCGGTGCCTCGATCGCGTGGTCCGGCGAGAAGATCCTGATGGAGGCCAACTCCGAGGAGCGGGTGAAGGCGATCCTGGACGTCTTCGAGACCAAGCTGGTCAAGCGGGGCATCTCGCTGAAGGCGCTGGACGCGGGTGAGCCGCAGCTCTCCGGCAAGGAGTACAAGATCTTCGCGACGATCGAGGAGGGCATCTCCCAGGAGAACGCCAAGAAGGTCGCCAAGATCATCAGGGACGAGGGCCCCAAGGGCGTCAAGGCGCAGGTCCAGGGCGACGAGCTGCGGGTCAGCTCGAAGAGCCGGGACGACCTGCAGGCCGTGCAGGCCCTGCTCAAGGGCAAGGACCTGGACTTCGCCCTCCAGTTCGTCAACTACCGCTAGGACGGGGTCCGGCCGCCGGGATACGTGTATCCGGGCGGCCGGCGGGAGTGACGCGGAGAGGGCGGGACGGTCAGGACTGGTAGTCCGCCGCGCGCATGGAGGACACCGCGTCCGCGATGGTGGTCCGGTACAGGCCGAGCTTCGGCTTGAGCACCCGGGCGCCCGAGCCGAGCGGGAAGTTGAGCGTGTCGGCGTTGGGCATGTGGTCGCCGTTGGCCAGGACGTTCAGCTCGTCGATGCCGGGTACGGTGCCGGCGGTGGCGCCGCTGGGGTCGAGGTCGATGACCGCGTAGGCGGTACGGCCGGCGTGCAGGACGTACGCGGGCGGCCCGCCCAGACCGCTGGGGATCAGCGGCTTCACGACCTTGCCGCCCGGGGCGCGGGAGTTGTCCAGGCTGACGAGCGGGTAGTAGCTCAGGCCGCAGGCGTGCCCGGTGAGGCCGCGCACCACGATCACCCGCTGGCTGGGCGCCCCGGCCCGCCCGGTCACGTGCACCGACACCTCGCGGCTGGTGCACGGGTGCCTGAAGGCGTAGGCGTCCGTGTCGTTGCCGCCGCCCGAGGTGCCGCCCGGGGCGCGGGTCGAGGTCGACGCGCCCTTCGCGGAGGTGCCGCCGCTCCCGGTGGTGCCCGTGGAGGGGGAGGCCGACGGTGCGGAGACGGACTCGGTGGAGCCCGTCGGGGCCGCGGTGGCGGAGGGCTGCCGGGACGGCGACACGCCGTCGGCCGAGTCGCCGGAAGCGGACTGGCACGCCGTGAGGGCGAGGGTGCCGAGCAGGAGGACGGCTGCGGACGAGAGCGTGGATTTCACGGACACGATGATGGCCTTCGCTGTGGTCGTTTTCTGTGGATGGCCTCACCGTGCCGCGTGTCGTGTCCCGCATGCCACAGTCTCGCTACGAGTAGGGACGCTGGAACGATTTCACCTCCCTGACCTGCGATGATGGGTCCGCCTGGAACGCCGGTCCGGGACGAGGGGGAGGATGGAATGACCACCGAGGTCGAGGATTTCGCCACGCGGCTGCGGGAGCTGAAGGAGCGGTCGGGACGCAGCTACGGCACGCTCGCCACCCGGCTGCACCTGAGCACCTCCACCCTGCACCGCTACTGCAACGGCGCCGCGGTACCCGGTGATTACGCCCCGGTGGAACGCTTCGCCCGGCTGTGCGGCGCCACTCCGGAGGAGCTTCTCGCGCTGCACCGGAGCTGGCTGCTGGCGGACGCGAGCCGCCGCCGCGAGCCGGAGCGCGCGCCCGCCCCGGAGACCGCACCCACGGACCCGGCGCCCCCGGTCACGGAGATCCCGGCTACGGAGATCCCGGCCGTCGACGAGGCCGCGGCCGTCGAAGTCCCATCCGCCCGGACCACGGCCGCCGCCACCCCCGACGTCTCCCCGGGCTCCGACTCCCCCGCCACCCGCTCACCGCGGGCCCGCCGGACCAAGGTCGTACTCGGCGCCGCCGCGGTGATCGCCGTCGTACTGCCGCTGGCGCTGTACAGCCGGTTCGGCGCCCATGACACCAGCGTGTCCGGCGACATCCCGGGCCCGACCCGTACGACCGCGGCCACGCCCACCCGCACCTCCACCGCCACCACCAGCGGGACGGGAACGCCCACCGCGACCGGCGGCCCCTCGACGCCCGCCAACAGGACGCCGTCCGCCAAGGCGCCCGCCGTACCCGCCTCGCCCGCGGCGCCGACCGCCGACAACGGGCCCGCGCCGGTCCAGGTGAGCGTGCTGTCGGACAACTGGGACACCCAGTGCGACCAGTGGTTCCTGATGGACAAGCCGCCCGCCGAGGTCCCGCCACCGCCGTCGCTGCAGGAGACGAACGGCTGGGCCGGCGCCCTCGGCGGGATACCGGCGGGGAAGCTGCGGCTGCAGCTCACCGCGCAGGGTGTGCCGGGGCAGCCGGTGGTGCTGCACGCGCTGTATGTGCGGATCGTGAGCAGCCGCCCGGCCGCGAAGGGGTTCGGCTACACCACGGGGTCGGGCTGCGGCGGCGGGCTCGTCCCCGCGTCGTTCGCCGTCGACCTCGACGCGGCGGTGCCCAGGGCGAAGGCCGTACCGGGGTACGAGGGCGAGAACCCGACGCCTGTGGCCAACTTCCCCTTCCAGGTGTCGTCCACCGACTCCCAGGTCCTCGATGTGGCCGCGCACACCGCGGGCCGGGACGTGCGCTGGGAGCTGGACCTGCTGTGGAGCTGTGGCAACCGCCAGGGCAAGCTCGTGGTCAACGACCATGGCAGGCCGTTCCGTACGGCGGGGCTGAAGGGCGACCCCGCGTACTTCTACAACGGAACGGCCTGGGCACCGGCCACCCCGTAGTCCGTACGGTGTGGCCGGTGCCCAGGCCGTCGCCCAGGCCGCGGCCCGGGTCGCGCGGACGCGTGGACGCGTCCGGCGTACGACTCGCCGTCAGGACGCCTTCGGGTGCTCGGTGCTCCACGGGTTGAGCTCGGCGTACTGCGCGCGCCAGCTCGCGTGGTACTGCGCCGCCAGCGGGGGCGGGAAGATCGCGAGGACCTCGGTGATCCGCTCGGGGGTGGCGCCGTCGAGGAGCCAGGGCACGTAGCGCGGGGCGAGGCCGAGGCCGATCTGGTTGCGCTGGGAGTCGGCGAAGCGGGCCCAGTCCACCGGGGGGAGTTCCTTGGATATCAGGGGGAGGGCTTCCTCCTCCTCGTGGACCAGGTGCGCGTTCAGCTCGTGGGCGAAGGCGTCGGCGGCGTCGCCCAGGCCCGCGTAGCCGTTCTGCTCGTCCGCGAGGGCGGCGTCGATCGCCGCGATCAGCGGGTCGATACGGCCGTGCTCCCGCTCCATCGCGTCGAGCAGCTCGACGTCGTCGGGGCGGTCGGCGAGCAGTTCCAGCAGCCGGGGCCAGAGGATCTCGTCCTCGGCCGCGTGGTGGATCGTCAGGAACCGCTTGAAGAGGTCCCACCCGAAGTGGGTGGCGGTGAGCCGGGCCGGGTCGTCGCCCGTGACCGCGGCCGACTTGGCGATGATCGCCACGTCGCGCCGCAGTCCGTCGTGGAACGCGTACATCATCGTCAGGTCGACTGTCTCGCCGGGCACATGCGGAGTGGTCATCACATAACTCCCCTGCAGCCAAGAGTGAACCGGCGCGTGCACGCACCGGTGAACCGCCGCAACCGAGGCTATAGTCAGCCTGCGAAACCGTCAATCTGTATATCTATCTAGCAGTTGAATCGTCAGAACCCTTCAGCCACTCTTCAGCCCTGGAGTTGCTTCA
Organism: Streptomyces sp. NPDC051976; assembly: GCF_040680795.1. Taxonomy (NCBI): domain Bacteria; kingdom Bacillati; phylum Actinomycetota; class Actinomycetes; order Kitasatosporales; family Streptomycetaceae; genus Streptomyces; species Streptomyces sp. NPDC051976. Next base: position 416,817 of record NZ_JBFAXL010000001.1, read on the forward strand.
CCACCGCCAGCGCGTCGTCGATGTGGCCGCCGATGTTGGTCATGGACGAGAAGGCGTGCCGGATGACGCCTTCCTTGTCGATGACGAAGGTGATCCGGCCGGGCACCACGCCCATCGTCGTGGCGCCGTACTGCTTGCGTACGGTCCTGCCCGGGTCGGACAGCAGGACGAAAGGCAGTTCGTGGCGGCCGGAGAACTTCTCGTGCGACGCGACCGAGTCGGAGCTGACCCCGATGACCTCGGCGCCCGCTTCGGTGAAGCTCTCGTAGCTGTCGCGGAAGCTGCATGCCTCGGCGGTGCAGCCGCGGGTGTTGTCCTTCGGGTAGAAGTAGAGGACCACGACCCTCTCGCCCAGGACGCCGCTGAGCGTCACGGGCTTCCCGGACTGGTCGGGGAGGGTGAAGTCCGGTGCCTTGTCGCCGACTTGCAGGCCGCTCATCGCGATCTCCTTACCCAGGGGCGGGTTACCTACCGGTAGGTCGGTAGTGGGCCCATCTTCGCGTATGCCGGGCGCGGACGGGAGCCCACCAGGACCACCGGGACCGCCAGGATCACCGGGACCACCAGGGCTGTCAGGGCCGTCGGATGCCCGTACGCACCAGTTTGATGAGCAGCGCCTTCAGCTCGGCGCGGCCGTCCGCCCCCAGCGTGGTGCCCATCTCCGCCTCGGCCGTCTCCACGACCCGGCGCGCGGTGCCGAGGGCCTGCTGTCCGGCGTCGGTCAGCCGCAGGGCGTATCGGCGGCGGTCCTGCGGATCGCGCTCGCGGACGACCCGGCCGGCGTTCTCCAGGTCGTCGACGATCTGCAGGATCCCCTGCTCGCTGATGCCGAGCCGGCGGGCGAGCTGCTGCTGCGAGCAGGGGCCGTCGGCGAGCACGGTGAGCGCGCCGAAGTGCCGGGCCTGCAGGCCGACATCGGTGAGCGCGTCCTCGATCCTGCGGCGTACGAAGTGGTGCGACTGGGCGATCAGCGAGCCGGTGCGCCGCACCCCGCCGTCGGTGTCGGTACGGGAGAGCAGGGTGCTGAGCAGGTCGTCGAGGCGGTCGCGCTCGGCGGGGGCGAGGGCCGCGGTCAGCCGGTCGTCACCGGCGGACATCGCCGGTTCCATCGCCTTGATGGCGGCCCGGCCGCCGTCGGTGAGCGCCAGTACGTACGAGCGCCGGTCGCCGGGGTTGCGGGCGCGGGTGACCTGGCCGGCGGCCTCCAGCCGGTCGATCAGCTTCACCATGGTGGTGCGGTTGATGCCGAGCCGGTCGCCGAGGTCCTGCTGGGAGAAGGCGGTGGGCGCGGTCAGCGCGTCCAGCACCTGGAAGTCGCGGGCACCGGAAGCACCGTGGAACCCGGGACCGAACTCCGGCGCGAGGAGGTTGGACCGGATGTACGCGCGCCGCAGCAGGTGCGCGGCGTATGCGGCGAGCGCGGGCGGCAGCTCCGCGTCCGTGGCCTCGACGCTGAGCGCATAGTCGTCCTCCACCCCGCACCTCCGCAGGTCAGGTTAGCAGAGGGTAACCAGCCGACTCTGGGCGATCTTCCGGTCTTCACTGACACAAGCTGTCAGGGAACGGGCCGCAGAGTGAGGGCATGAGCAACGACTTCGACTTTCTCACCGGCCGCTGGGACGTACGCAACCGGCGGCTCGCCACCCTCTTCTCCGGCGCCGACGACTGGTACGAGTTCCCCGCTGTCAGCCGGGCGCAGCAGCTCCTGGGCGGCGTCGGCAACCTCGACGAGATCACCTTCCCGACGCTGGACAAGATCGGCATGACGCTGCGCCTGTTCGACCAGGAGCGCAAGGAGTGGTCCATCTACTGGTCGATCAGCAGCACGGGGCGGCTCTACCCGCCGATGCGGGGTGTGTTCAGCGGCGGGCGGGGGACTTCTACGGCGACGACGAGTACGAGGGGCGCACCGTACGGGCGCACTTCATCTGGTCGCACATGTCCGCGGACGGTTGGCGCTGGGAGCAGGAGTACTCGGACGACGGCGGCCGGACCTGGGAGTCCAACTGGGTGATGGAGGCCGGCCGGGCCGGGTGACCCGGCGCGGAGGGCCGCCGCTCAGCGGGTGGCGAAGGGGCGGTCCGAGGGGACGATCTCCTTGCCCAGCGGCATCAGCGACAGCGGGATCAGCTTGAAGTTCGCCAGCGCGAACGGGATGCCGATGATCGTGATGAACAGCGCGATGCCGGTCACGATGTGGCCGAGCGCCAGCCACCAGCCGGCCAGGATCAGCCACAGCACGTTGCCGACGGCCGAGCCGGCGCCCGCGTCACGGCGCTCGACCGTGGTGTAGCCGAACGGCCACAGCGCGTAGACGCCGATGCGGAAGGCGGCTATGCCGAAGGGTATGCCGATGATCGTGATGCACAGGATCAGCCCGGCGAGGAAGTAGCCCAGGCACATCCACAGACCGCACAGGATGAGCCAGATGATGTTGAGAATCGTCTTCATCAGCGGTGGCCTGCCATCTCCTCGAGGCGGGCGATGCGCTCGGCCATCGGGGGATGGGTCGAGAACAGCTTGGACGCGTCACCCGGACGGAAAGGGTTTGCGATCATCATATGACTGGCTGTCTCCAGGCGCGGCTCGGGAGGGAGCGGCAGCTGCTTGGTCCCGGCGTCCAGCTTGCGCAGCGCGGAGGCCAGGGCCAGCGGATCGCCGGTGAGGCGGGCGCCCGAGGCATCCGCTTCGTACTCCCGCGAGCGGGACACCGCGAGCTGGATCACGGAGGCGGCGAGCGGGCCGAGGATCATCAGCAGCAGCATGCCGAGGATGCCGGGCCCCTCGTCGTCGTCCGAACGGCCGATCGGGATCAGCCAGGCGAAGTTCACCAGGAACATCACGACGGAGGCGAGGGCGCCCGCCACCGACGAGATGAGGATGTCGCGGTTGTAGACGTGGCTCAGCTCGTGCCCGAGGACGCCGCGCAGCTCGCGCTCGTCCAGGATGTTGAGGATGCCCTCGGTGCAGCACACCGCCGCGTTGCGCGGATTGCGGCCGGTGGCAAAGGCGTTGGGCGCCTCGGTGGGCGAGATGTACAGCCGCGGCATCGGCTGCCGGGCGGCCGTCGACAGCTCCCGCACGATCCGGTAGATCACCGGGGCCTCGAACTCGCTGACCGGACGGGCGCGCATCGCGCGTAGAGCCATCTTGTCGCTGTTCCAGTACGCGTACGCGTTGGTGCCCAGCGCGACCACCAGGGCGATGATGAGACCGGTCCGGCCGAAGAAGCTGCCGATGACCAGGATGAGTGCGGACAGACCGCCGAGGAGTACGGCGGTCTTCAGCCCGTTGTGCCGGCGGTGCACGCTGCGCCCTCCAAAGTGTGCGTCGGGGGAACCTCTCCCCCTTCAGGAGAACCTCCTGCTCTGGTCAACGCCACCCGGGCGACGCTAGTTCCCTTGTGCGCGCCGCCCGGAGGCGCACCGGGGGGCGCGCGCGAAGCGTCAGAACAGCGTGCCCTGGGCGTACCTCAGGACGATCTGCGGGGCGCCCGACAGCACGATCGCGGCCACCGCGGTCAGCGCGATCGCGGCGGTCAGCCCGACGGGCGCTGCGGCGACGGACAGCGGCCCGGCGCCGGCCGCGGCCCCCTCGCCGAGGGCCGTTCCCGTCACCTCGCCCGTGGCGTCGGCGCGCCCGGCGAAGAGCAGCGCCGTCCAGCGCAGGTAGTAGACCAGGGCGATGGCCACGTTGACCGCCATGATCACCGCGAGCCAGCCGTGCTGGGCGCCGACCGCCGAGGAGAAGACCGCGACCTTGGCGAACAGGCCGATGACGCCCGGCGGCAGCCCGGCCAGGCACAGCAGGAAGAAGGCGAGCGCCAGGGCGGCGAGCGGGCGGGTCGCGTACAGGCCGCGGTAGTCGGCCAGCCGGCCCGCCGGGGCGGTCCGCGTCACCAGGGCCGCCACCGCGAAGGCGCCCAGGTTCACCACCCCGTACATCAGCGCGTACGCGACGGTGGTGCCGATCTCGTGCGCCGGGTCGCCGGACGAGCCCGCGGCGGCCAGCGGCACCAGCAGATAGCCGGCCTGGCCGATGGAGGACCAGGCGAGCAGGCGGACGGCGCCGCGCTCGACGCCGGGGCGCTGCCGCAGCGCGCCGACGTTGCCGACGGTCATGGTGAGCGCGGCCAGCACGCCGAAGGCCGGGCCCCACACGTCGTCGTACGGCCGGAAGGCGATCACCGCGACCAGGATCAGCCCGGAGAAACCGGCGGCCTTGCCGACCACCGACAGATACGCCGCGACCGGCAGAGGTGCGCCCGCGTAGGTGTCGGGGACCCAGAAGTGGAAGGGGGCGGCGGCGAGTTTGAAGGCGAACCCCACCAGGGTGAGGGCCGCGCCGACCTTCGCCAGGGTGCCGAGCTGGCCGGGGGTGTGCGTCAGGGCGTCGGCGACGGCGGCCAGATGGAGGGTGCCGGTGGCCGCGTAGACGAAGCTGATGCCCAGCAGTGAGACGGCGGTCGCGGTGACCGACGACAGGAAGAACTTCAGCGCGGCCTCGCTGGACATCCGGTCACCGCGGCGCAGGCCCACCAGGGCGAACGCGGGCAGCGTCGTGACCTCCAGCGCGACGATCAGCGTCGCCAGGTCGCGGGAGGCGGGCAGCAGGGCCCCGCCGGCCGCGGACGACAGCAGCAGGAACCAGTACTCCCCCGCCGGGAGTTCGTCCTCGGTGCTGTGCACGGACAGCAGCGCGGTCAGCAGCGCCCCGCCGAGCACCAGCACCTGGATGACGAGGGTGAAGTGGTCGGCGGCGTAGGAGCAGCCGCCCTTCCCGGCCCCGGCGCCGGTCTCGCAGAAGGTCGCGTGCCTGCCCGCGCGCAGCGGGATCAGCGTGAGCCCGGCGAGGGCGAGCCCGCCGACGGTGGTCCAGGCGAGCACCTGCTTGCGTGCCCGTGGCAGGAAGAGGTCGGCCACCAGGACGACCAGGGCGACGGCCGCGGGGATCGCGGCCGGGGCGAGCGCCGTCCAGTCGACGGACTGCACGAGGGACGGCATCAGTTGCCTCCGAGGAGGGTGCGCACGGCCGGTTCCGTGAGACCGAGCAGGACGGCGGGCCACAGTCCGGCGAGGACGGTGAGCGCGGCGAGCGGTGTCCAGGCGGCGAACTCGTAACTCTGGACGTCGGCGAGTACGGGGGTCGCCTCGGCGGTCTCGCGGTCGCCCATGCAGACCCGGCGGACCACGGCCAGCAGATAGGCGGCGGTCAGCAGGGTGCCGAAGGCGGCGACGGCGGTGAAGGTCACGTACGCGGGGCGGCTGAGCCCGGCGGCGGGGTCGAACGCACCGAACATCGAGAGCATCTCGCCCCAGAACCCGGCAAGGCCCGGCAGCCCGAGGGAGGCGACGGCGGCGAAGGCCAGCAGGCCGCCGAGGCGCGGCGCCCGGCCGTAGAGGGCGGCCCCGGTGCGACCGGCGAGGGTGTCGAGGTCGCTGGAGCCGTAGCGGTCCTTGACCGCGCCGACGAGGAAGAAGAGCAGGCCGGTGATCAGGCCGTGGGCGATGTTGGCGAACAGTGCGCCGTTGACGCCGGTCGTGGTCAGCGAGGCGATGCCGAGCAGCACGAAGCCCATGTGGCCGACCGAGGAGTACGCGATCAGCCGTTTGAGGTCGCCGCCGTTGCCCTGCCGGGACAGCGCCAGGCAGGCCAGCGACCCGTAGACGATGCCGACGACGGCGAAGGCGGCCAGGTACGGCGCGAGGGTGTGCATGCCGCTGGGCGTCATCGGCAGCGCGATCCGTACCAGACCGTAGGTGCCCATCTTCAGCAGCACACCGGCCAGCAGCACCGAGCCGACGGTCGGGGCGGCGGTGTGGGCGTCGGGGAGCCAGCTGTGCAGCGGCCACATCGGGGTCTTGACCGCGAGGCCGAGGCCGATCGCGAGAGCGGCGACCAACTGGGTGGAGTGGCTGAGGTGGCGCGCTCCGTGGGCACTGTCGGAGGCCAGTGTCACCATGTCGAAAGTGCCCGCCTTCACCCCGATGAGGAGCAGGCCGAGCAGCATGATCACGGAGCCGAGGACGGTGTAGACGATGAAGCGCATGGCGGAGCGCTCGCGGTCCGCGCCGCCCCAGCGGGCGACGAGGAAGTACATCGGGATCAGCACGGTCTCGAAGGCCAGGAAGAACAGCATCAGGTCGAGTACGGCGAAGGTCGCCAGCGTGCCGCCTTCGAGGAGCAGCAGCAGGGCGACGAAAGCCTTCGGGCTGGGGCCCGCGGGCATCTTGAAGTAGCTGTAGAGCGCGCAGAGGAAGGTCAGCAGGGCGGTCAGCACCAGGAGGGGGAGCGAGATGCCGTCGACGCCCAGGTGGAGGTGGATCCGCAGCGCCGGGATCCAGTTGAGGTCCGTGGTGCCCTGCATGGTGCCCGGGTGGTCGTGGTCGAAGCCCGCCGCCAGGACGATCGCGAGCACCAGCACGGCGCCGGTCACGGTGACGCCGTGGCGCAGCACCGCCTGGTCGGGGCCGCGTCCGCGCAAGCCCGGCGGGGCCGGGAGCAGGGCGCCGGCCGCGCCGAGCAGCGGCAGCACGACGGTCGCCGCGAGGACGTACTGGAGTGCGGTGTCGTTCACGGGATCTCACGCTCCGACTGCGACGAGGACGGCGAGGACGACCGCACCGGCCAGCAGCGCGCTGAGGTAGGTCTGGATGTTTCCGGTCTGCGCCCTGCGGACGGCGGCGCCGAGCAGCCGGGGGGTGCCGCCCGCGCCGCGGACGTAGGTCTCGACGACGTCGCGGTCCAGGAAGCGCACCAGGCTCGCGGCGGCCAGCACCGGGCGGACGAAGAGGACCGAGTAGACGGCGTCGAGGTGGAAGCCGTGCGCCGCGTGCCGGTGCAGCGGGCCGAGCAGCAGCCGGCCGGGATCGCCGGGGTCGTCGGCGGACGCGATGTCGCCGTAGACCGCCTCGTGGCTGTCGATGGCCTCGGCCTCGACGAGCGCGGGTTCCGCGTCGGGGGCGGTGATCGGCTCGGGCTCCGCGGCGGCGTCGGCGACCACGGCGTCCAGCGAGACCGCACGGCGGGTGGCGGTGGCCGCCTTCCAGGCGCCGTAGGTGACGAGCAGGCCGACGAGGGCGAGTCCGGTGCCCAGGACGGAGGTGACGAGGGTCGGGCCGAGCGGGGTGCCGTCGAACCAGTCGGGCAGCGAGCGGTAGGTGAGCGCGCCGAAGGCGAGGGTGGGCACGGCCAGCACCCACAGCACGCCGGTCATCACCACCGGCTGCCTGCCGTGGTCGGGCGCCGCGGGGCCGCTGCCCAGGAAGGCCAGCAGGAACAGCCGGGCGGCGTATCCGGCGGTCAGCAGAGCGGCGGCGAAGCCCGCGACCAGGACCGTCCAGCCGACGGCCGCCGGCACGTGCGCGGTGTCGCCGGACGAGGCGCGCTCGGCGGCCCGCAGCACCGACTCCTTGGAGAAGAAGCCGGACAGCGGGGGCAGCGCGGCCAGGGCGGCGAGCGCGAGGCCCATCGTCCACATGGCGTCGGGGACGCGCTTGGCGAGGTCGCCCATCCGGGACATCGCGGTGAGCGAGTTGGTGCCCGCCGCGTGGATGACCACGCCCGCGCCGAGGAAGAGCAGCGCCTTGAAGGCGCCGTGCGACAGGAGGTGGAAGACGGCGGCGTCGCGGTCGCCGACGGCCAGCGCGCCCGCCATGTAGCCGAGCTGGCCGATGGTGGAGTACGCCAGCACGCGCTTGATGTCGTCCTGCGCCAGGGCGGCGAGGCCGGAGCCGACCATGGTGAGGGCGGCCATCACGGCGAGCACCGCGAGCGCCGCGGCGGAGGCGGTGAAGACCGGCAGCAGCCGGGCCACCAGGTAGATACCGGCGGCGACCATGGTGGCGGCGTGGATCAGCGCGGACACCGGGGTCGGGCCGGCCATCGCGTCCGGCAGCCAGGTGTGCAGCGGGAACAGCGCGGACTTGCCCGCCACTCCGGCCAGCAGCAGCAGGGCGGTGACCGTGGGGTGGTGCAGCTGGCCGTGGGTGGCCGCGGTGAGGATGCCGTTGATCCGGAAGGTGTGGGCGTCGGTGGCGAGCGCGAAGATCCCGATCAGGAACGGGACGTCGCCCAGCTTGGTGACCAGGAACGCCTTGATCGACGCCGCCCGCGCGGTCTCGCTCTCCCAGTAGTGCCCGACCAGGAAGTACGAGCAGATGCCCATGATCTCCCAGCCGACCAGCAGCACCATCAGGTCGCCGGTGTAGACGACCAGGAACATGGCGGCGGTGAACAGCGAGACCAGGGCGGCGTACGACGGGTAGCGCGCGTCGTCGCGCAGATAGGCGGTCGAGTAGACCTGCACACAGGTCGCGACCAGGCCGACGAGGACGGCCACCAGGACCGAGAAGCCGTCCAGGTGCAGGGCGAGGTCGATCGGCACCGAGCCGGTGGCGGCCAGCCGGTGCGCGGCGTCGGTCGGCGCCCCGGTGCCCTGGCGGGCGGCGACGATCGCGGCGAGCACGAAGGAGGTCGCGGTGGGCAGCACGGCCAGCGGCCGGACGAATCCGGGGGCGCGCCGGCCGAGCAGCAGTCCGGCGGCCGCGCCCAGGAAGGGCAGGAGGGGGACGAGCGCGGCAAGGGCGGTCAGGGTCACGCGGTGGCCTCTGCCTTCTCGTCGTCGGCCGCCGTGCCGGGGGCGGCGTCTTCGGGGTCGCCGGGCCGCGGTTCCTTCAGGTCGGTGAGCCGGTCGATGTCGGAGGTGCCGCGGTTGCGGTAGACCAGCAGCACGATCGCCAGCCCGAGCCCGATCTCGGCCGCCGCGATGGTGATGGTGAACAGGGTGAGCGCCTGCCCGGAGTGCACGGTGTCGCGCAGCCAGACGTCGAAGGCGACCAGGTTGAGGTTGACCGCGTTGAGCATCAGCTCGACCGACATCAGCACGAGGATCGCGTTGCGGCGGGCGAGCACACCGTAGACCCCGACGCAGAACAGCAGGATGGCGAGGACGGCGGGATAGGCGAGGTGCATCAGTTCTCCTTGGCGTCGGAGCTGATGGCGCGGGTGGCGTCGTCATGGCGCCGGGACAGGACGATGGCGCCGACGAGGGCGGCCAGCAGCAGCACCGACAGGGCCTCGAAGGGCAGCACCCAGTGCCGGAAGAGGCTGGTGCCGGTGGCCCGGGACGAGCCCTGGACCACGCCGTGCAGATTGATCCAGGTGCAGCGGAAGGCGTCCACGACCACCCAGACCAGGGTGACCGCGGCGGCTGCGGCGACGGCCAGGGCGACCCAGCGGTTCTCGGAGTCCGCGTCCGGGGAGCGGCCGATCGGCGCCCGGGTCAGCATCAGTCCGAAGAGCAGCAGCACCACGACCGAGCCGACGTAGATCAGCACCTGGACCCAGGCGATGAACTCGGCGGTGAGCAGCAGGTACTCGATGGCGAGGCCGCCGAGGGCGACCACCAGCCACAGCGCGGCGTGCACGATCTGCCGGGTGGTGACGCTCAGCACGGCCGCGCCGAGGGTGGCGAGGCCGACGAGTACGAAGGTGATCTCCACACCGGTGGGTGACAGGAAGCCCGAGGGGGCGTTGTTGAGGTTCACGCCTCGTCCTCCCCCGCCGCGGCGGCCTTCTCGGCGGCCTTGCGGGCGGCGGCGATCTCCTTGGGCTCCTCGGCCGCCGGATCCAGCGCGGGCGGCGCGGGCACGGTCCACATCCAGTCGCGCAGCTTGTCGCGCTCATGGGTGAGGTCGAGGATGTCGGTCTCCGCGTACTCGAACTCCGGCGACCAGAAGAGCGCGTCGAACGGGCAGACCTCGATGCAGATGCCGCAGTACATGCAGAGCGCGAAGTCGATGGCGAAGCGGTCCAGGACGTTACGGCTGCGCTCCCGGCCGCCGGGCGCGGCGGCGGGCATCGTCTCCTTGTGGGAGTCGATGTAGATGCACCAGTCGGGGCACTCGCGGGCGCACAGCATGCAGACCGTGCAGTTCTCCTCGAACAGCGCGATCACCCCGCGGGAGCGCGGCGGGAGTTCCGGCTGCGCCTCGGGGTACTGGGCGGTGACGGAACGCCGCGTCATCGTCCGCAGGGTGACGGCCAGGCCTTTGGCCAGACCGGATCCGGGGATACCCATGGCTTACGAGATCACCACCTTGACGACGCCGGTCAGGGCGATCTGGGCGAGGGCGAGCGGGATGAGCACGGTCCAGGCGAGCTTCTGGAGCTGGTCCTCGCGCAGCCGCGGGTAGCTCACCCGCAGCCAGATCACGACGAACGCCAGCAGCCCGGTCTTGACCAGCGTCCACAGCCACCCGGCGCTGCCCGCCCACGGGCCGTGCCAGCCGCCGAGGAACAGCACGGTGGTCAGCGCGCAGAGCACGACGATGCCCGCGTACTCGGCGAGCAGGAAGAGGGCGAAGCGCAGTCCGGTGTACTCGGTGTAGGCGCCGAAGATGATCTCCGAGTCGGCGACCGGCATGTCGAACGGCGGGCGCTGCAGCTCGGCGAGGCCCGCGGTGAAGAAGACCAGGCCACCGACGATCTGCCAGGGCGTCCACCACCAGTGGTACGCCTCGACGATGCCGGGCAGCGACAGGGTCCCGGCGGCCATCGCCACCGAGGCGGCGGTGAGCAGCATCGGCAGCTCGTACGCCATGAGCTGGGCGGCCGTGCGCAGGCCGCCGAGCAGCGAGAACTTGTTCGCCGACGCCCAGCCGGCCATCAGCGAGCCGAGGACGCCGACGCCCATCACGGCGAGCACGAAGAACAGGCCCGCGTCGATGGACTGCCCCACGAACCCGTCGGGACCGACCGGGATCGCGATCAGCACCACCAGATACGGCAGCAGCGCCACGGCGGGGGCGAGCTGGAAGATCCTGCGGTCCGCGTCGGCCGGGACCACGTCCTCCTTCTGCGCGAACTTCACGCCGTCGGCGACGAGCTGTGCCCAGCCGTGGAACCCGCCCGCGTACATCGGGCCCAGGCGGCCCTGCATATGGGCCATCACCTTGTGCTCGGTCTGCCCGACGAGCAGCGGGAAGACCAGGAACACGACGAGTACGCCGACGAGGCGGAGGAGGACGTCGAGGGTGTCACTCACTCGGCGTCACCTTCTTCCTTCGGGGGCGCTTCGGGCGCGGCGGGCGCGGCGGGGGGCTCGGGCGCGGGGCGCTCGGGCCGTGCGGGCGGGGTCTCGCGGGGCTGCTGCCAGGGGGCGTCCGGGGTGGCGGGCGCCGGAGCGGCGGGCGGGGACGCCTGGCTGGCGGAGCCCTCGCTGACGCTGCGGGTGCGGCGGGCCGGGCGGTCGCCGGGGGCCGCGGCGGCGCGGGCCCCACGGGCCGGGCGCGCCGGGGCCGGCGGGAGCTGGCCCTTGAGCGGGCCCCAGTCGTTCGGGTCGGGCACACCCGGCGGCTGCATCTGGCGCCGCTTGGGTCCGCCGTCGTGCGACTCGCCCGGCTCCTTCGCGCCCGGCCACGCCTTGACGACCCGCGACGCCAGGACGAAGTCCTTGCGCAGCGGATGGCCCTCGAACTCCTCGGGCAGCAGCAGCGGGGCGAGCCCCGGGTGCCCGGTGAAGTCGACGCCGAACATCTCGTGCGTCTCGCGCTCGTGCCAGCCCGCGCCCGGGTAGACGCCGGTCGCGGTCGGCAGGGCGGCGGCGTCGTACGGCACGGTGGTGCGGACCAGCAGCCGCCGGACCCCGCCGTCCAGCGCGACCACGTGGGCGCAGACCTGGAAGCCGGTGCCCGGCTCGTCGACCGCGCTGAGCCAGTCGAAGAAGGTGCAGCCCAATACGTCGCGGGCGGTGGTGAGCGCGCCGATCCAGGCGTCCGGCGGCACGTCGACGGTCAGCAGGTCGTACGCCTCCGCGGCGGACGCCCCCTCCCCGAAGACCTCCGCGGCCCCCTCGGGCAACCGCTCGAACCCGCTCATCGCTCCCCCGCCCCGGGGGCCGCGGGCGGGGTGACCAGGCCGCTGGTCAGCGCCGCGGCGGACGGGCGCCCGGTGGCGCGGGCCGCGCCGGATCCGTCACCCCCGCCGGAGGCGTACCGCTCGCCGAGGGACTCGCGGGCGATCTTCTCCTGGAGCTTGAGGATGCCCTGCAGCAGCGCCTCGGGCCGCGGCGGGCAGCCGGGCACGTAGACGTCGACCGGGATGATCTGGTCGACACCCTTGGTGACGGAGTACGAGTCCCAGTAGGGCCCGCCGCAGTTGGAGCAGGCGCCGAAGGAGATGACGTACTTGGGCTCCGGCATCTGCTCGTAGAGCCGCTTGACCGCGGGCGCCATCTTGTCGGTGACGGTGCCGGAGACGACCATCAGGTCCGCCTGCCGGGGGCCGGGGGCGAAGGGGATGACGCCGAGCCGGATGAAGTCGTGCCGGGACATGGAGGCGGCGATGAACTCGATGGCGCAGCAGGCCAGGCCGAAGTTGAACACCCACAGGCTGTAGCGGCGGCCCCAGTTCAGGACCACCTTCATCGGCTCGGGCGCCAGCCGGGCGAGCGTGCCCAGGCGGCGCGGCTCCGGCAGCGGCTCCGGGGTGGTCACCGCGGCCACGGCGGGCACCGCGGGAACCCCAGGTGTCACGTCCATTCGAGGACGCCCTTCTTCCAGGCGTAGAGCAGGCCGACGGCGAGGAAGCCGATGAAGACGAACATCTCCACCAGCGTGGTGGCGCCGAAGCCCGGGTCGGCGAAGACCGTCGCCCACGGGAACAGGAAGATCGCGTCCACGGCGAAGATGACGTAGAGGAAGGAGTACACGTAGTACTTGATCTGGGTGTGCGCCCAGCCCTCGCCGACCGGGTCGACCCCGCACTCGTAGGTGAGCATCTTCTCGCGCGTCGGCACGACAGGCCGCAGCAGGCGGCCGGACGCGAAGGCGACGGCCACGAAGAGCACACCGACGACCGCGACCAGGCCGACGACCGAGTAGCCGTGGAAGTAGTCCACGTCCGTCCGCCCCTCGTCACTCGTTGACCGGTGGTGTCCAGCGATCCGTGTGGATCTTTAGACGATCTATACGGAGGGAGTCTAGGCCCTGGCCTCACAGAGGTCCGCCCCTGAGTGCCCCCTGGGGATAACCCCACCTGAGCGAGGCCCACGCACCCCATGGCGCTCCCCGCCCCTCCCCCGGCAGGCTGGGAGCATGAACACCACGTCCGAGGCCCGCCGATCCACCGCGCCCGCCGCGCTGCCGCCTCCGCGGTTCGCGCTCGACGGCGTGACGTGGAAGGAGATCGGGTACCTGCTGCTGAACCTTCCGGCGTCGATCGTCGGTTTCGTCTACGTCGTCGTCATGATCTCCGTCGGTCTCGGGCTGTCCGTCACCGTGGTGGGCCTGCCGCTGCTGGCCTTCGGCCTGGTGGGCTGCCGGGCGCTGGGGCGGCTGGAGCGGGGCCGGGCCCGCGATCTGCTGGGCGTCTCCGTGGACGAGCCGCGCCCGCTGCGCACCCGCACCTTCGGCTTCCTGCCCTGGCTGTGGGCGACGCTCAAGGACCCGGTGGCCTGGCGGCACGCGCTGTACTTCGCGATCCGGCTGCCCTGGGGCATCCTGACCTTCGTCCTCATGGCGGTGTCGTTCTTCCTGCTGTGGCCGGTGCTGCCGTTCCTGTCCCGGGGGCTGACCACCGTGGACCGGGCGATGGTCCGCGGGCTGCTGCAGCCGTCGGACGAGCTGGAGCGGCGGATCGCCGAGCTGGAGTCGGACCGCGGGGTCGTCGTCGACCACGCCGCCGCCGACCTGCGGCGGATCGAGCGCGATCTGCACGACGGCGCCCAGGCCCGGCTGGTGGCCCTCGCCATGGACCTGGGTCTGGCCAGGGAGAAGCTGCTGGAGGACCCGGAGGCCGCCGCGAAGATGGTCGGCGAGGCGCACGGCGAGGTGAAGGTCGCGCTGCAGGAGCTGCGGGACCTGGCCCGCGGCATCCATCCGGCGATCCTCACCGACCGTGGCCTGGACGCGGCGCTGTCGTCGGTCGCCACCCGCTGCACGGTGCCGGTCGCCGTCACCGTGGACCTGCGGGCGCGGCCCGCGGAGGCCATCGAGGGCATCGCCTACTTCACGGTCTCCGAACTACTGCAGAACGTGAGCAAGCACAGCCAGGCCCGTAGCGCGAGCGTCGACGTGTGGCGCGCGGAGGACCGGCTGATGATCCAGGTACGGGACGACGGGCGCGGCGGCGCGGATGTCTCGGGCGGTTCGGGTCTCGCGGGGCTCGGCGAGCGGCTGCGCTCGGTCGACGGGCTGTTCGTGGTCAGTTCACCGGTCGGCGGCCCGACCATGGTCACCGCCGAACTGCCGTGGCGGGACCGCGAGTTCCGCCGGGCGCCGGGCGGTCAGGGCGGCGTCCCCGGGGGCGCCCCGGGCCCGGGTCCCCGTGGCGGCCGGAGCGGGGCGCCGGGGCGGCGCTGACGGCGGCGGCGCCTGGTGGGTGGGGATAGCCCCACCCCGAAGACGCCGATCCGCACCATGGGGTTGACCGGGCGGCCGGGCCAGCATGGAGACATCACGAGGAACGCAGAGAGGACGGACCCGATCATGGCCTACGGCTTCCCGCCCGAGGAGCGCGAGCACCGCTTCCCGCCGGCGCTGCGTGCGCCGTTCGAGGCGCGGACCTGGCGCGAGTTCGCCTATCTGCTGATCAATCTGCCGATGGGGATCGTCGGCTTCGTCTGGACCGTCACCATGCTGTCGGTCGGCGCCGGGCTGCTGGTCACCTTCATCGGTGTCCCGGTGCTCGTCCTGGCGCTGGGCGGCTGCCGGGCCATCGGCTACAGCGAGCGGGCCCGGGCCCGCTCACTGCTGCGGCTCGACATCGAGGAGCCGGCCCCTGCGCCCGTCAAGGGCCGGGGAGGCGTGCTGGCCAGGCTGGGCGCCCAGCTCGGCAGCGGCGTCAACTGGCGGCACGTCCTCTACTGCCTCATCCACTTCCCGTGGGGGATCTTCTCCTTCGTCGTCTCGGTGGTCTTCACCGTCTACGGCTGGGGCCTGCTCAGCTACCCGCTGTGGCAGTGGGTCTTCCCTGCCTTCACCCACCAGTCCGGTCTGCAGATCTACGACAACGGCAGCAGCAGCTGGTACCTGCACACCCCGCTGGACCTGGCGCTGTGCGTCGTCGTCGGCGCCGGTCTCGTCCTCGGCTCGCCCTGGATGATCCGCGGTATGGCCCATGTCGACCGGATGCTGGTCAGCGGACTGCTCGGCCCCTCCCGGCTGGCCCACCGGGTCACCGAGCTGGAGTCGGACCGCGGTGTCGTCGTCGACCACGCCGCCGCCGACCTGCGGCGGATCGAGCGGGATCTGCACGACGGCGCCCAGGCCCGGCTGGTCGCGCTCGCCATGGACCTGGGCCTGGCCAAGGAGAAGCTGCTGGAGGACCCGAAGGCCGGGGCGGTGATGGTCGAGGAGGCGCACGGCGAGGTCAAGATCGCCCTGCAGGAGCTACGGGACCTGGCCCGCGGCATCCACCCGGCGATCCTCACCGACCGCGGACTCGGCCCGGCGCTGTCCGCGCTGGCCGCGCGCTGCACGGTGCCGGTGGCGGTCACCGTCGACCTCCCGGCCCGCCCGGTGCCCGCGATCGAGGGCATCGCCTACTTCACGGTCTCCGAACTCCTGCAGAACATCAGCAAGCACAGCGGCGCCTCCCGTGCCGCGGTCGACGTCTGGCGCGTCGAGGACCGGCTGATGATGCACGTGTCGGACAACGGCCGCGGCGGCGCCGACCTCAGCCGCGGCTCGGGCCTGGCGGGCCTGGCCGAACGCCTGGACTCCGTCGACGGCATCCTGGCGGTCGACTCCCCCGCGGGCGGCCCGACCCGTATCACCACCGAACTCCCCTGGCGGGCCTGACGCGAGACGCGCCCTGGCGGCCGACCGGCCGTCAGGGCCGTACCGCGAGGAGGGTCTTGCCGCGGCTGGTGCCGGACTGCAGGGCCTGGTGGGCCTCGGCGGCGCGGTCGAGGGGCAGTTCGGTGGTGATGTCGAGGCGGATGGCGCCGGAGGCCAGCAGCGAGAGCGCGGCCAGCGCGTGCGACCGCAGGCAGGCGGGGGCGCGGCGGGCCAGGTCGCCGATGTTGTAGCCGGTCAGCGAGCGGTTGTTCTTCCACAGCGGGAGGACGGGCAGGGTGAGGTCGGGGTGGCGGCCGGCCTCGCCGTAGACCGCGAGCCGGCCGAAGGGGGCCAGCACGTCGAGGCTGGCCAGCCGGGTGGGGCCGCCGATGGGGTCGAGGACGATGTCGATGTCCCGCAGCCGCTCGGCGAAGGTGTCGCGGGTGTGGACGGCGTCGTAGCCGAACCGCTTGGCGTAGTCGGCCTTGCCGGAGCCGCCGACCGTGCCGTGCACCGAGGCGGCGCCGAGCGCGCGGGCGATCTGGGCGGCGGCCGAGCCGACGCCGCCCGCGGCCGCGTGGATGAGGACGGAGTCGCCGGGGACCAGCCGGGCGGCGCCCGCGAGGACGCCGTAGGCGGTGGTGAGCACGAGCGCGGCGCCGCCGCCGTCACGCGGGGAGATGCCGTCGAGCGGGAAGGCGAAGTCGGCGGGGGCGACGGCGTACTCCGCGTAGCCGCCGCCGTCCGGCAGATAGGCGGCGACCAGGTCTCCCAGCGCGAGGCCGGTGACGCCGGGGCCGAGGGCCACGATCTCGCCGGACACCTCGAGTCCCGGCACGTCCGTGCCGTCCGGCGGGCCGAAGTCGCCGAGCCGGTGCTGGACCTCGCCGTAGTTGACGCCGGCGTACGCGACGCGGATCAGCACCTGTCCCGGGCCGGGTTCGGGAACCGGCAGCTCCACCGCCCGCAGGACTTCGGGGCCGCCGTTGACGTCGAATCCGACCGCGCGCACACGCACTCCTCTCCAGGGCGCCCCCGCGTCGCGGCGGCCGCCGACTTTCCCGGGCGCAACCTTGCCCACTGGCACCGTATTCCCCATTGCCGCGCCGATGCTGGGATGCTGGGGAAGACAGGTCTTACGTGGGGGGCTGGAACGGGTGGAGGACAGCGTGCGGGTGGTCATCGCCGAGGATTCGGTACTGCTTCGGGAGGGCCTGACCCGGCTGCTGACCGACCGGGGCCATGACGTGGTCGCGGGCGTGGGCGACGCCGAGGCGCTGATCAAGGTGGTCAGGGAGCTGGCCGACGAGGGCGCGGCGCCGGACGTGGTGGTGGCGGACGTGCGGATGCCGCCGACGCACACCGACGAGGGTGTGCGGGCGGCGGTGCAACTGCGCCGCGACCACCCGGGCGTGGGTGTGCTGGTGCTGTCGCAGTACGTGGAGGAGCAGTACGCGACCGAGCTGCTCGCGGGCAGCAGCCGCGGGGTGGGTTATCTGCTCAAGGACCGGGTGGCCGAGGTCCGCGAGTTCGTGGACGCGGTGGTGCGGGTGGCCGAGGGCGGCACCGCGCTGGACCCCGAGGTGGTCGCGCAGCTGCTGGGCCGCAGCCGCAAGCAGGACGTGCTGGCCGGGCTGACCCCGCGCGAGCGCGAGGTGCTGGGCCTGATGGCGGAGGGCCGGACGAACTCCGCGGTGGCCAAGCAGCTCGTGGTGAGCGACGGCGCCGTGGAGAAGCACGTCAGCAACATCTTCCTGAAGCTGGGGCTGGCGCCCAGTGACGGGGATCACCGCCGTGTCCTGGCGGTTCTCACCTACCTGAACTCCTGATTGCTGACACTCTGTCTCACAAGGAGCGGAGGGGGTCGTACCACATTCCGGGACGTACGGGGAAGGCGACCCTTACCGACGTACGATGACCGGTGAGCCGCCGCCTCAAGGAGGTCCGTTTCAGTGACCAGCCAGGTCAGCAGTCCCACCACCGCGGTACAGCCGCCTGCTCTCGGTGACGTCCTCGGCGAACAGCGCAGTCCGGCGAAGGAGACCAAGCGGCTCGACCGCGTGATCATCCGTTTCGCCGGTGACTCAGGTGACGGGATGCAGCTCACGGGGGATCGCTTCACCTCGGAGACCGCGTCCTTCGGAAACGATCTCTCGACACTGCCGAACTTCCCGGCAGAGATCCGCGCCCCCGCAGGCACCCTGCCGGGGGTGTCGTCGTTCCAGCTCCATTTCGCCGACCACGACATCCTCACCCCCGGTGACGCGCCGAACGTGCTGGTGGCGATGAACCCGGCCGCGCTCAAGGCGAACATCGCCGATCTGCCGCGCGGCGCCGAGATCATCGTCAACACCGACGAGTTCACCAAGCGGGCGATGGCCAAGGTCGGTTACGAGGCCAACCCGCTGGAGGACGGCTCGCTGGAGGCGTACGCGATCCACCCGGTACCGCTGACCACCCTCACGGTCGAGGCGCTCAAGGACAGCGGTCTGGCCCGCAAGGACGCGGAGCGCGCGAAGAACATGTTCGCGCTCGGCCTGCTGTCATGGATGTACCACCGGCCGACCGAGGGCACCGAGTCCTTCCTGCGCAAGAAGTTCGCGAAGAAGCCGGACATCGCGGAGGCCAACGTCACGGCCTTCCGGGCGGGCTGGAACTTCGGTGAGACCACCGAGGACTTCGCGGTCAACTACGAGGTGCAGCCCGCGTCCAGCGCCTTCCCCGCGGGCACCTACCGCAACATCTCGGGGAACCTGGCGCTGGCGTACGGCCTGATCGCCGCGGGCAAGCAGGCCGACCTGCCGCTGTTCCTGGGCTCGTACCCGATCACCCCGGCCTCGGACATCCTGCACGAGCTGAGCCGCCACAAGAACTTCGGTGTGCGCACCTTCCAGGCGGAGGACGAGATCGCCGCCATCGGGGCCGCGCTCGGCGCGTCCTTCGGCGGGGCGCTGGCGCTGACCACCACCTCGGGGCCCGGTGTGGCGCTGAAGTCGGAGACCATCGGTCTGGCCGTCAGCCTCGAACTGCCGCTGCTGATCATCGACATCCAGCGCGGCGGTCCTTCCACCGGACTGCCGACCAAGACCGAGCAGTCCGATCTGCTGCAGGCGATGTACGGGCGCAACGGCGAGGCGCCGGTGCCGATCGTGGCCCCGGCCACCCCGGCCGACTGCTTCGACGCGGCCATCGAGGCGGCCAGGATCGCGGTCACCTACCGCACCCCGGTCTTCCTGCTCTCCGACGGCTATCTGGCCAACGGCTCGGAGCCGTGGCGGATCCCCGACCCGCAGGACCTGCCCGATCTGCGGGTGCAGTTCGCGACGGGGCCCAACCACACCGACGCCGACGGCACCGAGTCCTTCTGGCCGTATCTGCGCGACCCGGAGACGCTGGCCCGCCCGTGGGCGGTCCCCGGCACCCCCGGGCTCGAACACCGCATCGGCGGCATCGAGAAGCAGGACGGCACCGGCAACATCAGCTACGACCCGGCCAACCACGACTTCATGGTCCGCACCCGGCAGGCCAAGATCGACGGCATCACGGTGCCGGACGTCGTGGTGGACGACCCCAGCGGTGAGGCCAGGACCCTCGTGCTCGGCTGGGGTTCGACCTACGGCCCGATCACCGCGGCGGTCCGCCGGATCCGCGCCGAGGGCGGCACGGTCGCACAGGCGCATCTGCGCCATCTCAACCCCTTCCCGCGCAACCTCGGGGAAGTGCTGCGGGCCTACGACAGCGTCGTCGTACCCGAGATGAACCTCGGCCAGCTCGCCCATCTGCTGCGGGCGAAGTACCTGGTCGACGCCCGTTCGTACACGCAGGTCACCGGGCTGCCGTTCAAGGCGGAGCAGCTCGCCAGGGCCATCGTGGAGGAGACCGCGAATGATTGAGGCGCTGTCGCTCGTGCCGAAGGCCGAGGCGAAGCAGAGCATGAAGGACTTCAAGTCCGACCAGGAGGTGCGCTGGTGCCCCGGCTGCGGGGACTACGCGATCCTGGCGGCCGTCCAGTCCTTCATGCCGGAGTTGGGCCTGGCCCGCGAGAACGTGGTCTTCGTCTCGGGCATCGGCTGCTCGTCCCGCTTCCCGTACTACATGAACACGTACGGCATGCACTCCATCCACGGCCGCGCCCCCGCGATCGCCACCGGGCTGGCGTCCTCGCGACGCGACCTGAGCGTGTGGGTGGTCACCGGTGACGGCGACGCGCTGTCGATCGGCGGCAACCACCTGATCCACGCGCTGCGCAGGAACGTCAACCTGAAGATCCTGCTGTTCAACAACCGGATCTACGGTCTGACCAAGGGCCAGTACAGCCCCACCTCGGAGGTCGGCAAGATCACCAAGTCGACGCCGATGGGCTCGCTGGACGCGCCCTTCAACCCGGTGTCGCTCGCGATCGGCGCGGAGGCGTCCTTCGTCGCCCGCACCATCGACTCCGACCGCAAGCACCTGCAAAGCGTGCTGCGGGCGGCGGCCGAGCACCCCGGCACCGCGCTGGTGGAGATCTACCAGAACTGCAACATCTTCAACGACGGTGCCTTCGATGTGCTCAAGGAGCGGGAGACCGCGCAGGAGGCGCTGATCCGGCTGGAGCACGGGCAGCCGATCCGCTTCGGGGCGCCGCTGGAGGACGGCCTGGGCGCCAAGGGCGTCGTCCGCGACCCGGCCACCGGCGACCTCAAGGTGATCGACGTGACGGTGGACGGCGCTGAGGGGGTGTTGATCCACGACGCGCACGCCGCCTCGCCGACCACCGCCTTCGCGCTGTCCCGGCTGGCCGACCCCGACACGCTGCACCACACGCCGATCGGTGTGCTGCGCGACGTCAAGCGGCCGGTCTACGACGCCGACATGTCCGACCAGTTGGAGCAGGCCGTGGTGCAGCAGGGCAAGGGCGACCTGGCCACGCTGCTGGCGGGCAACGACACCTGGACGGTCGTCGGCTAGCGCCGCGGCACCGTATGGCCATCCGGGTGCCCGGCCGGGGAGTCTGATCACTCCCGGGTCCGGGCATCCGGTCTGCTAGGGGAATGACCGACACCGCCCTGCCTCCCGACCGCCTCGCCTACCGCGTCAAACGGCGGCTGCTCGGGCCGCCGTTGGTCACCGAGCGGATCGCGGGCGAGAAGCTCAGCAACCCGATCGCGCTCGGGGTGCTCGCGTCGGACTGCATCAGCTCCTCCGCGTACGGCTCGGAGGAGATGCTGCGCATCCTGGTGCCGGTGGTCGGCACCGCCGCCTTCACCCTGCTGATGCCGGTGACCGGCGCGATCCTGCTGGTCCTGCTGCTGCTGACGCTCTGCTACGCGGACGTGGTCAGCGTCTACACCCGGGCCGGCGGGTCCTATGTGGTGGCGCGTGAGAACTTCGGCCCCGACATCGCGCAGATCGCCGCGGTGGCGCTGCTGGTGGACTACATCGTGACGGTGGCGGTGCAGACCGCGGCCGGGACCGACGCCCTCATCTCGCTGGCGCACCTGCTGGGCAACGGCTTCACCGGCCTCGACCACCTCAAACTCCCCCTGTCGGTGGCGGTGGTGGTGCTGCTCGCGTACGGCAACCTGCGCGGCCTGCGCGAGGCGGGGCGGACCTTCGCGCTGCCCGCCTATCTGTTCATGGCGGCGGGCGGCCTGATGCTGCTGGTCGGCGGGGTGCGGTGGATCGCGGGCGACCTGCCGAAGGCGAACGTGCACGCGGCGGGCGCGGTGAGTCTCGGCACGTCGAGCAGCGGGCTGTTCTACGGCGCCTCGCTGTTCATCGTGCTGCGGTCGTTCGCCAACGGCGGCTCGTCGCTGACCGGTCTGGAGGCGATCTCCAACGGCATCCAGGCGTTCCACGAGCCGCAGGGCCGCAACGCCCGCAAGACGCTGATCACGATGAGCTGTGTGCTGGCCGTCCTGGTGCTGGGCGTCTCCACGATGGCGCACCTCACCCACGCGATCCCGTACACCGACGGCACCCCGACGGTGATCGCGCAGGAGGCCCATCTGGCCTTCGGCGGCGGCTGGCTGGGCACGATCGGGCTGGTCTTCGTGCAGCTCGCGACCGCCCTGATCCTCTACACCGGCGCCAACACGCCCTTCACCGGCTTCCCGTTCCTGGCCAGCTTCGTGGCCGCGGACCGCTTCCTGCCGCGGCAGCTCACCCGGCGCGGCCACCGGCTGGCGTTCTCCAACGGCATCCTCTGCCTGGCCGCGGTCGCGCTGGCGCTGCTGCTGGTGACCGACGCCTCCGTCGACGAACTGGTGGCGCTGTACGCGATCGGCGTGTTCACCGCCTTCACCATGGCGGGCGCCGGGCTGACGGCGTATCACGCGCGGCGGCGGGAGCGGGGCAGGTGGTGGAAGATCGCGGTCAACGCCACGGCCGCGGTGGCGTCGGCGCTGGTGGTGCTGATCTTCGCGGTCACCAAGTTCACCGAGGGCGCCTGGCTGGTGGTGGTGATCTTCCCGCTGGGGGTGTGGGCGCTGATCCGGATCAGCCGGGAGTACCGGGCGGAGGCCGAGGCGCTGGCGGCGCTGTCGGCGTCCTCCGACGACGACTCCCGGCCGCGGTTCCGCCGCCATGTGGTGCTGGTGCTGGTGGACGCCCTGGACATCGCGACCGTGCGGGCGCTGCGGTACGCCCGTACCCTCTCCCCCGACGACCTGCACGCGGTGCACGTCATGGTCGATGAGGAGCGCGGCCGCCATCTGGCGCGGCGCTGGCAGGACGCGCCCAGCACCACGGTCGGCCTGGAGCTGGTGGAGTGCCCCGACCGGCGGCTGCACCGCGCGCTGATCGAGCTGGCGTCGCGGAAGACCGAGGACGGCGAGACGGCGCTGACGCTGCTGCTGCCGCGGCGCACCTACGCGCCCTTCATCGGGCGGCTGCTGCACCGGGACACGGCCGAGGGCATCGCCAAGGCCGTCACCCACCTACGGCACGTGGCCGTGACGATCCTCCCCTTCGACGTGCAGCGCGCCATCCGCGAGGAGCGGGCGGTGCGGGCGCGTCACGAACCCGCGGACCCGGGCCGGGACGCGTCGTAGTCCCGGCGGGCGGCCTGGACGTCGGGGACGTGCGTCTCGGTCCAGTCGGCCAGCGCCCGCACCTGGCGGGCGGCCTGGGCGCCGAGCGGGGTGAGGTCGTAGTCGACGTGCGGCGGGATGACCGGGTGGGCCCGGCGGCTGACGAAGCCGTCCCGTTCCAGGGTGCGCAGCGTCTGGGTGAGCATCTTCTCGCTGACCCCGCCGATGTGGCGGCGCAGCTCGCTGAAGCGCATCGTGCCGTCGAGCAGCGCGGCCAGCACCAGGACCGCCCAGCGGCTGGTGACGTGCTCCAGGACGCCGCGCGAGGGGCAGCCGGGGGCGTAGACGTCGGTCCGGGTCTGCACGTCACTTACCTTCATGTCAGTACCCTACCTCAAAGTGGGTACTTTCCAGAAGTTAGTGTTCGCCCTAGCGTGGAGGGTGTCGCCGGGAAGCAGCGCGGCAGTCCGTATCCAAGAGGGAGAACACCGTCATGAGCATCGTCGTCACCGGAGCCACCGGACAGCTCGGCCGCCTCGTCATCGACGAGCTGATCGGCCGGGGCGTCGCCGCCGGGGAGATCGCCGCCGTCGTACGCGACGCGGACAAGGCCGCCGACCTGGCCGCGCGCGGCATCGAGCTGCGGGTCGCCGACTACGACCGGCCGGAGAGCCTGAAGGACGCCTTCCACGCCGGGGACCGGGTGCTGCTGATCTCGGGCAGCGAGGTGGGGCGGCGGGTGCCGCAGCACACCGCGGTCGTCGACGCGGCGGCCGGGGCGGGCGTGGCGCTGCTGGCGTACACCGGCATACTCGGCGGCCCCGACGCCGACTTCGCGCTGGCCGACGAGCACAAGGTCACCGAGGAGCTGATCCTCGCCTCGGGCCTGCCGTACGTCTTCCTGCGCAACGGCTGGTACACCGAGATCTTCACCGCCAACCTCGCCCCCGTCCTCGCGCACGGCGCCGTGGTGAACAACGCCCGCGACGGCCGGGTGGCCTCGGCCGCCCGCGCCGACTACGCCGCCGCGGCCGCCGCCGTACTGACCGGCGAGGGCCACGAGAACCGGGCCTACGAGCTGAGCGGCGACATCGCGTGGAGCTTCACCGAGTACGCGGGTGTGGTCGCTGAGGTCAGCGGCCAGGAGATCGGGTACGCCGACGTGCCGGCCGAGAAGCACCAGGAGATCCTGGTCGGCGCCGGGCTGCCGGAGGGCTTCGCCGCGATCCTGGTCGACGTCGACCACGCGATCGCCCGCGGCCGCCTGGCGCACACCAGCGGCGACCTGGCCCGGCTGATCGGCCGCCCCACCACCCCGCTGCGCGAGACGGTCACCGCGGCGCTCAAGGGCTGACCCCCGCCCCACCGGCACCTCGCGCCCCGGCCGCGTCCCGTCCGGCCCGGCCTGTCATGACCGTGGAGTGGAACGGGCATGACAGGCCGGGCCGTGTCCCGCTACCGTCGGACCGGCGGCCGCGCACGGCTGCGGCGTGGCAGGAGGAACCGGATGAGCGAGCAGCGCGCGGGACTGGTCTACGGCTTCGCGGCATACGGCATGTGGGGCCTGTTCCCGCTGTTCTGGCCGCTGCTGGAGCCCGCGGGGGCGATGGAGATCCTCGCCCACCGCATGGTGTGGTCGCTGGCCGTCGTCGCGCTGATCCTGCTCGGGCTGCGGCGCTGGGCCTGGATAGCCGAGCTGCTCAGACAGCCCAGGCGGCTGGCTCTGGTCGCGGTGGCGGCCACCGTCGTCTCGGTGAACTGGGGTATGTACATCTGGGGCGTCAACTCCGGCCATGTGGTGGAGACCGCCCTCGGCTACTTCATCAACCCGCTGGTCACCATCGCGCTCGGCGTACTGGTGCTGCACGAGCGGCTGCGGCCCGCGCAGTGGGCGGCGGTCGGCATCGGCGCCGCCGCGGTGGTGGTGCTCACCATCGGCTACGGGCGGCTGCCGTGGATCGCGCTCTGCCTGGCCTTCTCCTTCGGCACCTACGGCCTGGTGAAGAAGAAGATCGGGATGGGCGGCCTGGAGTCGCTGGCCGCCGAGACCTCGGTGCAGTTCCTGCCCGCGCTGGTCTTCCTGCTCGTGCTCGGCCAGCGAGGGCACTCGACCTTCACCCACCACGGGCCCGGCCACGCCTCGCTGCTGGCCGCCTGCGGGCTGGTCACCGCGCTGCCGCTGATCTGCTTCGGCATGTCGGCGACCAGGCTGCCGCTGTCCACCATCGGCCTCATGCAGTACCTGGCGCCGACCTTCCAGTTCCTGATCGGGCTGCTGTACTTCCACGAGACGATGCCGGTCGAGCGCTGGGCCGGGTTCCTGCTGGTGTGGGCCGCGCTTGCGCTGCTCACCTGGGACGCCCTGCGCACCGCGCAGCGCGGCCGCGCGGACCTCGCCCGGGCGGCGGCCGAGCGGCTCGCGGGCGTGCCCGGGGCGACCGCGGAGAGCGGGGCTTGACCATGACATCGATGCGCGCGCACTATTTGCACATGCATGAGACTTCCCCGGTGGCCGACCCGGCCGCCACCCCTGCCGAGGCCGCCACCGCCGCCGGGCGCCGCTTCCTGTTCCTGCTCGGCAGCACCCGCGCCGACGGCAACAGCGAGGCGCTGGCCCGCCGCGCGGCCGAGCAGCTGCCCACCGCCACCGGGCAGCGGTGGCTGCGGCTGACCGATCTGCCGCTGCCCGAGTTCACCGACTCCCGGCACACCGGCGACGGCGTGTACGCCCCGCCCACCGGCCATGCCCGTACCCTGCTGGACGCCACCCTCGACGCGACCGACGTGGTGCTGGTCTCGCCGCTGTACTGGTACGCCGTCTCCGCGCACACCAAGCTCTACCTGGACCACTGGTCGGGCTGGATGCGGGTGCCCGGCGTCGACTTCAAGCCGCGGATGGCGGGCCGCACCCTGTGGGGCGTCACCGCGCTCGCGGGCGAGGACCCCAGCGACGCGGACCCGCTGGTCGGCACGGTGGAGAAGACCGCCCGCTACATGCGGATGCGCTTCGGCGGCGTCCTGCTGGGCGAGGGCAACCGCCCCGGCGAGCTGCTGCACGACGAGGCGGCGCTGCGCCGGGCCAAGACCTTCTTCGCCGGGTAGCTCAGGCCGTGATGTCGCGGGTGGTGAAGCGCGCCCAGGCCGCGGAGCCGAACACGGCCGCGTAGAGCGCCTGCAGGCCCAGGTTCTTGGCGATGCCGTCCCAGGTCACGGGGTCGCGCAGGATGTCGGCGAAGCTCAGCCAGTAGTGCGGGAAGAGGTACGGCTGTATCGCGTGCAGCTGCGGGATCTGGTCCACGATCTGCACGGTGATCAGCAGGCCCACGGTGGCCGCCATCGCACCGATACCGCTGTCGGTGAGCGTCGAGATGAACAGGCCGAGCGCCGCCATCCCCACCAGCGAGGCCGCCACCAGCGCGGCGATCAGCAGCGCGCGCAGCAGCCCGTCGGAGAGCGAGATGGTCGTGCCGGACAGCAGCGTCACATCGCCCACCGGGAAGAGCGCGAAGCCCACGATGAGCGCCGACACCGCCACCACCAGCGTCGCGGCCAGGCAGAAGGCGAGCACCGAGGCGTACTTGGCGAGCAGCAGCCGGGTCCTGCCCGCCGGGGCGACCAGCAGATAGCGCAAGGTGCCGGTGCTGGCCTCGCCCGCGACCGCGTCACCCGCGACCACGCCGATCGCCATCGGCAGGAAGAACGGCAGGGTCGCGGCGAGGGCGGCGAAGGTCAGGAACAGGCCGTTGTTGCTGACCTGTTCGATGAACGCGGGGCCGCCGTCGCCGCCGCGCCCGCCGGTGCCGCCGCCGTTCCTGGTCTCGATCCGCACCGCGATACCCACCAGCAGCGGGACGCCCGCCAGGACCGCGAAGAGCGCGAGGGTGCGCCAGCGCCGGAAGACGGTGATCAGCTCGGACCGGAACAGCCCCAGCGACCACAGCGGATTCGGTGTGCGCGGCGCGGTGCCGGAGTCCGGCTCCCCGCCGCCGTCCCGCGCCGGTTCATGTACGGTGTCCGCCGCAGCGTCAGCCCGCGACATCGAAGCCCTCCCCCGTGAGCGCCACGAACGCGTCCTCCAGCGAGGCGCGTTCCTGTCCGAAGCCGCGCACCCGCACTCCGGCCGCGACCAGTGCCGCGTTCAGTTCGGCCAGGTCCGGCGGATCGGCGGGCAGTTCGCCGGTGACCCGCTGCTCCGTAGTGGCCAGATCGGTCACGCCGTGTTCCTTGAGTACGGCGGCAGCCTCCGCCAGGTCCGGGGTGGTCACCGACAGCCGCCCCAGCGTCCCGGCGGCGAGGTCCGCGACCGGTCCCTGGGTGAGCAGCCGCCCGCGGGCCATCACGGCCGCGTGCGTGCACACCTGCTCGATCTCGTCGAGGAGGTGCGAGGAGAGGAAGACCGTGGTGCCGTCCGCGGCCAACTCGCGTACCAGGGAACGGATCTCCCGCATGCCCTGCGGGTCGAGGCCGTTGGTCGGCTCGTCCAGCACCAGCAGCTCCCGCGGCTGGAGCAGCGCCGCGGCCAGGCCCAGCCGCTGCTTCATGCCGAGGCTGTACGCCTTGGCCTTCTTCGCCCCGGCCGCCGCGAGGCCGACCCGGTCGAGGGCCGCCGCGACCCGCGCCTGCCGGGTCCGCGGGTCGGCCGTGGGGTCGGCCGCGTCGTACCGCAGCAGATTGTCGCGGCCGGACAGGAACCCGTAGAGCGCCGGTCCCTCGATCAGGGCGCCGACCCGGGGCAGTACGGTCCTGGAGGCGCCGGGCATGGGGCTGCCGAGCACCCTGGCGGTGCCCGCGGTGGGCGCGATCAGGCCCATCAGCATGCGGATCGTGGTGGTCTTGCCCGAGCCGTTCGGCCCCAGGAAGCCGAACACGCTGCCGCGCGGCACGCGCAGGTCGAGACCGTCCACCGCGAGCGTGCCGCGGTAGTGCTTCGCGAGACCGCGGGTCTCGATCACCACGTCGGCCTCGGCCGGCGGCTGTGCCATCGCTCTCCCTCTGCTGGAAGCCGTACGGTCCGGGTGAGTGCCGCCTTGTCAGGGCGGCGCTCACCCGGCCGCGGTGGCCTACTTGGCCGCGCTGTTCGCCGCCGCGGTCAGAGCGGACTGGTTCACGGCGCCGACGTACAGCGTGCCGTTGTCCGTCAGCAGTGCGTTGACCAGGCGGGTGTGGAAGTAGGTGCCGGAGCCGAAGGGCCCGCTGACCTTGGTGCCGAAGCTGTTGAGCAGCGAGTCGGCCTTGCCCCTGCCGTTCTTCTCGGCGCCCGACGGCAGGCCGGCCGGCGCCTTGATGACGGCGATCGAGTCCCAGCCGGACCCGATGACGGTGTGCTCGCCGGAACCGCCCGTGCCCTTGGGGTCGGTGTGGACCCGGCCGTTGTGGCTGTGGTCCTGGCCGGTGCCCGCGCCCTTGCCCGCCGCGCTGTCCTCGGTGACCTTCGCGCCCTTCGGCGGCGTGAAGTCGAAGGTGCTCGCGGACGGCTTGCCGAAGCTCACCTTGGTGAAGGCGATGTCGAAGACCGCCTTGCCGCCGCCCCTGGGCGTCAGCGTGAACTTCAGCGGGACGCCGGTCTTGGAGTCCACCGCGATCCGGATCACGCCCACCGTGGTGGAGTCGGCGTGCTGCGGGGTGACGGTGAGCTCGTAGGCGGAGTGGCCCGCGACCCGCGCGGTGCCGTCGACCTTGATCGACGACTTGCCGTCGGCCGCCTTGAGTATCTGCTGGGCGGCGGCCTGCGGGGTGGTCGGGACGTCGTCCGGCAGCTTGCCGCTGTCGGCCTTGCCGCGCTGCTCCTTGGGTGCCGTCGCGTGGTAGACGGAGTTGGACGCGCTGTCGTACGCCCACACCTGGGTGCCGTTGTGGATGATGCTGTACTCGGCGGCGGTCTCGATCACCGAGATCTTCTGCCGGTCGGGACCGTCGGCGGCCACATGCAGGGTGTGGCTGCCCGCGAGGAGCTGGGTGAGCTGGGACTGCGGCGCCGCGGCGCCCTTGTCCGCCTTCCCCGGGCCCCTGCCGCCGCCGGGGCCACCGCCGCCGAAGAGGCTGGAGGTCGCGCCGCCGGTGAGGACGTCGGGCAGGCCGAGGTCCGTGGTGACCTTCACCGTGCCCGAGACGGTCTGGGTGTCGGAGGCGGCCATCTTCGTCAGAAGCTGCTCCGCCGTGATCGACGGCAGCGAGGGGCTGCCGCTGTCCGCGAGCGCCGGGACGAGGCTGATGGTCGCTGCCGCCATACCCGCCACCGCGATCGGGACGGCGTATCGCACGGCTTTGCGGCCCCGCCCCCCGCCGCCGGGCTCATCCGTCTCCGGGTGCTCCGGGAACTGTGCCGGTTGGATCCGTGCCATTGCGTTTCTACCTCCGTCGTCAGCGGCGGTTGCTGCCTCGCACTCGTCCACTCCCCAGGCCATTGTCGCCCGGTCCGCCGTGAAGTGGGTGTCTCCATCTGACCAAATCGGCCACGCCGGCACATCAGCCGACGGATGCAACCCTGTGTACGCCCCCGGGATGACGAACCCTGAGACCGTACACGGGAGATGAGGGGTGAACCCCGAGACGGAGGAGAGCGGCGGGGAGGTCAGCCCGCGCGGTGGACGACCGCGTCGCACAGGCCGGCGAGCGCCAGCTTCGCGGTGCAGTCGGGCAGCGGTGAGAGCGCGGCGCGCGCCTCGTCGGCGTACCGCACGGTGTCGCGGCGGGCGAGTTCGAGCGCCGGGTGGCCGCGCAGCAGCGTCAGCGCCTCGGCGAGCCGGGCGTCGTCGCTGAGGTCGCCGTCGAGCAGGTCGCACAGCCGCCGGTCGGCCGCCGAGGGCGTCCCGCCCTCCTGCACGGTCCTGGCGACCTGGCCGCGCACATAGAGCACCGGCAGGGTCGCGATGCCCTCGCGCAGGTCGGTGCCGGGCGTCTTGCCGGACTCGTGGCTGTCGCTGGCGATGTCGAGGACGTCGTCAGCGAGCTGGAAGGCCATCCCGATCCGCTCCCCGTACTGGGTGAGGGTGCTGATCACCGACTCGTCGGCGCCCGCCATCATGGCGCCGAACCGGCAGGAGACCGAGATCAGCGAGCTGGTCTTGCCCGCCAGGACCTCCAGGTAGTGCTCGATCGGGTCGCGGCCGTCGGCCACCCCGACGGTCTCCATGATCTGCCCGGTGACCAGCCGCTCGAAGGACTCGGCCTGCACCCGGACCGCCTCGGGGCCGAGGTCGGCCAGCATGTGGGAGGCGCGGGAGAAGAGGAAGTCGCCGGTGAGCACGGCCACCGAGTTGTTCCAGCGGCTGTTGGCGCTGGGCACGCCGCGGCGCACCTCCGCCTCGTCCATCACGTCGTCGTGGTAGAGCGTCGCCAGGTGCGTCAGCTCGACGACGACGGCGGCGGGCACCACGCCAGGGGCGTGCGGGTCGCCGAACTGTGCCCCGAGCATCACCAGGAGTGGCCGGAACCGCTTCCCTCCGGCCGTCACCAGATGCCGGGCCGCCTCGGTGATGAACGGCACGTCGCTCTTGGTGGCCTCGAGCAGGCCCTCCTCGACGGCCGCGAGACCGGCTTGGACATCGGCCTCAAGGGCCTCGTCCCACACGCTCAGCCCGAAGGGCCCGACGACGGTCACGAGGGGTACTCCTGTCGCTGATCTGGCTTCTGGCGGTCTGGACTGGCACCGAACGGCTCTGCACGGCTCGTACCCTGCGGTACTGCGGGTGCGGCGCAGCCGGTGGGTCCGGCACCGCCTACACCGGCAGCGTAGCCGGTCGGGAGTGGATCACCGCCGGGGCATCACCCTGAATCGGCCCCCGCGCACCCCCCCACGCCAGGCCGAAAGGGATCACTCCGATTATGATCCGAAATGCTGGTTTTCCTGGCATAAGTCCTGTCCAGCGGGAAGGAATCCTGTTCGGACACCTGTCCGATGAACGTTCATCGTTCTGTAAGACCATCTCGCAACAAGGTCAACTACACTCGCCCGAGCAACATGTGACATGTCCTCGCTTCGGGGTAAGACCCCCGACGGAAAGAGAGGAGGTGGACCGATGGCAGCCGTTCTCTGTGAAGACGAGGCGGAGGCGCACGTGCGCGGGGTCTGTTTCAAGACCGGTCCGCCCGCACGTACGGGCGTGGAGCTGGAGTGGCTGGTCACGGACCGCTCCGACCCCCGATCACTGATATCCGCCGACCGGCTGGACCAGGCGCTCGCGGCCGTCGAGGCGCCGGGCGGTCTGCCGCACGGCAGCAGACTCACCCGTGAACCGGGCGGGCAGGTGGAGCTCAGCTCAGCCCCCGCCGACACGCTCGCCGCGTGTGTGGCGGCCATGGCCGCCGACGCCGCGGTGCTGCGGCAGGCCGCAGACGAGGCCGGACTGGTCCTCGTCGGCCGCGGGCTCGACCCGTACCGCGACCCTCCCCGGGTGCTCGACCATCCCCGCTACCGGGCGATGGAACGCTTCTTCGACCGCGAGGGGCCCTGGGGCCGCACGATGATGCGGCGCACCGCCGCACTCCAGGTCAACCTGGACGCGGGCGACGACTCCGAAGGTGTCACCGGCTACCGGTTCCGCTGGGAGCTGGCCCACCGGATCGGACCCGTCCTGGTCGCGGCCTTCGCCAACTCGCCCTTGCAGGGCGGCAGACCGACCGGCTGGCTCTCCACCCGGCAGGCGGTCTGGAGCCGGATGGACCCCGGCCGCACCAGTCATCCACGGCACCACGAGGAGCCGCGCACCGCATGGGCGCGGTACGCCCTCGACGCGCGCCTTCTGTGCGTGCGCCAGGAGGAGGACGCCGGGAACGGCCAGGCCGCGGAGAACGGCTCTGGCGGGTCCGCGGCGCCCGACTGGTCCGCGCCCCCGGGTCTGACCTTCCGCGGCTGGCTGCGCGGCGCCCGCGGCCTGAGACGGCCGACCAGGGAGGACCTGGACTACCACCTCAGCACGCTGTTCCCCCCGGTCAGACCGCGCGGCTGGCTGGAGCTGAGGATGACCGACGCCCAGGACGGCGACGCCTGGGTCGTCCCGACCGTGCTGGCCGCGACACTGCTCGACGATCCCGTCGCCGCCGCCACGGCCCACGCGGCCACCGAGCCGCTCTGCCCGGACGGGGAACCACTCCCGCCCGACGACGTCTGGCGCCGCGCCGCCCGGATCGGCCTGGCCGACCCCGAGATCGGCAAGGCCGCCCGCGCCTGCTTCGCCGCGGCCGAGAGCGCGCTGGTGCGCTCCGGTGCTCCCGCGGCCCTGCGGGAGGCGGTCGCCGACTTCGCCGAGCGCTATCCCGAACGCGGCCGATGTCCCGCCCACGACCAGTTGGACGCGCTGCGGCGCGGCTGACCCTCCGGAAGGCATGTCGTGACAAACCCTCGCACCACGAGCCGGAACACGGCCGAAAACAGTGCCTCACCTGCACCTTCTCCATCTTCCGTAACTTCTGACAGTCCTGCCACTTCCGTCACTGCCGGTTCCCCGTCGGGAGCCGCCGCCGAAGCCGCTTCCGGCACGGCCCTCAAGGCGCGGGCCCGGGCCGCCCTGGAGACCGCGCGCCGCAGGACGCTGGCCCTCACCGACTGCGTCGACGACGCGGACCTGTCCGCCCAGCACTCGCCGCTGATGTCCCCCCTGGTCTGGGACCTCGCCCATATCGGCAACCAGGAGGAGCTGTGGCTGGTCCGGGAGGCCGGCGGCCGCCCCGGGCTGCGGCCGGACCTGGACCCCCTGTACGACGCCTTCCAGCACCCGCGCGCGGACCGTCCGGCCCTGCCGCTGCTGGGCCCCGCGCAGGCCCGCCAGTACGTCGCCGACGTCCGCGAGCAGACCCTCGACGTCCTCGACGCGGTCGACACCGGGCCGGGGCAGGCCGAGCCGCTGCTGGCGGGCGCCTTCGTCTTCGGGATGCTCGCCCAGCACGAGCAGCAGCACGACGAGACGATGCTCGCCACCCACCAGCTCCGCCGGGGCCACGCCGTCCTGGAGGCCCCCGAACCGCCCGCGGCGCCCGCCGACGCGGCGACGCTGCCCGCCGAAGTCCTGGTCCCCGGCGGCCTGTTCACCATGGGCACCACCACCGAGCCCTGGGCGCTGGACAACGAGCGGCCCAGCCACCCGGTGGAGGTGGACACCTTCTGGCTGGACACCGTGCCGGTCACCAACGGCGCCTACCAGGAGTTCATCGCCGCCAGCGGCTACCGCGACGAGCGGTGGTGGACCGAGGGCGGCTGGCGGCACGTCCAGGACGCCGGGCTCGAGGCGCCGCTGTTCTGGGAGCGCGACGCGGCGGGCGGCTGGACGCGCCGCCGCTTCGGCAGGACCGAGGCCGTACCGGCGGACGAGCCCGTGGTGCACGTGTGCTGGTACGAGGCGGACGCGTACGCCCGCTGGGCCGGGCGGCGGCTGCCGACCGAGGCGGAGTGGGAGAAGGCCGCCCGGCACGACCCGGCGACCGGTGCCTCCCGGCGCTACCCGTGGGGCGACGAGGAGCCCACCGCCGAGCACGCCAACCTCGGCCAGCGCCATCTGCGCCCGGCGGCCGCGGGCAGCTACCCGCGCGGCGCCGCCCCCAGCGGCGCCCGGCAGCTCCTGGGCGACGTCTGGGAGTGGACGGCCAGCGACTTCTCGCCGTATCCGGGCTTCGAGGCGTTCCCGTACAAGGAGTACTCGGACGTCTTCTTCGGGCCCGACTACAAGGTGCTGCGCGGCGGGTCCTTCGGCAGCGACCAGGTCGCCGTCCGCGGCACCTTCCGCAACTGGGACTACCCGATCCGCCGGCAGATCTTCTCCGGCTTCCGCACCGCGCGGGACGCGGCCGCGGGCGAGGGCGGTGGGGCTGGCTGATGTGCCGCCATCTCGCGTACGTGGGGCCGCCGGTGACGCTGGCCCAGCTCCTGACGAGGCCGCCGCGCGGCCTCTACGAGCAGTCGTGGCAGCCGCGGCTGCAGACGCACGGCGTGGTGAACGCCGACGGCTTCGGGGTGGGCTGGTACCCGCCGGCGGAGGACGACGGCTGGGCGGTCCCGGCCCGCTACCGGCGGGCCGTGCCGGTCTGGGCCGACCCCAACCTGCCGGAGCTGGCCCGGACGATCAGCAGCGGCGCCGTACTGGCCGCGGTCCGCTCGGCCACCGAGGGCACCAGCCCGGACGAGTCGGCCGCGGCGCCCTACCGCGACGGCCGCTGGCTCTTCAGCCACAACGGCGCCGTCCCGGACTGGACGCGGCTGGCCCCCGAGGGGCTGACCGCGGCCGATCTGCTGGCCATGGAGTCGCGCTGCGACTCGGCCCTGCTGTGGGCGATGCTCGCCCGCCGGCTGCGCCAGGGGCAGCCGCCCGGCGGGGCGATGGCGTCGGTGGTCCGCGAGGTCGCCGCCGCCCGGCCCGGCGCCCGGCTGAACCTGCTGCTGACCGACGGCCGCACCATCACCGCCTCCCGCCACGGCGACACGCTCTGGTACCGCGTGACGCCCGGCGGGGTACTGGTCGCCTCCGAGCCCGATGACGCGCCCGGCGACTGGCAGGAGGTCCCGGACGGCTCGCTGCTGCTGGCGAGTGCGTCCGGTGTCCGGATCGTCCCGCTGCGCCCGGCGGCCGCCCGGCGCCCCGACCCCGAGGACAGGCACCCCATGACAGCGAACCGCTTCACCCTCGACGACCGGTTGCCCGCCGACTACTTCACCGACACCCTGCGGGCCGACGTGCTCCAGGGCCTTGTCGCCCCGCCGCGCACCCTGCCGCCGAAATGGTTCTACGACAAGCGCGGCAGCGATCTCTTCGAACAGATAACCCGGCTGCCGGAGTACTACCCGACCCGGGCCGAGCACGAGATCCTCACCCGCCGCGCCCCCGAGATCGCCGCGCTGACCCGGGCGAGCACCCTGGTCGAGCTCGGCTCGGGCAGCTCCCGCAAGACCCGGCTGCTGCTGGACGCGCTGACCGCGGGCGGCTCGCTGGTCCGCTACGCGCCGCTGGACGTCAGCGCCTCGGCGCTGGAGGAGGCGGGCGAGGCCATCGTCCGCGACTACCCCGGCCTGGACGTCACCGCCACCGTCGCCGACTTCGAGAGCGACCTGGCGCTGTCCGACGAGCCGGGCCCGCGGCTGCTGGCCTTCCTCGGCAGCACCATCGGCAACTTCGACAGCGCCCAGCGGCGCGCCTTCTACCGCACCCTGAGCCTCGCCCTGAGCAGCGACGACGTCCTGCTGCTCGGCGCGGACCTGGTCAAGGACCCGGACGTGCTGGTCCGCGCCTACGACGACAGCCAGGGCGTCACCGCCGAGTTCAACAAGAACGTCCTGGCGGTGCTCAACCGCGAACTCGGCGCCGACTTCGACCCCGACACCTTCGACCACGTCGCGGTCTGGAACGCCGAGGAGGAGCGCATCGAGATGCGGCTGCGCTCCCGCGCCGCCCAGACCGTCAAGATCCGCGACCTCGACCTCACCGCGGAGTTCGCACCCGACGAGGAGATGCGCACCGAGATCTCCTGCAAGTTCCGCCGCGAGTCGCTGACCGCCGAGCTCCACGACGGCGGCTTCACCGTACGCCAGTGGTGGACCGACCCCGAGGAGCGCTTCGCCCTGCTGCTGGCGGTGCCCAACTAGCGCCGCGGGCACCGGCACGGGCACCACACACCGCCGCCCGGCGCTCTCCTGGGAGGAGAGCGCCGGGCGGCGGTGTGGAGCGGGGTGAGCGGGGTCAGCGGGGTCAGCGGACGAAGACGCCCGCCTTGTCGGCCAGGTCCAGGAAGTACTGGGGGGCAAGACCCAGGACGAGGGTGACGGCGACGCCCACGGCGATGGCGGTGGACGTCAGCGGGCTCGGTACGGCGACGGACGGGCCGTCGGCCTTGGGCTCGCTGAAGAACATCAGCACGATGACCCGGATGTAGAAGAAGGCCGCGATCGCCGACGAGATCACACCCACGATCACCAGCGGCATCGCCCCGCCCTGCGCCGCCGCCTTGAAGACGGCGAACTTCCCGGCGAAGCCGGAGGTCAGCGGGATACCGGCGAAGGCCAGCAGGAAGACCGCGAAGACCGCCGCGACCAGGGGCGAGCGGCGGCCGAGCCCGGCCCACCGGGACAGGTGGGTGGCCTCGCCGCCGGCGTCCCGGACGAGCGTGACGACCGCGAAGGCGCCGAGCGTCACGAACGAGTACGCCGCCAGGTAGAAGAGCACCGACGAGACGCCGGAGGGGGTGGTCGCGATGACACCGGCCAGGATGAATCCGGCGTGCGCCACCGAGGAGTAGGCCAGCAGCCGCTTCACGTCGGTCTGGGTGACCGCGATGATCGCACCGATCAGCATGGTGACGATCGCGACGCCCCACATGACCGGCCGCCAGTCCCAGCGCATACCCGGCAGCACCACGTACAGCAGCCGCAGCAGGGCGCCGAAGGCGGCGACCTTGGTGGCGGCGGCCATGAAGCCGGTGACCGGGGTGGGCGCGCCCTGGTAGACGTCCGGCGTCCACATGTGGAAGGGCACCGCGCCGACCTTGAAGAGCAGGCCCATACCGACCATGGCCATGCCGATGAGCAGCAGCGCGTCGTTGCCGGTCGAGTTGGCGAGCGCGGGCGTCATCGGGGCGGTGCCGTCGATGACGGACGCGATGCCGCCGTAGGTGACCGTGCCGGAATAGCCGTAGAGCAGGGCGATCCCGAAGAGCAGGAAGGCCGAGGAGAAGGCGCCGAGCAGGAAGTACTTCACGGCCGCTTCCTGCGACATCAGCCGGTTGCGCCGGGCGAGCGCGCACAGGATGTACAGCGGCAGCGAGAAGACCTCGAGGGCGACGAAGAGCGTCAGCAGGTCGTTGGCGGCCGGGAAGACCAGCATGCCGCCCACCGCGAAGAGCAGCAGCGGGAAGACCTCGGTGGTGGTGAACCCGGCCTTGACCGCGGCCTTCTCCTGGTCGCCGCCGGGCACCGCGGAGCCCTGGGCGGCGAAGGAGTCGACCTGGTTGCCGTGCGCCCTGGGGTCGAGGCGGCGCTCGGCGAAGGTGAAGACGGCCACCAGGGAGACCAGCAGGATGGTGCCCTGCAGGAACAGCGCGGGGCCGTCCACGGCCACCGCGCCCATCGCGGCGATGTGCGCCCTGGTGGTGCCGTAGCCCTTCTCGGCGAGGGCGACCACGGCGGCGAAGGCTGCGGCGAGGCCGACCACGGAGAGCACGAGCTGGGCGGTGTAGCGCGAGCGCCGCGGCAGGAACGCCTCGACGAGAATGCCCACCATCGCCACGCCGAAGACGATCAAGACCGGCGAGAGCTGGGCGTACTCGATGTGCGGGGTCGGGATCTTGTCGACGGCTGGCGCCGCCGTCGTCCACAGGCTGTGGACGGCGGTCCCGTTGTCGGATGCGCTCACTTCTTCGCCTCCAGCGCGGGCTTGGGGTCGGTCTTGTGCACGTCGGAGAGGGTGTGGCCGACCGCCGGGTTGACGATGTCCGTCACCGGCTTCGGGTACACGCCCAGGAAGAGCAGCAGCGCGATCAGCGGTGCCACCACGACCAGTTCACGGGCCTTGAGGTCGGCCATGCCCTCGATGCCGGCCTTGACCGGGCCGGTCATCGTCCGCTGGTAGAGCACCAGCACGTAGAGCGCGGCGAGCACGATGCCCGCGGTCGCCACGATGCCGAGCACCGGGTAGCGGCTGAAGGTGCCGACCAGGACCAGGAACTCGCTGACGAAGGGGGCGAGCCCCGGCAGCGACAGCGTCGCGAGTCCGCCGATGAGGAAGGTGCCCGCGAGGACCGGGGCGACCTTCTGCACACCGCCGAAGTCCGCGATGACCCGCGATCCGCGGCGGGTGATCAGGAAGCCCGCCACCAGCATCAGCGCGGCGGTGGAGATGCCGTGGTTGACCATGTAGAGCGTGGCGCCGCTCTGGCCCTGGGTGGTCATCGCGAAGATGCCCAGGATGATGAAGCCGAAGTGCGACACCGAGGCGTACGCGATCAGCCGCTTGATGTCGCGCTGGCCGACGGCGAGCAGCGCGCCGTAGATGATGCTGATCACCGCGAGCACCATGATCACCGGCGTGGCCCACTTGGACGCCTCCGGGAAGAGCTGGAGGCAGAAGCGGAGCATCGCGAAGGTGCCGACCTTGTCGACGACCGCGGTGATGAGCACCGCGACCGGCGCGGTGGACTCGCCCATCGCGTTGGGCAGCCAGGTGTGCAGCGGCCACAGCGGCGCCTTCACCGCGAAGGCGAAGAAGAAGCCGAGGAAGAGCCACCGCTCGGTGGACGTCGCGATGTGCAGCTTGCCGCTGGCCCGCGCGTCCAGGATGTCCTGGAGCGAGAAGGTGCCGGCGCCGAGCTGGTGGGCGGTGACGGCGTACAGGCCGATCACCGCGGCCAGCATGATCAGGCCGCCCGCGAGGTTGTAGAGCAGGAACTTCACGGCCGCGTACGACCGCTGCCGTGCCGCCTCCTCCTCGCCGCCGGAGTGCGCGCGGTCGCCGAAGCCGCCGATGAGGAAGTACATCGGGATGAGCATGGCTTCGAAGAAGATGTAGAAGAGGAAGACGTCGGTGGACTCGAAGGCGATCACGACCATCGCCTCGACCAGCAGGATCAGCGCGAAGAAGCCCTGGGTGGGCCGCCAGCGCCGATTGGGGTTGGCGTCTTCCAGCGGGTCGGCGTCATGCCAGCCCGCCAGCATCACGAACGGGATCAGCAGCGCGGTCAGCGCGACCAGCACGACCGCGATGCCGTCGACCCCGAGGTCGTAGCGGAGACCGAAGTCCTTGATCCAGGCGTGCGACTCGGTGAGCTGGTAGCGCGGGCCGCCCGGGTCGAAGCGGACCAGCGCGATCGCGGCCAGCACCAGGGTGCCCAGCGAGAAGCCCAGCGCCGTGTACTTGGCGGCGGTCTTCTTCGCCGCAGGCACCGCCGCGGTGGCGACGGCGCCGACCGCGGGCAGCGCGGTGATGGCGGTCAGGAGAGGAAACGACATCAGCTATCAGACCGCCCTCATCAGAAGAGTCGCCGCGACCAGCACCGCGGTGCCGCCGAGCATCGAGACGGCGTACGAACGCACGTAGCCGTTCTGCAGCTTGCGCAGCCGCCCGGAGAGACCGCCGACCCCTGCGGCGGTGCCGTTGACAACGCCGTCGACCAGGGTGTGGTCGAGGTAGACCAGCGTGCGGGTGAGGTGCTCGCCGCCGCGGACCAGGACCACGTGGTTGAAGTCGTCCTGGAGCAGGTCGCGGCGGGCGGCCCGGGTGACGAGGGAGCCGCGCGGGGCGACCGCGGGCACCGGCTTGCGGCCGTACATCAGCCAGGCGAGCGCGACACCGAGGACGAGCGCCACCTGGGTCGCGCCGATGATGACGCCCACACTCAGCGGCGAGTCACCCTCGCTGTGCCCGGTGACCGGCTCCAGCCACTTCACGAAGGAGCTGTTCAGGCTGAACAGGCCGCCGGCGAAGACCGATCCGAAGGCCAGCACGATCATCGGGAAGGTCATCGACCTGGGCGACTCGTGCGGGTGCGGCTCGTGGCCCTCCGCGTCCGGCACCCAGCGCTTCTCGCCGAAGAAGGTCATCACCATCACGCGCGTCATGTAGAACGCGGTGATCGCCGCGCCCAGCAGGGCCGCGCTGCCGAGGATCCAGCCCTCGTGGCCGCCCTTGGCGAAGGCGGCCTCGATGATCTTGTCCTTGGAGAAGAACCCGGACAGGCCGGGGAAGCCGATGATCGCCAGATAGCCGAGGCCGAAGGTGACGAAGGTGATCGGCATGAACTTCCGCAGGTTCCCGTAGCGCCGCATGTCGACCTCGTCGTTCATGCCGTGCATGACCGAACCGGCGCCGAGGAACAGCCCGGCCTTGAAGAAGCCGTGGGTGACCAGGTGCATGATCGCGAAGACGTAGCCGATCGGGCCGAGCCCGGCCGCCATGATCATGTAGCCGATCTGCGACATCGTCGATCCGGCGAGCGCCTTCTTGATGTCGTCCTTCGCGCAACCGACGATCGCACCGAAGAGCAGCGTGACCGCGCCCACCGTGACCACGGCCATCTGCGCGTCGGGCGCGGCGTTGAAGATCGCGCCGGACCGGGTGATGAGGTAGACGCCCGCGGTCACCATGGTGGCGGCGTGGATGAGGGCCGAGACCGGGGTCGGGCCCTCCATCGCGTCACCGAGCCAGGACTGCAGCGGCACCTGGGCGGACTTGCCGCAGGCGGCCAGCAGCAGCATGAAGCCGATACCGGTGATCGTGGCGTGCTGGGTGGTGCTCGCGGCCCCGGCCTTCGGCAGGACGTCAGCGAAGGCGAACGACCCGAAGGTGGTGAACATCAGCATGATGGCCACCGACAGCCCGATGTCGCCGACCCGGTTGACCAGGAACGCCTTCTTGGCCGCGGTCGCCGCGCTCGGCTTGTGCTGCCAGAAGCCGATCAGCAGGTACGAGGCCAGGCCGACGCCCTCCCAACCGGCGTACAGCAGGAAGTAGTTGTCGGCGAGCACCAGCAGCAGCATCGCCGCCAGGAACAGGTTGAGATAGCCGAAGAAGCGGCGGCGGCGCTCGTCGTGCTCCATGTAGCCGATCGAGTAGATGTGGATCAGCGAGCCCACACCGGTGATCAGCAGCACGAAGGTCATCGACAACTGGTCGAGCTGGAAGCCGACTTCGGCGTGGAACCCGCCGACCGGCACCCAGGTCCACAGGTGCGAGTTCAGCGTGCGCGCGTCGGCGTCCTTGCCCAGCATGTTGAAGAACAGGACCACACCGAAGGCGAACGACACCAGCGCGAACAGCGTGCCGAGCAGATGGCCGACGCGGTCGAACCGCTTGCCTCCGGTCAGCAGGATGCCCGCGCCGAGCAGTGGCGCCGCGACGACCAGTCCGATCAGGGTTTCCACTGTCGCAGCCCCTCTACAGCTTCATGAGATTGGCGTCGTCGACCGAGGCCGAGTGGCGGGAGCGGAAGATCGACACGATGATCGCCAGCCCGACCACGACCTCCGCGGCGGCCACGACCATCGTGAAGAACGCGATCACCTGGCCGTCGAGATTGCCGTGCAGCCGGGAGAAGGTGACGAACGCCAGGTTGCAGGCGTTCAGCATCAGCTCCACACACATGAACACGACGATCGCGTTGCGCCGGATCAGTACGCCCGCCGCGCCGATGGTGAACAGCAGCGCCGACAGGTACAGGTAGTTGGCCGGATTCACTTGGCAGCCTCCTCGGACCGCTCGGACCCGCGGTCGGACGAGTCCTGTTCCAGGGCCCGGTCAGGCTCCCTCTCGAGCCACTCCTCCGCGCGCTGCTCCAGCTCCGCCAGCCGCCGCCGCGAGTCCTCGGAGACGTCGCGGATCTGGCCGCGGGAGCGGAGGGTGGAACTGACCGACAGCTCCGAGATGGTGCCGTCGGGCAGCAGCGCCGGGATGTCCACCGCGTTGTGCCGGGCGTAGGTGCCGGGCGCGGGCAGCGGGGTGACCTGCTTGCCCTCGCGCACACGCGCCTCGGACAGCTCGCGCTGGGTGCGGCGCTCCTCGGTGCGCTCCCGGTGCGTGAGCACCATCGCGCCGATGGCGGCGGTGATCAGCAGGGCGCCGGTGATCTCGAAGGCCCATACGTACTTGGTGAACACCAGGTGGGCCAGGCCCTGCACATTGCCGCCGTCGGCGGCGTTGGCGTGACCGACGCCGGTGAAGGTGTCGAGCGAGGCGTTGCCGATCCCGGCGATCAGCAGGATGCCGAAGCCGAGCCCGCAGGCCGCCGCCATCCAGCGCTGGCCCTTGAGGGTCTCCTTGAGCGAGTCGGCGGCGGTGATGCCGACCAGCATGACGACGAAGAGGAAGAGCATCATGATCGCGCCGGTGTAGACGACGATCTGCACGATGCCCAGGAAGTACGCGCCCTGCGCCAGGTAGAAGACGGCCAGCACGATCATCGTCCCGGCCAGGGACAGCGCGCTGTGCACCGACTTCTTCATCAGGACGGTGCCGAGCGCGCCGAGCACGGCGACCGTGCCGAGCACCCAGAACTGGACGGCCTCCCCGGTGGAGGTCTGCGAGGCGGCCGCCGCCGCGAGCGCCATCATGCCTCGGCCCCCGTTCCCGCCGGAGCGGAGTCGCCGGGGGCGAGGATGGACGGCATCGACGTGGCCGCGTCCTCGTCCGGCTTCTCGCCCTTGGAGACGGCGACCTGCCGCACCGTGCCGGGCGCGGCCTCGGTGACCGCGCCGCGGTAGTAGTCGCCCTCGTCCATGCCCGGGAAGATCGAGTGCGGGGAGTCGACCATGCCCTCCTCCAGGCCCGCCAGCAGCTGCTCCTTGGTGAAGATCAGCGACTCGCGGGTGCTGTCGGCGAGTTCGTACTCGTTGGTCATCGTGAGCGCCCGGGTCGGGCACGCCTCGATGCACAGGCCGCACAGGATGCAGCGGGCGTAGTTGATCTGGTAGACGCGGCCGTAGCGCTCACCCGGGGAGTAGCGCTCCTCCTCGGTGTTGTCCGCGCCCTCCACGTAGATCGCGTCCGCCGGGCAGGCCCACGCGCACAGCTCGCAGCCCACACACTTCTCCAGGCCGTCCGGGTGCCGGTTGAGCTGGTGGCGGCCGTGGAAGCGCGGTGCTGTCGGCTTCTTGTACTCGGGGTACTGCTCGGTCAGGCGCTTCTTGAACATGGCCTTG
Organism: Streptomyces sp. NPDC051976; assembly: GCF_040680795.1. NCBI lineage: Bacteria > Bacillati > Actinomycetota > Actinomycetes > Kitasatosporales > Streptomycetaceae > Streptomyces > Streptomyces sp. NPDC051976. The sequence goes on from NZ_JBFAXL010000001.1 coordinate 459,218, forward strand.
AAGGTCACGCCGAAGCCTGCGACCGGGCCCAGGAACTCAGGCATCGTTGTCCTCCTTCTTCTCCGTCTCGGCGTCCTGGCCGGGGGCGCCCACCGCGCCGGAAGCGCCGGACGCTCCGACGAGCTGGGCCTGCGCCCGGCTGGGGCGCCGCGGCACAGCCTGCAACTGCTGTCCGGGCAGCGGCGGTACGGGGTAGCCGCCGGCCATCGGGTCGAACCTGTCCGGTGGCGCCAGCGCGCCGCCCTGCTCGTCCTTGTCGCCGCCCCGGAGCATGTCGGCGACCACCCCGAGCAGCAGCAGGACGATCACCCCGCCGCCGATGTAGAGCACGATGTCCGAGAAGTCGTAGTTCTCGTTCCGCATGGCGCGGACGGCGGCGACCAGCATCAGCCAGACCATCGAGACCGGGATGAGGACCTTCCATCCCAGCTTCATGAACTGGTCGTAGCGGACGCGGGGCAGCGTGCCGCGCAGCCAGATGAAGAAGAACAGCAGCAGCTGGACCTTGATGACGAACCAGAGCATCGGCCACCAGCCGTGGTTCGCGCCCTCCCAGAAGGTGCTGATCGGCCAGGGGGCGCGCCAGCCGCCGAGGAAGAGCGTGGTGGCGACCGCGGAGACCGTCACCATGTTCACGTACTCGGCGAGCATGAACAGCGCGAACTTGATCGAGCTGTACTCGGTGTTGAAGCCGCCGACCAGGTCGCCCTCGGACTCGGGCATGTCGAACGGCGCCCGGTTGGTCTCACCGACCATCGACACGATGTAGATGATCAGCGACACCGGCAGCAGGATCGCGTACCAGCGGTCGTGCTGGGCCACCACGATCTGCGAGGTCGACATCGAGCCGGAGTAGAGGAACACCGCGGCGAACGACAGGCCCATCGCGATCTCGTACGAGATCATCTGCGCGGACGCGCGCAGGCCGCCGAGCAGCGGGTACGTCGAGCCCGACGACCAGCCGGCCAGCACGATGCCGTAGATCCCGACGGACGCGGTGGCCAGGATGTACAGCAGGCCGATCGGCAGGTCGGTGAGCTGCAGCGCGGTGCGCTGGCCGAAGATCGACACCTCGTTGTCGGCGGGGCCGAAGGGGATCACCGCGAACGCCATGAAGGCCGGGATGGCCGCCACGATCGGCGCGAGGACGAACACCACCTTGTCGGCCCGCTTGACGATGATGTCTTCCTTGAGCATCAGCTTCACGCCGTCGGCCAGCGACTGGAGCATGCCCCAGGGGCCGTGCCGGTTGGGGCCGATGCGCAGCTGCATCCAGGCGACGACCTTGCGCTCCCACACGATGGAGAGCAGCACGGTCAGCATCGCGAAGGCGAAGCAGAACACGGCCTTCAGCACGATGAGCCACCACACGTCGTGGCCGAACATCGAGAGATCCTCGCTCGCCGCGAGGGCGGCAACGGGGCTGCTCACGCGTTCACCTCCGGTGACTCGGTAGCGGCTCCGACGGCCCCCGCGGCGGCGATCCGCACCAGGGCGCCGGGCGCGGCGCCGGTGTCGGAGGCGACGCCCCCGCCGGTCGAGTTCAGCGGCAGCCACACCACCCGGTCGGGCATGGGGGTGACGGCCACCGGCAGCGTGGTGGATCCGGCGGGGCCGGTGACCGTGAGCCGGTCGCCGTCGGTGACGCCGGCCTCGGCGGCGGTCGTCGCCGACAGCCGGGCGACGGCCGCGTGCCGGGTGCCGGCCAGCGCGTCGTCGCCGTCCTGCAGACGGCCCTGGTCGAGCAGCAGCCGGTGGCCGGCCAGTACGGCCTCGCCCTCGGCGGGCCGCGGCAGCGGCACCGCGCTCTCCAGCGGCGGGCTGCCGAACGGTCCCGACCAGCCGCCCGCCTCGGACGGGCCCACCAGCCGGTCGAGTTCGGCGCGCGCGGAGCGTACGTCGGCCAGGCCCAGGGACACGTCGAGCGCGTCGGCGAGCATGGTCAGCACCCGGGAGTCCGGCAGCTGGTGCCGGTTGACGGCCTGGTCGGGCTTGATCGCGGCCTCGAACAGCCGGGCGCGGCCCTCCCAGTTGAGGAAGGTGCCCGCCTTCTCGGCGACCGCGGCCACCGGCAGCACCACGTCGGCGCGCTCGGTGACCTCGCTGGGCCGCTGCTCCAGGCTGACCAGGAAGCCGACCGCGTCCAGCGCCTCGCGGGCACGGGCCGGGTCCGGCAGGTCGGCGACCTCGACGCCGCCGACGACCAGCGCGGCCAGCTCTCCGGCCGCCGCGGCCTCGATGATCTGGCCGGTGTCCCGGCCGAAGCGGTGCGGCAGTTCGGGCAGGCCCCAGACTCCGGCGACCTCGGTACGGGCCCGCGGGTCGGTGACCGGGCGGCCGCCGGGCAGCAGCCCCGGCAGGGCGCCCGCCTCGACCGCGCCGCGCTCGCCCGCCCGGCGCGGGATCCACGCCAGGGTGGCGCCGGTGGCCGTGGCCAGCCGGACCACGGCGGTGAGCCCGCCGGGGACCGCCGCCAGCCGCTCGCCGACCAGGATCACGGCGCCCTCGGCGCGCAGCGCCTCGGCGGCCCGCTGCCCGGTGGCGTCCAGGCCGACTCCGCCGGCCAGCGCGTCCAGCCACTCGCCCTCGGTGCCGGGCGCGGCGGGCAGCAGCACGCCGCCCGCCTTCTCCAGGCCGCGGGTGGTGTGGGTGGCCAGCGCGTAGGTCTGCTGCTTGTGCTTGCGGTGGGCCTTGCGCAGCCGCAGGAAGACCCCGGGGGCCTCCTCCTCGGCCTCCAGCCCGGCCAGCAGCACCGCTGGTGCCTTCTCCAGCGCGGTGTACGTGACGCCGGTGCCGGTCAGGTCGCGTCCGCGTCCGGCCACCGTGGCGGCCAGGAAGTCGGCCTCCTCGGCGGAGTGGGCGCGGGCCCTGAAGTCCACGTCGTTGGTGCCGAGCACGACCCGGGCGAACTTCGCGTACGCGTAGGCGTCCTCGACGGTGAGCCGCCCGCCGGGCAGTACCGCGGAGCGGCCGTGGGCCGCGGCGAGTCCGGCCGCGGCGGCGGCGAGCGCCTCGGGCCAGCTCGCGGCGACCAGCTCGCCGTCGGCGTCGCGGACCAGCGGGTGGGTCAGCCGCTCGGGGCGCTGCGCGTAGCGGAAGCCGAAGCGGCCCTTGTCGCAGATCCACTCCTCGTTGACCTGCGGGTCGTCGGCGGCCAGCCGCCGCATGACCTTGCCGCGCCGGTGGTCGGTACGGGTCGCGCAGCCGCCCGCGCAGTGCTCGCACACCGACGGCGACGACACCAGGTCGAACGGCCGGGAGCGGAAGCGGTACGCGGCCGAGGTGAGCGCGCCCACCGGGCAGATCTGGATGGTGTTGCCGGAGAAGTACGACTCGAACGGGTCGCCCTCACCGGTGCCCACCTGCTGCAGCGCGCCGCGCTCCAGCAGCTCGATCATCGGGTCGCCCGCCACCTGGTTGCTGAACCGGGTGCAGCGCGCGCAGAGCACGCAGCGCTCGCGGTCCAGCAGCACCTGGGTGGAGATCGGCACCGGCTTCTCGTAGGTGCGCTTGCGGCCCTCGAAGCGCGAGTCGGGGTCGCCGACCTGCATCGCCTGGTTCTGCAGCGGGCACTCACCGCCCTTGTCGCAGACCGGGCAGTCCAGCGGGTGGTTGATCAGCAGCAGCTCCATCACGCCGCGCTGCGCCTTCTCGGCCACCGGCGAGGAGAGCTGGGTGCGGACGACCATGCCGTCGGTGCAGGTGATCGTGCAGGACGCGACCGGCTTGCGCTGGCCCTCGACCTCGACGATGCACTGGCGGCAGGCACCGGCCGGGTCGAGCAGCGGGTGGTCGCAGAACCGCGGGATCTCGATGCCGAGCAGTTCGGCGGCCCGGATCACGAGCGTCCCCTTGGGGACGGAGACCGCGATGCCGTCGATCTGCACGGAGATCAGGTCCTCCGGCGGCTGCGCGGTCCCGCCTCCCCCGGAGGGTGCGCTGGTAGTGACAGTCACGCGTGGGCCTCCGTACGGGACTTGTCGGCCCAGGCGGTGGAGCGGGCCGGGTCGAAGGGGCAGCCCTTGCCTTCGATGTGCTCCTCGTACTCCGCGCGGAAGTACTTCAGGGAGGAGAAGATCGGGGCGGCGGCGCCGTCGCCCAGCGCGCAGAAGGACTTGCCGTTGATGTTGTCGGCGATGTCGTTGAGCTTGTCCAGGTCGGACAGCCGGCCCTTGCCTGCCTCGATGTCGCGGAGCAGCTGGACCAGCCAGTAGGTGCCCTCACGGCACGGCGTGCACTTGCCGCACGACTCATGGGCGTAGAACTCGGTCCAGCGGGTGACCGCCCGCACCACGCAGGTCGTCTCGTCGAAGCACTGCAGTGCCTTGGTGCCGAGCATCGATCCGGCGGCGCCGACGCCCTCGTAGTCCAGCGGCACGTCGAGGTGCTCGTCGGTGAACATCGGGGTGGAGGAGCCGCCCGGGGTCCAGAACTTCAGCCGGTGGCCGGGGCGCATGCCGCCGCCCATGTCGAGGAGCTGCCGCAGGGTGATGCCGAGCGGCGCCTCGTACTGGCCGGGGCGGGCGACATGGCCGGAGAGCGAGTAGAGCGTGAAGCCCGGGGACTTCTCGGAGCCCATCGCCTTGAACCAGTCCTTGCCCCGCTGCATGATCGCGGGAACCGAGGCGATCGACTCCACGTTGTTCACCACAGTGGGGCAGGCGTAGAGCCCCTCGACGGCGGGGAACGGCGGGCGGAGCCTGGGCTGGCCGCGGCGCCCCTCCAGGGAGTCCAGCAGCGCGGTCTCCTCACCGCAGATGTACGCGCCGGCGCCGGCGTGCACCGTCAGCTCCAGGTCGAAGCCGCTGCCCTGGATGTTCTTGCCGAGGTAGCCGGCCGCGTAGGCCTCGCGGACGGCCTCGTGCAGCCTGCGCAGCACCGGGACGGTCTCACCGCGGAGGTAGATGAAGGCGTGGCTGGAGCGGATCGCGTAGCAGGCGATCACCATGCCCTCGATGAGGGAGTGCGGGTTGGCGAAGAGCAGCGGGATGTCCTTGCAGGTCCCGGGCTCGGATTCGTCGGCGTTGACCACCAGGTAGTGCGGCTTGCCGTCGCCCTGCGGGATGAACTGCCACTTCATCCCGGTGGGGAAGCCGGCGCCGCCGCGACCGCGCAGACCGGAGTCCTTCACGTACGCGATCACGTCGTCGGGGGCCATCGCGAGGGCCTTGGCCAGGCCCTGGTAGCCCTCGTGCCTGCGGTAGGTCTGCAGCGTCCACGACTGCGGGTCGTCCCAGAAGGCCGACAGCACGGGGGCGAGCAGCTTCTCCGCCGAGTCCACGGTCATCACTCGCTTTCCTCCTGGGTCGGCTCGGCGCGCTGGGTGACGACCCGGGCGGGGATCTCGCCCTTGTGCAGCCGCAGTCCGGTCAATGACGCGGGGCCCGCGCCGCCGCTCGCCTCGACCGCGCCGGGGCGCTCGTCGGGGAACCCGGCGAGGATGCGGGCCGTCTCCTTGTACGTGCACAGCGGCGCGCCCCGGGTCGGGTGCACCTCGCGGCCCGCGATCAGGTCGTCGACGAGCTGCTTGGCGGACTCGGGGGTCTGGTTGTCGAAGAACTCCCAGTTCACCATCACCACCGGCGCGAAGTCGCAGGCCGCGTTGCACTCGATGTGCTCGAGGGTGACCTTGCCGTCGGCGGTGGTCTCGTCGTTGCCGACGCCGAGGTGCGTCTTGAGCTCGTCGAAGATGGCGTCGCCGCCCATCACCGCGCAGAGCGTGTTGGTGCAGACGCCGACCTGGTAGTCACCGCTCGGCTTGCGCCGGTACATGGTGTAGAAGGTCGAGACCGCGGTGACCTCGGCGGTGGTCAGATCCAGCATCTCGGCGCAGAACCTGATGCCGGTCCGGGTGACATGGCCCTCCTCGGACTGCACCAGGTGCAGCAGCGGCAGCAGGGCGCTGCGCGCTCCGGGGTAGCGGGCGATCACCTCCTTGGCGTCGGCCTCCAGCCGGGCGCGCACATCGGCCGGGAAGTCGGGTGCGGGCATCTGCGGGATGCCCAAAGACACGTCAGTCATCGGTCGACGCCTCCCATCACGGGGTCGATGGACGCCACCGCGACGATGACGTCGGCGACCTGGCCGCCCTCGCACATCGCCGCCATGGACTGGAGATTGGTGAAGGAGGGGTCGCGGAAGTGGACCCGGAACGGGCGGGTGCCGCCGTCGCTGACCGCGTGCACGCCCAGCTCGCCCTTGGCCGACTCGACCGCCACGTACGCCTGGCCCTGCGGCACCCGGAAGCCCTCGGTCACCAGCTTGAAGTGGTGGATGAGGGCCTCCATCGAGGTGCCCATGATCTTCTTGATGTGGTCGAGCGAGTTGCCGAGGCCGTCGGGGCCCAGCGCGAGCTGCGCGGGCCAGGCGATCTTCTTGTCCTCGACCATCACCGGGCCGGGCGCGAGCCGGTCCAGGCACTGCTCGACGATCCGCAGGCTCTGGTGCATCTCTTCCAGCCGCACCAGGAACCGGCCGTAGGAGTCGCAGGTGTCGGCGGTCGGCACCTCGAACTCGTAGTTCTCGTAACCGCAGTACGGGTTCGACTTGCGCAGGTCGTGCGGGAGTCCGGCGGCCCGCAGGATCGGGCCGGTGGCGCCGAGCGCCATGCAGCCCGCGAGGTCCAGGTAGCCGACCTCCTGCATCCGGCCCTTGAAGATCGGGTTGCCGGTGGCGAGCTTGTCGTACTCCGGGAGGTTCTTGCGCATCTTCTTGACGAACTCGCGCACCTGGTCGACCGCGCCGGGCGGCAGGTCCTGGGCGAGGCCGCCGACGCGGACGTACGCGTGGTTCATCCGCAGGCCGGTGATCAGCTCCAGGATGTCCAGGATCATCTCGCGGTCGCGGAACCCGTAGATCATGATCGTGGTCGCGCCGAGCTCCATGCCGCCGGTCGCGATGCAGACCAGGTGGGAGGAGATCCGGTTGAGCTCCATCAGCAGCACGCGGATGACGCTGGCCCGGTCCGGCACCTGCTCGGTGACGCCGAGCAGCTTCTCGACGGCCAGGCAGTACGCGGTCTCGTTGAACAGCGGCGTCAGGTAGTCCATGCGCGTCACGAAGGTGGAGCCCTGGACCCAGGTCCTGAACTCCATGTTCTTCTCGATACCGGTGTGCAGGTAGCCGATACCGGACCGCGCCTCGGTGACCGTCTCGCCGTCGATCTCCAGGATCAGCCGGAGCACGCCGTGCGTGGAGGGGTGCTGCGGCCCCATGTTGACGATGATCCGCTCGTCGTCCGCCTTGGAGACGGTCTCGGCGAGCTCGTCCCAGTCGCCGCCGGTGACGGTGAAGACCCGTCCCTCGGTGGTCTCGCGCTCCTCGGCCTGCGCGGGGGCGTGGTGTGTGCTCATTAGCTGTACGACCTCCGCTGGTCGGGAGCCGGGATCTGGGCACCCTTGTACTCGACGGGGATGCCGCCGAGCGGGTAGTCCTTGCGCTGCGGGTGGCCCGGCCAGTCGTCCGGCATCATGATCCGGGTGAGCGCCGGGTGGCCGTCGAAGACGATGCCGAAGAAGTCGTACGTCTCGCGCTCGTGCCAGTCGTTCGTCGGGTAGACGGAGACGAGCGACGGGATGTGCGGATCGGAGTCGGGGGCGCTCACCTCCAGCCGGATCAGCCGGGTGTGGGTGATCGACCGCAGGTGGTAGACGGCGTGCAGCTCGCGTCCGGTCTCGCCGGGGTAGTGCACACCGCTCACACCCAGGCACAGCTCGAAGCGGAGCGCCGGGTCGTCGCGCAGCGTCCTGGCGACGCGCACCAGGTGCTCGCGGGCGATGTGGAAGGTCAGCTCGTCGCGGTCGACCACGGTCTTCTCGATGGCGTCGGCCGGGGGCAGGCCCTGCTCCTCCAGCGCGCCCTCCAGCTCGTCCGCGGTCTCGTCGAAGGTGCCGCCGTACGGCCGGGAGCTGGCGCCGGGCAGCCGTACGGTACGGACCAGGCCGCCGTAACCGGAGGTGTCGCCGCCGTTGTTGGCGCCGAACATGCCCTTGCGCACCCCGATGACCTCGCCGACGGCGTCGTCACGCTGGGCGGGGACACCGCCGTTGCCGTTGTCCTGTGGCTCACTCACCGGAGCAGCCCCTTCATCTCGATCAGCGGGAGCGCCTTGCGGGCCGCCTCCTCCGCCTCGCGGGCGGCTTCCTCGCGGTTCACGCCGAGCTTGGAGTGCTGGATCTTCTCGTGCAGCTTGAGGATCGCGTCCAGCAGCATCTCGGGCCGCGGCGGGCAGCCGGGCAGGTAGATGTCGACCGGCACGATGTGGTCGACGCCCTGCACGATCGCGTAGTTGTTGAACATCCCGCCGCTGGAGGCGCAGACGCCCATCGAGATGACCCACTTGGGGTTCGGCATCTGGTCGTAGACCTGCCGCAGCACCGGCGCCATCTTCTGGCTGACCCGGCCCGCCACGATCATCAGGTCGGCCTGGCGCGGCGATCCGCGGAAGACCTCCATGCCGAACCGGGCCATGTCGTACCGCCCGGCGCCCGCGGTCATCATCTCGATGGCGCAGCAGGCGAGGCCGAAGGTGGCGGGGAAGACCGACGCCTTACGTACCCAGCCGGCCGCGGACTCCACCGTCGTGAGCAGGAATCCGCTCGGCAGTTTCTCTTCGATACCCATGCGTTGGCTCCCGGTCCCCTCGGTTCCCTAGTCCCATTCCAGGCCGCCGCGCCGCCACACATACGCGTAGGCGACGAAGACGGTGAGCACGAAGAGGAGCATCTCGACGAGCCCGAACATCCCCAGGCGGTCGAACGTGACGGCCCAGGGGTAGAGGAAGACGATCTCGATGTCGAAGACGATGAACAGCATCGCCGTCAGGTAGTACTTGATCGGGAAGCGACCGCCGCCGACGGGCTGCGGTGTGGGCTCGATGCCGCACTCATATGCTTCCAGTTTGGCGCGGTTGTACCGTTTGGGCCCGATGATCGAGGCCATCACAACGGAGAAGATCGCGAAGCCGGCCGCGAGGCCTCCCAGCACGAGGATGGGCGCGTAGGCATTCACCGTCCCCCGCTCCTTCCTGTTCCAGTCGCCAGTGACTGCGTGGCCTTCCGCTACGGAAAGCGGAGACCCGACTACGACCTGTGGTGCCCACCGGAGCACGAAGATCGTGTCTATGTGAGGCAGTTCACAAGCCCAAGCCGCCTGCATCCTATGCCTCCCGGTCTGTGATCTGCGACACGGGGTGGCTCACGACCTTTGTGATCTCCACCACCTGGCGAATGATCATGAAGGCTGATGAGCGGTGATCATGTGGCGGAACGGTTGCAAAGGGTGACTTCCGTGCACAACCAGCACTGTTGTGGCAGGTCAGCGGGTTCCTTGCATTATCAAGCGACTACCCAGCGATGCAAATTGGTGCTGGACGATACGTCGTGATAGCGCGCCCGCGGTCCATCGAAAGAGCCCGCGAAGCCCGGAATCCCGGGCGGATCGCGTGCGTGAACGCGCGCACGAGCGCATAAGTAACCGCTCATCTGATAGCGGGGCAATCCGACCTCGGACCAAGATCCCAAACGGGTCATTCAGGCCGTGAGCACGTCAACTGTGGCGCATCCCACCTTTGTTGAACGGAACCATTCATTCCTGATAGCCAAAGAGCCATGTCCCCGAACAAGCAGCGGACCACCGCGTCCGCCACACATACAGGCCGCCGACGGCACGCCGCTCCTGCGAACGCCACCTGGGCGCGCAAGGCCGGACTCGTCGGCGGCGTCGTCAGCGCGATCGCCCTGTGCGGTGCGGCCGCCCCGGCCCTCGCCGACAACTCGCACGGTGCCTCGGCGAAGGACTCCTCCTCCGTCGCCCCCGCGGCAACTACCGCCGCACGGGCCGCCACTTTGACCACTTCGGTCACCGGGCAGCAGGCCGCCACCGCGATCACCCGCGACGCGGAGTTCTTCGCTCTCCAGGACGCCCGGCAGAAGTCCGCCCTCGCGGCGGCGAAGGCCGCGGCCGCGAAGAAGAAGGCCGCCGAGCTCAAGGCCGCCGCCGCGGCGAAGGCCGCACATGAGCGCGCGGTGGCCGCCCAGGCCGCCTCCCGCTCAGCTGAGCGGACCAAGCTGGCAGCCGCCACCCCGTCCCCGGCGCCGAGCCCGAGCAGCACCACCAGTGCCGCCCCGTCCTCGGCCACCGGCAGCGCCGCCAAGCTGATCTCGTTCCTGAAGTCGCAGCTCGGCAAGCCCTACGTGTACGGCGCCACCGGCCCGGACTCGTACGACTGCTCCGGTCTCACCCAGGTCGCCTTCCAGACCGTCGGTGTCAGCCTGCCGCGGACCTCCCAGGAGCAGTCCACGGTCGGCACCCCCGTCTCGATCAGCAACCTCCAGCCCGGCGACCTCATCTTCTGGGGTGGCGAGGGCAGCGCCTACCACGTGGGCGTCTTCATAGGCGACGGCCAGTACCTGGACGCGGCGAACCCGTCCACACCGGTCGCGATCCACCAGCTCGCCGACTACATGCCCGACTGGGCGGTCCGGGTCCTCTGACCCCGCCGTACCGGAAAGGCCGCCGCGACTTCTGCGGAGTCGACGGCGGCCTTCGCGTACGGATGGTTCACGGATGGGTCAGGGACGGCTCACGGGCGGCTCAGACCAGCCACTGCCCGTCGCGCATCAACAGCCGGCCGGCCAGCTCGGGGACGGTCCCCCAGGCGCGCAGCGCCCGCGGCTCCACGCGGTACCAGTCGTACCGCTGCGGTGACTCCCGCGGGTCCCAGTCGCCCTTCGCCGTGAACGCGTCGGCGACGCCCTCCGGCAGCTCCCCGGCGGTGAACGCCGTCACGGCGCCCTCGATGTGCACCACGTCCCTGGTCGTCCCCAGGCACAGCAGCGCCGTCCCCGTACCGGCCATGTTGGCGCCGCTCGGGTTGGTCGGCCGGGTCGACAGCCAGAGGAACGACCCGTCCCACCAGAAGAACAGCGGCATCAGGCACGGCACGCCCTGCGGGTCGGCGGTGGCCACCCACACGTCCGGGTCGTGCTCCAGCCGGTGCAGCGCGTCGCGCTTGCGCTCCTCGCGGCTGCGCGGCCCCTCCGCCTCGCTCACGCGCTCGGGGTGATCTTGGTCAGGCCGTTGATCACCCGGTCCATCGCGTCGCCGCCCGTGGGGTCGGTGAGGTTGGCGAGGAGCTTGAGGCAGAAGCGCATCAGCATCGGGTGGGTGAGACCGCGCTGGGTGGCCAGCTGCAGCACCTTCGGGTTGCCGATCAGCTTCACGAAGGCGCGGCCGAGCGTGTAGTAGCCGCCGTAGGTGTCCTTGAGGATGCGCGGGTAGTTCTGCAGCGCCAGTTCGCGCTGGCCGGGGGTGGCGCGGGCGTGGGCCTGGGTGATGACGTCGGCGGCGATCTGGCCGGACTCCATCGCATAGGCGATGCCCTCGCCGTTGAACGGGTTGACGAGGCCGCCCGCGTCGCCGACCAGCAGCAGGCCCTTGGTGTAGTGCGGCTGGCGGTTGAAGGCCATCGGCAGCGCGGCACCGCGGATCGGGTGCGTCATGTGCTCCGGGGTGTAACCCCAGTCCTCGGGCATCGAGGCGCACCACGCCTTGAGCACCTCGCGCCAGTCCAGCTCGCGGAACGCGGCGGAGGAGTTGAGGATGCCCAGGCCCACGTTGGACGTGCCGTCGCCCATGCCGAAGATCCAGCCGTAGCCGGGCAGCAGGCGGTCGGTGGCGCCGCGCCGGTCCCACAGCTCCAGCCACGACTCCAGGTAGTCGTCGTCGTGCCGGGGCGAGGTGAAGTACGTGCGGACCGCGACGCCCATCGGGCGGTCCTCGCGGCGGTGCAGGCCCATCGACAGCGACAGCCGGGTGGAGTTGCCGTCGGCGGCGACCACCAGCGGGGCGTGGAAGACGGCGGGCTTCTTCTCCTCGCCGAGCTTCGCCTCGACACCGGTCACGTGGCCGGTACGCGGATCGGTCAGCGCGCCGCTGACGTTGCACCGCTCGTAGAGCCGCGCTCCGGCCTTCACGGCCTGCTGGGCGAGGAGTTCGTCGAAGTCCTCGCGCTTGCGGACCAGGCCGTAGTTCGGATACGCCGCCAGGTCCGGCCAGTCGAGCTGGAGCCGCACCCCGCCGCTGATGATGCGCAGGCCCTTGTTGCGCAGCCAGCCCGCCTCCTCGGAGATGTCGATCCCCATGGCGACGAGCTGCTTGGTGGCGCGCGGTGTCAGGCCGTCGCCGCACACCTTCTCGCGCGGGAACGCGGTCTTCTCCAGCAGCAGGACGTCGAGTCCGGCCTTGGCCAGGTAGTACGCGGTCGTCGAGCCGGCGGGCCCGGCGCCGACGACGATCACGTCGGCGCTGTACTCGGACAGGGCGGTGTCGGTCACGGTGGGCTCTCCCGTTTCGGCGAGGGGATGCGCGGCTGCTCGGCTGCTCTCCACCGAGTCTATGAGGGAGCCGGGCGCGGCCCGGCAGCGGCTCTCGGTAGCGCCGCCTTCCGGCCGTTCACTCCTCCCCCCGCGCGTGCCGTCAGGCGTCCGGCTCGTCGGTGGGACGCGCCTTGCCCAACCGGTCCGGCTGCACGATTCCGAGGTCGAACACGGTCTCCTGATCGGACGCCGCCCGCGGCGCGGGAGGTTGCCCGGGTACGGGCGGGGTGCCGGTGGCCGGAACAGGAGGGTACGGCGCGGCGCCCGCCAGCAGCCGCTCGCGGCCCAACGCCCTTGCCGCGTACGGCACGGCGAGCACGCCGCCGAACGACCAGAGCAGCCCGAAGAGCAGCGCCTCCGGCACCGACGACGAGGCGGAGGCGTGGCTGTGCGTGCGCTGTTCGTCCGCTCCGTAGCGGGAACTGCCGTCGCTGCCCGCGCCGCCGACGGCGATCAGCAGGACGAACAGCGCGGTGAACAGCCCCGCCACCATGAGCTGTTCGGCGCGGTCGCCGGAGCGCCGCACCGCGAGCAGCCCGATCACCAGTGCGCTCAGCACACCGCCCGCGACGACCGCGGCCACCGACCACGCGCTCCACACATGGCTGAGATCGGTCAGTCCGAAACTGATGTGCGGTCCCTCCCCCGCCGCCAGGCTGTCGCTGATGTGGGAGGGCCCGCCCCAGCTCAGATTCAGCCCGGCCGCACCGAGGTTGGGCAGCAGCAGCGCGACGCCGGCCAGCCCCCAGCCGGAGACGTCGTCGTAGTGGTACGCCGCCACCGAGAAGACCACGACTCCCGCGAAGGCGACGGTGACGAGCAGGGCGGTGGCGGCGGTACGCAGCGCACGCAGCGCGGTGGCGACGCCCGGCCGGGCGTCGAGCCAGGGGCGGACCCGAGGGTCGGGCAGCGCCAGCAGCGCCGTCACCAGGCTGATCACGAAGGTCCACAGGGCGGTGGCCAGCGGGCTGGTGGCGACCGCGTTGCTGCCCACGCGCGGCTGGGCGGCCGCCGCGAGCACGCCCGCGGCCACCGCGCACAGCAGCGCCACCCGTACCGCCGCCTCGGGCCCCGTCTGCTGCCGCCGTGTGCGGCGCAGCACCAGGATCAGGGTCACCACCCACAGCGCGGTGGCGGTCAGCACCCAGCCGGACAGGGTCGTGGTGGACGTACTGACGTAGTCGGAGACCCCGTCGGAGCCGGAGACCAGATCGCCGCCCGGTTCGCCGAGGGCCGTGCTGTGGGAGAAGGTGTCGATCTCGCTCAGGTGCAGGCTGCTGCCGAGGCCCTGGACGAGCACGGCCAGCGCCACCCGGGCCCGGGTCAGGAAGCCCGCGTCCGACGCCTCGCTGGTGCCCTGCGTCCACACCGCGATGACCAGCGCGAGCCCCAGGATGACCGCCGCGGCGGCCCCCGCGGTGCCCGCCGCCCACTCCCACGGCCCGGAGAACACCCGCCGTACGAAGAGCGCGGCCGGCGACGGTGCCACCGGGGCGGCCGGCCCGGGACCGTACGCCGGGACGGGCGGCACGGCGGGCGGAGGCGGGGCGGCCGGCGGAGGCGGGGCGGATACGGGTGGGGCTTCGGCGGGCGGCGCCGCCGGGGACTGCTCCGGCTTCGGCGGCAGCGCGGTCAGCTCCTTGCCGCAGCGCATGCAGAAGCGCGCGTCGTCGGGAGCCTGGTCACCGCAGGCGGGGCAGAAGGGCACGTGCCACTCCGGGAGTTCGGGGACGCTGGGGGGCGGAAAAAAACGCCCGTACGGAGGACCTCCTCCGCGCAGACACCGCACCTTAGTGCGGTGGTTCCCGCCCGCCGCCCGGAACGGCGGCGCCGTTAGCTGTTCGTGCCCCGGTGCAGTGCCACGATGCCGCCGGTCAGATTGCGCCAGGCCACGCCCTTCCAGCCCGCGCCCTGCAGCCGTCCGGCCAGCGCCTTCTGGTCGGGCCAGGCGCGGATGGACTCGGCGAGGTAGACATACGCGTCCGGGTTGCTGCTCACCTTGGTGGCGACCGGCGGCAGCGCGCGCATCAGGTACTCGGTGTAGACCGTGCGCAGCGGCCGGATGCTGGGGTGGCTGAACTCGCAGATCACCAGCCGCCCGCCGGGCCGGGTCACCCGCCGCATCTCGCGCAGCGCCGCGTCGGTGTCGTGCACATTGCGCAGCGCGAAGGAGATCGTCACCGCGTCGAAGACGCCGTCGGCGAACGGCAGCCGGGTCGCGTCACCGGCGGTCAGCGGCAGTTCGGGGTGGCGCTTCTTGCCCTCGCGCAGCATGCCGAGGGAGAAGTCGCACGGGACGACGGAAGCGCCCGCGGCGGCGAACGGCAGTGACGAGGTGCCCGTACCGGCGCCGAGGTCCAGCACCCGCTCGCCCGCCCGCACATCCAGCGCCTGCGCGACGGCCCTGCGCCACAGCCGGGTCTGGCCCAGCGACAGCACGTCGTTGGTGAGGTCGTACTTGGCCGCCACGTCGTCGAACATCGCGGCGACTTCGTGCGGCTGCTTGTCCAGGGATGCTCGCGTCACGGACCCCAGCCTATTGCGCCCGCCGTACGGCCCGGCGCCCGGCCCGAGATGCCGACCGGACGAGACGTTGCGGACAGGCCCTAGGCCCGGCGGTGCACCAGACGGCCGCCGAGTACGGTCGCCACGCATCCGCCGTCGCCGTCGAAGACCGCGAGGTCGGCGCGGCCGCCCGCCGCGAGCCCCGGGGAGGCGGCGCCCGGCCAGACCCGTACCAGGCCGCTGCGGTCCACGGCCGCGCGGACCGCGGGGTCGGTGAGGTCGTCGACGACGCCGGTGACCCCGCGCTGCAGCAGCCCGTGGATGCCGCGCCGGACCGACTCGGCCCGGTCCCGCGGGCGTTCGGGGTCCTGCGGGTCGTCGTGGTACGTCTCTTCCAGCAGCGTCCTGACGCCGTCCGCGACCAGGCCGGGCCCGATGGTGCCCCGCCAGCGGCGTACCCGGGCGTCCGGATGCGCCGCGGCCAGCTCGTCCATGGGGCCCACCGCGATCACCCGGGCCCCGTCGACGACCACGGCGCCGTCGTGGGCCGCCTCGCCCTCGACGGTCAGCCGGAGGAAGGGGGCCACGTGAAGGGTCAGCATGCCCCCATGATCGCGCACGGCCACGGGCCCGGTGTCAGCGGGCGTCGAGCAGCTTCAGCTCCGGATGCGCGGTGCCGCCTTCGATGGCGGTGGAGGACAGGTGGGAGACGACGTGGTCGTTGACCGGGTCGTTGGCCGGGTCGTCGTGGACGACCAGGTGCTCATAGGTGGTGGCGCGCTGGGCGGGTACCCGGCCGGCCGCCCGGATGAGATGGATCAGCTCCATCCGGTTGGAGCGGTGCTTCGCACCGGCGGAGGACACCACGTTCTCCTCCAGCATCACCGAGCCCAGGTCGTCGGCGCCGTAGTGCAGCGAGAGCTGGCCGACCTCCTTGCCGGTGGTCAGCCAGGAACCCTGGATGTGCGCGACGTTGTCCAGGAACAGCCGCGCGATGGCGATCATCCGCAGGTACTCGAAGAGCGTGGCCTGCGTCTGGCCCTTCAGATGGTTGTTCTCCGGCTGGTACGTGTACGGGATGAACGCCCGGAAACCACCGGTACGGTCCTGCACGTCACGGATCATCCGCAGGTGCTCGATCCGCTCGGCATTGGTCTCTCCGGTACCCATCAGCATCGTGGAGGTGGACTCCACCCCCAGCCGGTGGGCGGTCTCCATGATCTCCAGCCACCGCTCACCCGACTCCTTCAGCGGGGCGATGGCCTTGCGCGGCCGCTCCGGCAGCAGCTCCGCCCCCGCACCCGCGAACGAGTCCAGACCCGCCGCGTGGATCCGGCGGATCGCCTCTTCCGCGCTCACCCCGGAGATCCGCGCCATGTGGTCGACCTCGGAGGCACCCAGCGAGTGGATCACCAACTGCGGGTAGGCGGCCTTGATCGCCGCGAAGTGCTCCTCGTAGTACTCCACCCCGTAATCGGGGTGGTGCCCGCCCTGGAACATGATCTGCGTGCCGCCGAGCTCGACGGTCTCCGCACAGCGCCGCAGGATGTCATCGAGGCCGCGCGTCCAGCCCTTGTCGGT